>JAJDCM010000072.1 GCA_029260825.1 Planctomycetota bacterium | reverse complement strand
TCGGCTCTTGAGGTCTGGGAAACCGCGAAGAGAGGCTTGCAGGAGGAAATGGGGGAAGGCGTGAACGACCTTCAGCTGGCCACTCTTCTGGCCGACGCCTACGTCCAGGGAAAGCTCTCCGACAAGAAGAGTTAATCCGTCTACACCGTCGTTGTGACCAAGTGCTCAACTTGCAAGGAAGCCACTGTCCTTACCGACGATGGAAGAGCTCCCGTTGACGAGAAGGCCCTGGAAAAAGTTCTCCGGGACGCAAAGGTCATCGACCTTACCGAGGAAACAAGAGACAATCACCTGAAAGCCTTGCGAGCCCCCAAATCATGCTCAGAGCTGGAGGGAGAGGGAGCAGAGCGCCTTATGGCCTTCTTCCCTTTGGACTTCCTCATGGTCGTTTCTGCCACACGAAAGTCGGAAGCCTCAGGAAAGAGAACGAGACTTCGACAGCAGAGAATGGTACACGCGGAGAGTCTCTCGCCCCATTCTTCTCCCGGAGAACTGCTGTGCGACTCTTTTTCCATTCAGAGCAAGCCGGGAGTAAAGCTCGGTGTCTGTGCTGATCCGCTTGATGCATTGAGCGATCTCGTCCGGCGCGTCAGGAGTCACGAGCATTCCGCTTTTTCCATGCTCGATAAACTCGGCCGCTCCGCCCCGACTCCCCGCGATCACCGGGGTCCCCGCCATCATGGCTTCCAGATAGACCAGGCCAAACGCTTCAACGAGGGACGGAACGCATGCGATCGTGGCCCGGGGAAAGAGCTCAAGAGTCTTGGAGCGATCCGTCCAGCCATGGAAAACAAAGCGATCGGCAATTCCAAGCTGCTGGAGCAACTTCTCGATTTCGCCCTGGTTGCGGTCCTTTCCGACCACATGAACCTTGATCTGGGGAAAGTCGGACCGAGCAAGGCTTGCCGCCGCCCTGGCCAAAGCCGGTAACCCCTTCCGAAAGAAGTTGGACCCGACGAAGAGAATCGAAGGATCACCGTCGAGAGGAAGATCCAACGTCTTCACTTCAGCGCCAGGGGTCAGCCCAAGATGAAAGACCTCGACTCTCCGGTCAACGAGGTCAAACGTGCGGTTGATTGCATCAGCCACATACTTCGAGTTAGCAAGCAAACAATCGACCTTCCGATAGGCCCGGCGCTCTAACGAACGAGCCAGGTGATAATAGGCATACCGCTGGAATCCATCACCGTACAGTCTTCGATAGTAGAAAGGATTCCCCTGGACTTGGGCAGCGTAGCAGTCATGAACCGTCCCCACGATGGGAACCAAACATTCCGGAACACAGAGAGCTTCACGCGCATCCGTGAAATGGAAGATATCGAAGTTGCGGGGATCCAGCTCCTTCTCGCTCCCCATCAGGCGACGGAAGGCCATGGAAAGGCTCACCCAGCCGCCCGGGGTTGGATCAAAACGAGACGGAGTCACCGGTATGTGGCGGGCCACTCCCATAGGTCTCTTCAGGAGTGGAGGGGCAACGACCGTGACCTCGCAGCCCGCTCGAACCAACTGCTCCATGAGCTCGGAGGTGTAGGAGCCCACACCACTCCTGATGTGACCCAGCTGCTGGGACAGAAGACAGACTCGGAGCCCGGAAGCGCACCCGTAGAGGCGGCCTCCATCGGGTTCTTGCTCTTGTGGGCTCTCCAAAATATCGGTGGGCATTCAGTTTGTATCGAAAGTACCGGCAAACATTCTTTAGCCTCTCTCGCGAGTCGTTCAATCCTGACCCTCTTCAAGCCTCCCCGACTGACTCCAGCCCCTTGCCGCGCCGGTCGATAGCGTTGAAATGAACCATCAATCAACCGGGCCCCTACAGGATGGAAAACAGGCCGAAGCCTTTCTGCGAGAGAGCCTTCGCAAGCTCGAGGGAGACGTTCGCCGGACTGCCCTCCTCGCTCTCAAGAGCTTCCACGATCTCCAGATCGTCGAGGCTTGTCTGTTCCCCAGCCTTGCAGGACTGCAACGACCTTCGTGGGGATCGTGGAACGGACTTCTCCAGTCCATGAAGAAGGCGCGCCGCCTTGCTACTCGACAGGCCACAAAGGAAGAACGAGAACGCATCGAATCGGCTTCGACCTTGAATCAGGTGCTGACCAGGCTCGATGCCACGGTCGCCCCGGAGTGGATCCAGAGACTCCAGCCCCTGGCCGCGTTCACCCGAGGAACCATCCGGCAAAAGACAACTCTCTCCCAGATCCTCGCACTCCCCATTTCGATCCGGAACCGGCTCGCTCACGATGCCCCCACGGATCCCCAGTGGTTTCTCGACGCTGCGCGATCTTTGCGTGCCGTGGAGTTTCTGATCCAGGAGACACAACCCTTCTATCGCCCTCCCGAAGATCGTTCCTATCCGTCACCTTGGTTCGTCAAGAAGGATGGAAACATCTTTGCCTTCAACGGTATCGACCGGGACGGAACCCTCCATTATGTTTCCGAAGACGGCTCCCGTTTTGACGATGAAACCCACACCCATGAGCTTCTTCAGTGCCTTCAGCAACTCATGGGGAAAACCGACATTCAAGAGGACAACTTCCAGAAGCTCCTGGGAAAACTTGCCCCCGAGGAAATCCGCGGAGTCACCCTCGGAGACCATCTCGTCGGGCCCAAGGTGGGCGAAGGAGGCTTCGCAACGGTTCATCGAGGACGACAGCTCTCCACCCAGAGGCTTGTCGCCATCAAGATCCTCCGGGATGGATTCTCAGAAGACGTCCAGTCGCGCTTCCAGCAGGAAGCTGCGTACCTCTCCCGCCTCGACCATCCTCACATCGTTTCCGTCATCAGCTACGGCCAGGAAACCTGGAGCGTTCCCCGCTCCATCAATCTTTCTCAGGAAGATTGGTTCAAGGAGACGTTCAGAAATTCGTCTCCAATAAAATCATTTATCGTCATGGAGTGGATCGAAGGAGAACCCCTTGACAACTTCGTAAGAAACCACGACAACCAAGATCCGGTGGGGATATCTCGATGGTTCTCCCAGGCGTCCTCGGCTCTAGCCTCTGTTCATGCGGCGAACCTCATCCATCGTGACATCAAACCCGGAAACCTCATGGTGACGTCCCCCACCGAACTCGACCCGGGAGGCGACGTTCAACTGATGGACTTTGGCATCGCAAGGAGCCATCACGAGGCGCGCACTCTGGTCACCGAGGCAGGCACGGTGTTTGGAACTCCGGCCTACATGTCACCGGAGCAGATCCGCTCCGCACAGGCAGAAGGAGATGTGGGCCCGTCAACCGACATCTACTCTCTTACTGCCACCTTCTATGAGGTCTACACCGGACATCGCTGCTTTGGCCACGATACGGCGACCTTGGAGGTCGTGACCACCAAGAAGCTCGGGGGAATTCGTCCGGAACGACCCCGATCTCTCGGGCGAAAGCTCCCCTGGGAGATCGAGACCATCTTGATGGGTGGACTGGAAGCAGAATCCCGGGATCGTTACTCCTCGATGGTCGACCTCGATCGAGATATTCAGCATTATCTCCATCACGAGCCCATCGAATACCGGCGCCCTTCACTTCTTCGCCGGATGCGTCTCGCCTATCGAAGGAATCGAGAAGTGACTCTTCTGGCAGCCACGTTTGCCGTGATCCTGATTCTTGGCCTCGTTGCCTACGTATCCCAGATCAAGAGCGAGCAAAGAAAGACAGCGCAAGAAAGAGATGAGAAGGACCGTCAACGCCGGATCGCCAGCGTCCGTCTCTCCGAGTCTCTCCTTCGTCAGGGAGATATCCCTCTTGCCGTCTCGATGCTCGGCAATGAAATCGGTACCTCCTCCGTGATCGAGCCGGAACAGGAGCGCTGGTTTCGGTACTGGTATCCGGCTCTTACCGACGTAGGAGAAGGCATGGAGGGTCAGCTCGGGGCAATCGCTTTCCGGTTTCGAGGGCAACTCTACCTCCGACAGGACAATCGGGCACCACGACTCCTGCCCGACCCCAACGCCCGTCTCTTTGCCGTCGACGAAGAAGAAAATCGCCTCGTTCTGGTCTCCGATGCCGCCCACGTCACGATCCTCGCCCTGGATTCTCTCGAGGTCCTTCACAGGTATGAGATCGATCGGCACGAAGTTCAGCAGATCACCTTCCCGAAAGACGAAGCCAAAGTCATCTTTCTTGCCAAGCTTCTCGAATACGCCGGGTCAACTCCGATCACTCATGTTTTGCGAATTCCCTACGGCAAAGAGCCGGAGAAAGAGCCAGAGGAAGAGATCAGCTACTACGATATCCCGGAATCCGGACAGGAGATGACCCCCTGGCCCCTGTTTTTCCCCGGCATCATGGACGAGGCAGCAATGTGGTCGAACACCCAGAAGGTTGGGGCGAGCGGCGCACACTGGGTCGCCGGCCAGCAATTTCGGGCGGATGCGTTCGCGCCGAAGGAACCGGTTTCAAAGAGCCCCGATCTTTCAACCATTGCGATCTGGGGATCCGACGAAACATATCCTCTTGAGACGGGGGAACTCGAGGAACTCTGGCAGGGGCAAACCATCATCGCCTCCGGTCAATGGAACAACCGGGACTATGTGGTCGCTCTCGATTCCTTCGGTCGGTTTCCAGATCGGTACATCTGGCGAATCCAGGACGACAAAGTCGCCACCGGGGCAATTGCTCTTCAGACCATCGACGGCGAATCTCCCCCACCAACTTTCCAGGGACGATTCATGTTTCAGCCGATTCTCACGCACCACGGTGGCGGCGCGCCTTTTGCGCTGATCGACCTGGAGACGTTTCGGCCGCTCACGCCAGATCGGGTTCCCACCTGGATTCCCACAAAGATCGAAGGACCGCCGGTCTTCGAGGAAGAAATGGGAAGACCTCCTCTCTCGGGGACAGCCGCCATCAACTCAAACGGTGCCTATCTGGCGCTCCTTGGAGACGAAGGCGATGTGTGGATCTATGAGATCAACATCGGGAATTCCAGCCTCACCCGTCGATTGACGCTCAATGAGGGGAGCTTCATCCAGGGGCGCCTCAACACCGATGCAGACGAGAGAATCCAACCTCCTATCGCTCTTGCGTTCACGACGGAAACCGACCTACTTGTTGGGCTCAAGGACGGAGCGATCATCGCAGTGCACGTTGGAACCGGAGAGATCAAGTGGAGAGGGCATGTGAATCTTACGGGGCCCATTGCCGAGCTCATTCCTCTTCCCGGTCATGGTGCGTGCGCCGTGCGATCGACCCGGGAGATTTGCATCATCGATTCGTCTTGCGGGATTCTCCTCGCGAATTCCTACCTCGCAGCGGGAGAGGAAATAGAAATAGGACGAGTTGGCATCCATGAAAACGGAAGCCTCCTGGTATGGACCACGGATCGATCTTTACGCAAACGCCGTCCGCCGCTCCCTGCCGCACAGATGCACGAAGTCCTGAGCATCCTCCCCCGAAAAACCGGCTTCGGAGGAAACGACGGAACAGAAGCCATCCGGAATCTCCTCGAACTCTATCGTCTGGGCCGGTGATCCATTGGCTTTCCGGCTACTCGATGTAGCCTAGCGAGCGCAAATGCTCTCGGGCCTCATCCCCCATTTCCTTCGCCTCAAAACGAGGCTGGATTTTCTTGTGCCGGATCGCCATCTCCATCATCTCCCGAAGCAACTCGGTCTCACCCGGAGGCTGAGGCGAGTTCTCTTGAGGGTCTAGCTCAAGGTCAATGAAATGGGCGCCATCTTTTCCGACCACGAGCTTCTTGTTCCCAACCAGGACAGCAACCGTATCCGGATTCTTCTTTCCGATATTGGTCTCCGCAAAGTATTTCCCCTCTGCAAGCTCATCCCCCGAGAGTGCTGAAACCAGAGAGCGCCCGGAACATCCAGGCGGAGGCTCAGCGCCTGCCAGCTCCAGGATCGTTGGAAAGAGATCGATCAAACTGACTCTCGAGGAAACCCGGTGACCCTTTCGCACCCCCGGGCCATGAATAATCAACGGTACTCGCAGCACTTCTTCCGTGACGAGCCCTCCATGCCCCACCTCGCCGTGCTCTCCCAGAGATTGCCCGTGATCAGAAGTGATGAGGAGGATCGTGTTGTCCAGCTGCCCGGTTTCTTTCAGGCTACGAACGATATCTGCGACGAGGTTGTCGGCTTCTGCCACCTCACCGCCATAAAGCGTATGTAGAGCGTTCCGGTTCTCGACGGTTGCCGGCAGCTCTTCTTTTCCAAATTTGTAAAAGAGATCGGTCGAAGCCCCATCTTTCAAGGGCCCCTTGTAGCCGCCAAGCCGGGACTTTGCGTACGGCGTCAGACGATAGGGAGAATGTACTTCAAAGTAGTGAAGCCAGAGAAAAAATGGTTTCTTCCGGGGAGAAGAGAGCCACTTCTTGGCAACGGTGTTGATCGAAGGTCCGGGCACAGTTCGAAACTTCCCCGGATTCGGGGGAAACCGAAAACCTTGAACAAGCCCGCCCCTACTGAGTAAGGACGGTTTACTCACCACAGCCTGGGTGGAATAGTTGGCGGCCAGAAGGCGTTCGGGCAACGTAAGAAATCGATCATCCAGCTTCAAACCATTCTTCCTGAGTCCGTGATCCCGAGGATAGAGGCCGGTGAAGATGCTCGCATGAGCAGGAAGGGTGGTTCCGATCGGCGTCATGGCCTTTTCAAAAACCGTCGAATCAACGGCCAGCTGATCAAGAAAAGGGCTCGTTTCTTCGTCAAAGCCGAAGGATCCAAGTCGATCCGCCCTCAACGTATCAATGGTAATGAGGAGGATGTTCGGACGTGCAGTCTCCACCGCTTCTTGTGAACACGAACCGGTCACGATCAAGACTGCAAACGCAACGAGGATGGAGAGAAGCCTGGTAGGTCGCATAATTCTCATTTCAAGAGTCTTGGCTGACGGAGCCCGACATCATACCCGGTTCCGCACATCCTGCTCAAGAGGTAACGAATGAGACTCCACCGGATCGCAAGAAACCCCACCTGTCATTCCCCGATTTCCCGGTCCATCAAAACACGATAGAAACCAGATTCAAGAGGAAACAGTCGCGCCCGAGCTTGAATACAGAGCTCCACATGACTCCTGCCGAGAGTGATCCAACCCATTGCCCTTTCATAGACGGCCTCCTCCAGAAGCTCCTGCTCATCCGAAGAAAGTAAAAAGTCTTCCTCGGGTGTGATCAGAGCGAGATGGCCCCGAGTCCTCAGGATCTGCTCCACCAGGTCTACGGAAAGTGGCGGTGAAACCAGAGGCCGGAGGAGGAAACCTGGAACCTCTCCAATAACGCTCGACGACCAGTTCTTCACCACCGTCTCCGCCCGAACAGGCGCGATGAGAACGATGCACGCAGGGGAATGCCCCCGAGCAAGAAGGGATGCTGTGGCCAGGGTACCAAGAGAAGTCGCCCGGATGATGACACGAGACTCGCCCCCCGCGCGACGGACCGCTTCCGAATAGACGAGCGATGCATCCCGATCAAGTGCGGGGGGCCAGGTGGATCCGTCGGAAGCACCGACTCCTTTGTAGTCCACAACCAGCGACGACAGCCCGAGCTCCTGAACCTCCTCCAACAAGGGATGCTGAACGAGTCCCCTCGTAATGGACGCCCTCGACTCCAGAAAATGAAGAACCACCGGAGCCCCGTCCTCTCCCGGAATAAAGACCCCTCGCAATGACTCCGACTCCCCAAACGGTAGCTCGACCCTCTCAGTACCCGCCGGGAAACCGGGAAACCGTCGAGGGAAATCCAATCCACTCCACAGGGCACCACCACCGGAGCCGGAATCGGAGAGGGAATCACGCCATAAAGGAGCAACCAACCCAAGAGGATCACAAGGACGATTTCATGGATTCCAAGACGCAGACGGGACCAGCCCCGGAGCCTCACCAGGGCTGACATTACCCGGCGACAGAAGATGGTTTTGCGCTGAGACGGTTCCATGAGATCAACAACGATCACTTGACATGCGCTGGTACTCTATTTTCGCTTGTTCAAACCACTTGCCGTTCTGTCTTCCGGAGCCGGGGCCGGAGTCATACCGGGTGGAGACTCCTTCATCAACTTCATGACCTCTTCGTCTACTCTTTCGTTTTGTGGATCGCGGCCTTTCAACTGAATGTTGGGATCATCCCAGACTTCGAAGTCCGGGGAAACACCTTCACCCTCCCAGAACCAATGACCGTCATTATCATAGAGCCTGGCCCCTGGAACAGTAATGGAACCACCATCGATCAACTGATGACCGGTTGCTGGACCGACCAAAATCCCCAAAGTTCTCTCTCCAACAATTGGCCCGGCCTTCAACTCCTGAAAAGCCCAGGGCAAGCCATCGCCTCCGGACCCTGCCCAGCCATTGATCAACATTCCGATCGGGCCAGTATTCGTCTTTACCGGATGAGTATGGTCCTTCCCGTGTCTCCAGTGCAGATTGTAAACAACAGGTCTCTTCATCAGCTCCAGAAAGCGGTCGGCAAGTTGACCGCCACCATTGAAGCGCTCATCGATGACGAAACCCTTCTTCGCCAGCTGCCCGTAGTACATACGAACCAATTCAAGCTGTCCTCGGCTTGCTGTGTTTGACATATAGACGTAGCCAAGCTGACCACCGGAGAGCTCGTCGACCATCTTCCGGTTGTTCTCAATCCACTCAAGTGTTCTGAGACTTCCTTCCTCCCGCTGAGTGAGAAGCTTGATGGTGTGGGGCTTGGAGTCTTCCTTCTTGCCTGATCGACTGACGGCCAACGACACGGTTTTTCCGGATAGGCCCTCGAAGGCTGCATACGGATCTTTGTCTGGATCAACTGGAATCCCATTCACGGATAAGATGGAGTCACCCGCCTTGACGTCCACTCCCGGTCGGTCAAATGGAGAACGGACCTCTGTATCCCATACAGCAGGTTTCACGATACGCTTGATGCGGTATCGTTGATTCGATAGTTCCCAGTCGATGCCAAGAAACCCCGTCACTCGACGAGGAACGGATTCCGCGTCGCCCCCCCTTGCATAGGTGTGTCCCGCACTCAGCTCTGCAACCAAGCTGAGCTGGATATTGCCGATATCCCAACGCGTACGGGCATCATCCAGTAGGGCGCCATAACGTACTCTCAGTTCACTCCAGTCCAACTGGTGCATCTTGGGATCGTAGAAGAAATCTCGATGGCGGCGCCAGGTATCGTCAAAGATCTGTCTCCACTCTTCACGAGGGATGTGATTCATGACCAGGCCATCGGTTGGAATCGGCGCCTCGATCTTCTGCCCCTTCTTTGGCGCCACAATTCCGTATTTTCCTTTACTCCCAACCACGAGAGATTTGCCATCGGCCGTGGAGGATACCTGGGAAACATCGCTGATGATCGTCTCTTCCTTGCGCTCCTCAAAATCATAGTACTTCAAAGACGCCGACCCTCCGTCAGACCCCGAATTTGGCCGACGAACATAGGCCAACTTTCCATCAAACGGAATCAGGGCACCGATGCGGCCAGGTGGTACCGGGAGCAGTGCAATTCTTGCTTCAAGGTCTTCCAGGTCGATCTCAAAGGCACTCTCAGGCGCCGTCTCTTCCTCCTGACTCTCCTCCTTCTTCTCCGATTCATCGCTTGCAGGCTCAGTACCCTCCGGCTCTTCGCCTTCTGACTTTTCGCTTTCTTTGGGCATGTCGATCACATCATTTTTTACGTGCAGAAGCGATGGAGTATCCATGCTCAAGCTCACCGAGGCTATTTGGGTAGAATTGGGATAGACCCAGGTTCCATCCATATCTGAATAGACTGCCGTGAGGCTCCGATTGGTTCGGTAGAAAAGATACTTCCCGTCTTTGCCAAAAACCGGACCGGAGTCTGAGAAATATCCACTACTCGCTTGATGAGATTGGCCGCTTGCTAACTCATGCAAGAAAACGGCACCATTTCCATTATCAACGCGCTTTTCAAAGGCAAGCCACCTGGAGTCGGGGGACCAGGCAATTGAATAACGAGACCGTCCACCATGACCAACGTTCCAGACCGTATTATCCACGGTAGCGACTTTTCCGCTTTCTACCGTGATCGCGAATATTGTATTCGTCTCATCGATGAAGGCCAGATGACAGCTATCGGGGGACCAGTACAAGGCATAGCCAAATCCCTTCCCTCTGCTACTCAGCTGGCGAGGGGCAGTTTGGGCATCACTCGCTTGCAAATAGATTTCGTACTCTCCGTTCGAATCGCTCCAGTATGCAATCAGCTTTCCATCAGGAGACCAGGACGGGTTGCGGTCGAAGGCTCCACTACTTCTCGTCATGTTGATGGCGTAGCCTTCTTTTGAAGGCACATTGAAGAGCTCTCCGCGTGCCTCGAACACGACTCGCTTGCCACCTGGCGCCGCGGTCACATTCCGGATCTGCCGACTAACATCCTTCGACCCCGTCATCTCGGAAGACAGGTCACTGACCACGCGGACGTTCACCTCTTCGAACTGCGAGCTCCCCAAAGGCATCAAGTACAAGCGGCCACCAGCCTCAAACACGAGATCCTGATTGCCAGCCGATAGGAATGAAATGTCAAAGTCATCGAACCGAGTGATCTGTTCCGATTCTTGAGTTACTGGATCATAGGCCCAAATGTTGAGGCGCATGTTCTCAGCCTGGTCCGACAGAAAGTAGATCTTGTCTTTGGCCCAGGTGGGTTTCCCATCATTTCCATGATTATTGGTGATGTTGATGGCCGTATCTTCAAGTAGATCGTAGACGATGACATCCGAGGACAAGCCACCACGGTAGCGTTTAAATGGGTAGTTCTCGGTGATCTTGGTTATGTATGCCAGACGATTTCCGTCCGGCGAGAAGCTGGCCAGCTCACCATAGGGAACCTTCAACTCCTCCGGCATGCCTCCGTCCTTACTGACAAGAAAGAACTTCTTGGGCTGCCGCGTCGCGACTTGCCGATCCGAGGCAAAGAGAATTCTCTCTCCATCGGGATGCCAGTCGAGCATGCGGTCGGTATGAGAATCATAGGTCACCCGGGTCGGCACACCACCAAGAGTCGGCATGACATAGATGTCTTGATTCCCGTTGTAGCTTGCCGTATATCCGATGAAGTTTCCATCGGGCGAGAAACGAGGCCATGATTCTTCACCGGGGGAATGAGTGACCTGAACGGCCTGCCCACCAGCCTTGGGCATCACCCAAATATCGCCTCCGTAAACGAAAGTGATCTGTGAGCTTGAAACATCCGCATAGCGCATCAACTTGGCATTGATCTGGGCACTGGCCGGATTGGCAAAAAGGAGTGCGCAGCCCAGAAACAAAATCTTCTTCATCGTGATCATATTCATTATTACTCTCAACAAAAGATACCCACGCCGTCATGACCCCATCGAGATCGACCCAAAAAAAAACCCGTGTGACAGCAGAACGAGCTACTCTCTCAACTTCGCCAATCCCGGGTAATCCGCCCCGAATCGGGTGGCTCGAAAGAGCGCCGTCGGAGGTGGAGGATTGGGGAGCTTGATCGGCTCTCCCTCATGAACATTCAGGTAATCCCAGACGATCTTGTAATCTCGCGTCACCTCGAAAATACGCCCCGGCACTCCGGAACAAATGATCGTGTTGCCATTCGCGACTCGATGAGACCCCGAAATGAAGGGAGAGAAAAATTCATCCTTCGCAAAATAATTCCATATAGGGTCGCTGGGCAAAAAGGATTCTCCCCCTTCCCGCACGAACCCTTTCTCACGATCAAAAGGAAGAACGAGCTCCTCTACCGACGAGAATTGGCTTTGCGGGCGCCCCATCCCGTTGTTGAAGACAAGGATTCTCAGATCCCCCGCTTCCTGGCCGGCAAGCCATTTCGGGTCGTGCTGGTAAAACAGTTTCTGATCGTCGTCATTTCCCGCCCCGTAGTTACGTGGGTTTCCCCAGCGCCAGAGAAGGTCGCCCCCCTTTCCCCAGCGCCCGCCTGACGAAGAAGCGGCCTCCGCAGACGACGTCGAATGATCGATGACGAACAACTCATTCAGATGCGGAGAACTCAGGACGAGCAAATCAAGCTCCGGATGATGATCAATCGCGTTGGTATGAAGCCAATCCGGTGTGTGACCCGGACGGCCATCTTCTTTTGCTTCCTTGTCTTCCTCGACAATATAGCCAAGCGCAAGCATCTGGCCTCGCACCTCGGCTTGATTCTTCATCTCGTCGAGCGTGAGAGGCCGACGATCCCGATGATCAAAGTTGATATCAAGGCGACCGGGATGATCTGGAATGGAACCGTAATCTTCCCCATCTGGAGCGTGGTCCTGAATAAGATGATCCAGAACATGCCACTCCCAGACAACCTCGGCTCCATCCGACCCTGGACGCAACTCGTAGACGGTATCGAACCACATTCCTTTTTCGTCCACGTGTTCGGGATCTCGACCGAGACGAATCACTTCCTCCCGCGGAACATATTCCCAGGCAATGACCAGGACATTGCCGCCTGGCAATCGCTCAAGATCGTGGTGAATGAGCTGCTTCTCGTTCGAAATGACGTGCTCCCAGACAGGCTCTCCCGTCCAGGTAATTTCCTGAATCACTCCACCGCCGACCCCAGGGCCGGTGAAGCGCGAATCGGCATCTTGATGTCCGAGAAGCTGGAGGTTTCCGTTCGGAAGAAGATAGAGGCTCACCGGACTACAAGTTGTTTCCCAGCGATGAACCACCTCGCCCTTCATATCAAGAAGCAGAGCGAACTTGGCTCCTAGCGGCGTGATGAGAGTGAATCCCTCAAATGCACCCGCCTCATTTTTCTGAAGTCCCCTCGAGGAGGTCGGAGCAGGTTCCTGGCTCACGCTCGGCATGGCAAGCAACAAGAGGGAAAGCAGGACAAGAAAAGAATCGGTGATTTTTCGCATGGCCCGACAATACGCGAACCAGGAAAGAAATAGAACTCTTTCTTCTTGACCCGAAGGATCAGTGAGCAGCTTTGTCTGCCCCTCGCCTCCTCCGTCTCCTGACCAACACCGTCGCCGCAAGGACCACCCAAACCGGTAGTAAATACAACGTATGATCCGGGTGAATCATCCCGGTGTGAACGCCTTTCCAGCTCAATGGAAATGCAAGCGGATACGCATGAGACTGGGTCTGGGTCAGGTCCAGCAGGAGATGCAAAAAACTCCCCGAAAGAAGGATCCAGAACACTCGCCGCCGCTCAGAAACGACGAAAAACCCAGAGAACAAAAGGCACAAGAACACGATGCCGGCCGGCGCATGGAGAGGGTGAACAAACCAGTAGGTCCTCGGCCACAAGATGTAGAGCGGACGGGTAAAAATATCAGGGAGTATCACCCCGAAACAAAACACCGCAAGAGCGCCACTCGTTCGCAACCTGGACCCAAAGACGACTCCGGAACAAATGTGAGAAACAAGATCAGGCATGGGACCTCATCTCGACCCCATCCCGGGTCCAGCGGAGGTTGGCAAGAAGACAAACACCGACAATCAACAACCCAAGGACCGAAATCCATTTTCGAAACTCGCGTGGCGTTGGGTCCGCCGACCCCATGTCCGACGCAAGAAGACTCCCGTCCTGCTGATACACGCCCGAAACACCAACCTGGTTCCCCACAACCAAACCATCGAACGTCCCCCTCACCCGAAGCGTCACATCTCCCTGACTCAAGAGAAATCCATCGGCAGTAATCTTTTCGATTCGGGTTTCAACGTAGAGCTGGATCGTTTTCCCGACATAGGCGCTCGGGTCTTTCAGGACTTGAAAAAGCTGGGGGTCCCGCGGGTTGAGACCCGCATAGACACAAAGGAAAATGCAACCCACCATTCCCAGCAAGACTCGCCAAACGGAGATTCGCATCAAACCTGCCTATTCATCCTCGATCGTGCAAAGGTCGCTAAGAAGCCGGTGATTGCCACATCGAAAACATGAACAAGAACCCAAGTGTTCGACAGACGAAGGTTACCAGCGCAAGCTTCCGGTGCTTTGAACGTGCTCCGCTCTTCCCTCGCACGACCGCCCAACCCAGATACAGGACAGGAAAGTACAGAACAAGCGCCAGGGTCGAAAACAAGATGTGAATCTGCTCGGGAAGCGAGAGCGAGAACTCCATCGCAGTTTGCACCGCATCCCGAGTCACCTGGAGATAAAGCACAAGTCCCACGTCCAGGATGATTGCCGAATGCATGAGAGGGATGTGCCGGGAGCGTTTCTTCCTGGCGAGGAATCCCAGAACGAGGAGAACCCAGGCAAACGTAGCAATGATCATGTTTACGGTCATAGCGAATTCTTACCGTCCTAATGCAGTTCTTGCCGCCTCGAGGACTCGGTCGACAGAAATTCTTTCCATACAGCGATGGTCAATCGGGCAGATCTTGAGATGACAGGGTGCACAATCAACTTCCTCTCGCAACACCACCGTCTTTTCAAGATTCCCCTGGGTATAGCGAGGATCGGTCGACCCCATCAAAACAACCACCGGCTTTCCAAAAGCAACGGCAAAATGGCGGGCCCCGGTATCCGTTGTAATGAGAAGACTCAACCTCCTCATCAGGGGCTTCAGAGCTCCCAAGCCGACCATGTCCGCACCCGTATTCACCACGGGCTGGGTCATCTTCGACGCAATCTCGTCGGCCAAAGACTCCTCTCCTGGCCCACAGAGCAGAAGAACGCGACATCCATTCCGCTTGACCAGCTCATCTCCTACTGCCGCAAAACGATCTGTCAGCCAGAGCTTGCTGGGCCCAAAGGAAGCCCCCGGATTCAAAGCCACAAGGGGAGCCCCCTCATCATCACTCAAACCATGGCGGAAAAGAAAGGCCTCACACTCCGCTTCTTCCTCCTCGCGAACAAAAAGCTCAAGACGGTTCTCGCCCCGAGGAATTCCAAGGCATTCGAGAAGATCTCCGTAATAATCCACCATGTACGCCGGTCGACGGCGACGGCCCTCCATGACCGGGGACAAGTAATCCGTAAGAAGCCAGGATCTTCCCGGCCCGTACCCTGCCCGGCGGCGGCACCCCGCAAGAAAAGCAAGCAAACCCGAGCTGAACGAGTTGGGAAGGATCACCGCCAGATCAACTCCCAGATGGCGGATCTTTCGAGCCATTTTGAAAAGAGCAAGCGGCCCCCGGTCGGCAGCCTTCCGATCAAAGAGGACAACGTCATCAAACCAGGGAGCACCTGCAAGGATCTTGCTTCCCGTCTTTCGAGTCAACAGAGTGATCTTCGCGTCAGGAAAGCCATTCCGAAGCGCGCGCAAGGCAGGAGTGGCCATCACAACATCCCCGACCCAGTTCGGAGACTGAACAAGAAGAGACGTGATATGAGTCAGGTCAAGCACTGGGATTTGCAACAACACCGGGTTGAGAGGATTGCCATCGACAACGGAAATAGCATACGACCCCGAGCGGAGGGTTCAACGACAAGATCCCCGCCGGAACGACATCAATCACCAGCCGAACCTGAAAGGAGCCCCGAAAGACTCCTGGAGACCTCTTGGGTGGCAAACTGCTCCTCGACAACCTTCCGGGCAGCCTGAGTGACCGAGGCAAGCTGGTCCGGCGATTCGAGCAGGCTCGAGAGCCTCTTCCCCCAATCGTCTCCCGGCTCCACCAAAAACCCGGTCTTCCCCTCCTGAACCATCTCTCCCTGCACCCCGACCGAGGAAGCCAGGGCTGGAATGCCACACGAGAAGAACTTGAGCAGTCGCAAACCGCATTTCCCACGGCTCCAGGGATCATCCGAAAGAGGCGCCAGGCCCAGGTCGAGGGAGTGAAGAAAACCGACTTCACGATCCGAGGCCCAGGGGATGAACTCGGTGCGTACCCCCTCCATTTGAGGAGGCCGATCCGCCATCACCACGAGGCGAATGGAAGGATGGTCCTGACTTGCCCGAGACAAAGGCTCGGCCAGGGCCTCAAGATAGGGAAGAGTCGAGCGGCTTCCGATCCAACCGATCCGAAAATCGCGGGCAGAAGCCTCATTCTCGCCCTCAATCCTCCGCCCCCCGCGAAAGCCGAAGTGACCGGCGTCCAGCGCGGTCGGCAACACACGCACGCGCTCCCCCCCCGCCTTCCTGGCAAGGTCCGCAAGATAGGCATTGCCCGCCAGCACAAGATCAACCCGGGAAACGACCGCAGAGAAACGGCGCCTTCGAGTCGGCGCGATCCCCGCCCCATCTTTTGAGTCTCGAAACGGTAGCGCATCATCAAAATCAAAAATCAAACGCTTCGCGTACCGACGAAGCCGCCTCAAATCCCAGAAGTTCATGAGCCGCCTCTGCAGAAACACCACGTCCGAGTCGGCGGCCGATCGAAACAACACCTGACGCTCCGAAGTCTCTTTGGGAATCTCCCGGACCTCACAGCTATGCCCTTCCTCTTGCAGGGAAGGAAGAAAGTCCAGGACTCGATGCTTGGCCGCCGGGTCGGTAATGCTCGTTACAAAGAAAGCGAGTTTCATCAGGAACGCCCCTCAACCAGAACCTTCTCCATTGCCACCAGCTTCTCCTCCCAGGGATGCCTCATTGCAATCGTCCGGGCAAGGTCACTCGTTTGCCTCCAGAACTCCCGACTCTGCGCAAGAGCCATCACACCCTCCGTCATTTCCTCAACTCGAGATGGCTCATCCGCAACCACCATCCCCGGCACACCCAACAGCAACTCAGAAGCGCCATTCCACTCCGTCGTCACGACCGGCAAACCCGCAGCCAAAGCCTCCAGAACAACCAGCGAGCATGGATCAAAATAAGTCGGGTGGAGAAAAACGTCCGCTGCGCCATAGAGCTCCCAAGGACAACTCGTCTCCCCGACGAACTGAATGTATCTCTCAAGCTCCAATCGTTGAATCAGAGAAGATACAAGAGTCCGCTTGCCACGACCACAAACGACCAGACGCCCATCCACCCCTCGCTCCCGAACCTCCGCAAGAACTCGAATCGCTTGACTCAAACCTTTCAGCCGGAAGTTGTGCCCCATGAAGAGAAACACAAAACCATCGTCAGGGATCTTTTCCTTCCGACGAACTCTCCGCTTCTCCCCTTCAGTCATCGGTCGAAACCGATCGAGATCGACCCCGTTGAAAATGACATGGATCCGATCGTGATTCACGCCATGAACCTCACCAAGCCTCCGCGCGACAAGATTCGAAACGGCTACGAAATGAGCGTCCCCTCCTGCAAGTCGCTCCTCCACCCCCAAAAAATAGCGAATCGTAGGATTCAAACGCCGAACAGCATTCTTGATCCGCGCAATCCCCGGTCCCCCACTCGAGGCAGCACTTCTGTTCAGGGCATCCGTGAAGAGACCACCATGAGGATTGTAGATCGTAGCCTGAGGCGTATGGCGCACCCCGAGCACCACATCAAACCCCTCCCGATCACAACAGGTACTGACGCCTCTTGAGAAGTCCTTTTCCCTTCTCAACCGGCTTCCCCTTCCAGGAGGAACAATCTCGGCGCGAAAAGAAGGCTCGAAACCTTCAAGCTCTCCGGTCAGCAGGCAAACAT
This sequence comes from Planctomycetota bacterium, assembly GCA_029260825.1. Taxonomy (GTDB): domain Bacteria; phylum Planctomycetota; class JACOTG01; order JACOTG01; family JAJDCM01; genus JAJDCM01. Next base: position 16,043 of record JAJDCM010000072.1, on the reverse strand, counting down.
CATGCCCCCTCGCGACAAGAAAACGACCCAACCGATCGATATAGGCCTCGGCGCCTCCCCGGGAGGGATTGAATCGATCCAGAATCAGAGCGATCTTCTTCATTCCCATCCCCCATCCTCCGAAGAAACCTTCTTGGGCACATGGCTCAAGATGCGCTCTTCTTTCCGAAGAATCCTCTTGATCAACCCACGAAGTTTTCTGGGGGACAGGAAAGAACCACCGAGATACCTCTTCAGAAACCGGAGTCGATCTGATCGAGAGACAACATTCCCAGGAGCCGAAGAGGACAACGCGGCCAGATCTTTGATTCTCCACCGCGACCTTCGAGCCGGTTCAAGGAGAACTCGCTCCACATCCAACAAGAAGAGGGTCTCGGTTCCTCCAGCTTTTCCCAGCATCAGGTGACAGAGGTAGTAATCCCGATGAAAGACCCCTTTCCCGTGAAGGGATTTCGTCAGGTCGGCGACTTCAAGCAAAAGGGCGCGCATCCGACTCCGATCCACTCCTGGATCCAGGTCCAGCACCAAAGCGTCGAGCGTCACTCCCGCTTCGATTTCTCGCGCAAGAACAAACGACTCTCCGGAGAGCGCATCGATCCCCGCGGCGATCGGTTGCGGCACGGCAAACCCATGCTCTGCGCACACGAGAAGATTGTAGAACTCCCGAACACCCCTCCGGTCGACCCGGCCCAACCTCCTCCACCGGGTCCTCAGGACCTTGAGGTAATAGCCTTTATCACCCACGGCGAGATAGACGTTCTTCCGATCGGGGAGATCCCTCAGCACCCGGCCCGAAAGAGCGATTGCATCTCTTGCGGAGTGGATGGAGAGAGAAGCTAGCGTCGCCATGCCCTCCACCGCCACATGAAGTTGACCGTCATCACGGCGGGTGACCCTCCCCCGTACCGACGACAATCCCGTGGACATCCATCACTCTCTTCTGTAGGAGGCCTCTACTTGGCGCTGCTCACCGTCGACTTCCGAGCCGGCTTTGGCTTCCCCTTGGGAGCCGCTTTCGACTTCGTAGTGGTGGTCTTCTTCTTCACATTGGAGCCCGAAGACTCGGACGTCGTGCTCGCCTTCTTCTTGACCGCAGTCTTGGCCTTGGTGGCTGGTTTCTTCTTCTTGGCCGCCGCTGCGGGCTTTTTCTTGGCGACCTTTGCCTTCTTGCTGGCCGTCTTTCGCCCCTTGGTCGCTCCGGGCTTGTCCTTCATCGCCAGGATCCGAGAGATGACATCCCGGGAGGAATGGTCTTTTGGATCGCCGACGATCATGATCTCGGCCCCGACCTTCCGTGCCGTGTCCCGTTCGGGGACGTTATCCGGGGTATAGTCCGTTCCCTTGGCATAGACGTCCGGCTTCAATATTTCAAGAACCCGATCCGCCGTAGGGTCTGCAATCGGAGTGATGTAGTCAACGAAGCTGAAGGCGCCGAGCATCTCGACTCGCTCTTCGAACGGCATCACCGGAAGAGCAGGGTCCTTGTATTCCTTGATGGATTCATCGGTGTTCACCCCGATAACGAGGAAATTCCCCCGACTCTTCGCATCCTTCAGGCAACGGGCGTGACCTACATGCAAGAGGTCAAACGAGCCGTTGGTAAAAACCACAAGCTTTCCCTGGGATTGGAGAAGCGAGATGATCCCTCGAAGCTCATCGAGGTCGTCGACATAACGTGCCATCTTTTCACTGACATATTTCGCGCGACCGGTTCGACCTCGTCCCATGGTTTGCCTCCCTTACCCTATCTAACCATCCAACCGGCTCGCCGTCCGTGACAGAGCCTCCAGAAGCTCGCTCGGCGTTAGCGTCGCCGCCCGAGTTTTCATGACCACAACACCAGCAGCACTGTTAGCAAGGATCGTCGCCTCTTGAAGCGACCCTCCGCCCACCAATGCAGCAGTGAGGACAGCCACCACTGTATCTCCCGCTCCCGTAACATCCACCACATCTTCGCCGCCCATCACCGGGACGAAAAACTCCTCGCCAGACCGGGTCAGAAGAGCCATCCCCTGGTTCCCTCGGGTGATCAGAACGGAATCCGATCGAAGCTGGGCAAGCATTCTCTTTCCCGCCGCCCGCACCCCATCCCGATCCACAATCTGTGCACCGGCAAAGACTTCCGCCTCGGAAACGTTGGGGGTCACCGCCGTAACCCCGGAAAACTCCGCAAGACGATACCGGGAGTCCGCCACCACCGGTCGCCCGGCGGCAATCTCGAGCACACGAGAAATAACTCGTGGTGTGACCGTAAAATATCCGTAGTCCGAGAAAACAAACGCCTGAACGTCCTCCCGGATCCGGTCCAGATGCTCGAGGAGAGTTTCCTCCGCATCACCCCCGTAAAACCTCTCCGGCTCCCGGTCGATCCGAAGCAACTGCTGCTTGGTCCGCAGCGTCTCTCCGGCCAGGACCCTGGTTTTGGTCACGGTGGGCTTGTCCGAGAATACCACGATCCCCTCGGTCGATGCGCCCTCCGCTGAAAACGCCGTCAGAAGCTGGCTCCCAAAATCGTCATCTCCCACCGCTCCCAGGAGGTCCACCTGGGCTCCCAGACTCACCAAATTGAAGGCGGCATTGGCAGCTCCTCCGGGAACAACCTCCTCCCCCTCATAGCGAATGACCAGGACCGGAGCCTCCCGAGAAAGCCGCTCCGGAAGGCCATAGAGGTAGTGGTCGGCGACCAAGTCACCGATGACGGCGACTCGCGCCCCCTTCATCGATTCGATGATGCTCTGCAAACGGGGAAGGTCTTTGGTCCCGATCAAGCCTCCTCCTTGTCCTTTTTGTCTGAAACCCGGCGGAGGATCTCGGAGGAGGAAACCCCGGGAAGCATGGGCGCCAGAGAGACTTCCCCGCCATAGGCCTCCACAAACTCCCGGCCAACAACCCCCTTATCCCGCCAATCCTCGCCTTTGACCAGAACATCCGGGCGAACCGCTTCGACGAGCTCAAGAGGGGTCGAATCAGAAAAGACCACCACGTGATCGACACAAGCGAGCGAAGCCAGAACCTCCGCCCGCTCATCCTCTTTTTGAACAGGTCGGGTCGGCCCCTTGAGGCTCCGCACGGAAGAATCGCTATTCAGCCCGACCACGAGAAGGTCCCCCCGGGACCGGGCAAACTTCAGATATTTCACGTGCCCCGGATGGAGAATGTCGAAGCACCCATTGGTGAAAACAATCCGATGCCCCCGATCTCTCCGCTCTTGAAGGGCCACGACCAGGTCCTTCAACGGCAGGATCTTGGGGGAGACAGCATAGGGAGAGTCGCTCATGGCCGAGAGCAACTCCTCCGGACTGACCGCCGAAGCTCCCAGCCGCCCGACCACGATTCCCGCGCCCAGATTGGCAAGCTGAACCGCATCGGCCAGATCCGCACCTCCGGCCAGAGCCCGACAGAGAAGAGCAAGCACCGTGTCACCCGCCCCGGTAACGTCATAGACGCTTCTGGCCTGCTGAGGTACCAAAAGGGACTCCCCGGAGCGTCGCGCCAGGAACATCCCCCTTTCCCCCAGGGTGATCACTACCGCCCCCAGATCGGCCGAGCTCAAGATCGACGAGGATAGTTCATGGATGTTGCTGAGCCGGTCATCGAGGGTGATCCCGGTTGCCTCCTCCGCCTCCTTTCGATTCGGGGTCAGCACGGAAGCTCCCCGATATCGTTCAAAAGAGAGAGACTTCGGATCAACCACGACCGGAACGTTTTTTTCCTTGGCCTCCTTGATCGTTGCGGCGATCAACTCGTCCGAAACAACCCCTTTGGCGTAATCGGAAATCGCCACCAGGTCAACTTTACCCACCGCCTCCACGACGGCGGCAATGAGCTCGGTTCGACTCGCGTCTGTCAGGTCCCGGCTCACCTCTCGATCGAGGCGCAGGATTTGTTGCCCCAGGGAGATCATCCGGGTCTTGCGCGTTGTGGGACGATCATTCGCCTGAATGACCCCCAAGACATCAGCTCCCGCATCGATGAGCTTCTGGCAAAGAAATCGCCCGGATGGGTCATCCCCCACCACTCCAGCACAAAAGACGGAAGCTCCAAGACGGAGAAGGTTGTGGGCGACGTTCGCCATGCCGCCGAGGCGATCTTCCGGCTCTCCCTCCTCGAGCTTCATGACCGGGATGGGAGCCTCGGGGGAGATCCGTTTCACTTCTCCCCGAAGATAACGATCCAGGATCAGATCACCGATCACGAGGACTTTGGGAGGTTCTTCCGTGAGGAGCAGCTCGATCAGGCGTTGACTCACCGGACTTTCTCCCCCGTGAACGACCTTGCCCCTTCCCGATGGTCGGTACTAGGCAAAGGCTCCCTCCGTGACCGATGACTCCTCCGGAGGACGTGTCCTCCATCGTCGATGGAGCCACAGCCATTGATCCGGGTCCTTACGAATCACCTCTTCGAGCCGATCATTGCACTCCCGCGTGATGCGCAAGATCTCCTCCTCTCGAGGCTGGCTCGGGTCCGGAATGATGGGATCGGCAAAGATCACTTCAAATTCGAAATCACCGACCCGTCGGCAAAACACGTTGACGACAGGGCATTCAAACCGAAGAGCAAAAGCTGCAAATGCCGAAGTCGCCGCTGCTTTTCGCCCGAAGAAGTCGACAAAAATGTCCGCATGTCGATCGTTCTGGTCGACGAGGAAGGCGACCCCCTCCCCGTTTTGCAAGACCCGGGCAAGCTTTCGAAGGGCGCCCCGTTTCTCGACAATTTTCTGCCCGAACCCCTCGCGGACCTTCCGGACGTAGTTATTGAGGAGAGGATTGGCAAGGGGACGAGCAACCGATGCGATGGGGACCCACTGGCCGGATAGTGCAGCCCCCATGACCTCCCAGTTGCCGAAATGGCCGGTCGCAAAGACCACTCCCCGATTGTACGCGAGAGCCTTTTCCAGATATTCCAGGTTCCGGATCCGGATGAATCGCTTCCAGTTGTCACCCCGAAGCCGCCGAGACATGAACAACATCTCCACCGCACAGGTGAAGAGATGTCGATACACTCCCCGCGTCACCCAACGAACCTCGGAGGGGGAGAGGGAATTGTCGTACGCGAGATTGAGGTTTGACGCGGCTATCTTGCGATGATGAAGATCAATCACCCACGTGAGATCGGCCACGCAGCGCGCAAAGCGAGCCGCCGCCGAAAAGGGTAGGGATTGAGCGATCGCGGTCAGCGCGCGGATTGCCACATACTCGAGTAGCTGGGTGACTTTTACGGCCATGCAATTGCGATTCTGCAAATACAGAACTGCTTGTCAACTCTGAGTTTCCGTGCTCCGATCCAGGTGGCGGGAAAGACCGTCCTCGACCATGGAAAGAAGCTCCTCCTCACCCCTCGTTATTTTCATCTCGACCCGCAGATAAGCGGTCTCGACGCCGGCCCAGACGAGCTCCTCACCCCGACGCACGTCTTTCTCGGTCGTGAGGACGAGGTCGGCCCCCGTGTCTACCACGTGGTAGCGGATCACCGACGCATCGGCTGCCGTGAAAATGTGATGGTCGGAAAAGAAGAGGCTGCCAAGAACATTGGCCTTGAGAGACCCAACGGTAGCCAGGAAGGACTCTGGATTGCCAACCCCCGCCACCAGCACCACCGACCGACCCGCAAGGCTCGAAGGCGGCTGGCACTCTCCCCCGGAAACAGAACAGATCTCGGCCGGTTGGTGGCACGCCTCCGCGATTGGCTTGCCGGGAGCGAGCTCCTCGAGGCGACGTCGCACCTCGCTGGCCCGCTGCGCCCCTGCCTGATCAACCCGGGTCAGAACGAATCCGGTGGCCCGCTGGAGGGACGCAAATGGCTCTCGCAAGAAACCTCGGGGGAGCATACGCTCAAAGCCGAACGGACAGAGTGCGTCAACGAGGACGATGTCGACATCCCGCTCAAGCCTCCGGTGTTGAAACCCGTCGTCCAGGAGCAAGGCGTTCGCGCCCTGAGACACCGCCTCTTTCCCATTCTTGACCCGATCCGGACCGACGCAAACCGGTACGCCTTTCAGATGATGGCGAAGAAGAGTGACCTCGTCACTTTCGTGGTGATCTTCGTCGCCTATCCCGCCGCCACCCGGGTTGTAGCCGCGGGTCAAGACGCCGGGTCGGAGGCCTCGTTCCTGGAGACGCTGGGCTAGCCAGACGACAAAGGGAGTCTTGCCTGTTCCTCCCGTGGTCAAGTTTCCGACGGATATGACTGGAACAGATGCTCGGTGACTGCGAAACACTCCTCGATCATAGAGGGCGTTTCGAAGGCACACCGTCCCCCCGTACAGTCCCGAAAGACCGGAAAGGAGAAATCGAAGCGACGCCGGGCCCAAGCCGGTTTTCTCCCCGGAAACCAGACTTCGAAAATGCTGGTCTCGGAGAGAGGATCCACTCAGAGGCTTTACCGGGGAAGTCGCTCCTTCATCCCTGAACATGGTTGGATTCTCTTGAAGGACGCTCACACGACTAATTTAACATAGAGCGTGGGGCCCAAACCCCATGGATCCCGGTGTTACTCGGGATCTTTTCCCGTGCTGCTCTTTTTCGGGGTGGTGGGAACGACGGCAGGGCTCTTGGTTGCCCCCGATTTCTTCGGCGTCTTCGGGACTACCGATCCCCTGGTTCCCTTGGTATCTCCCACGAAGCCAGAGCCAGCTCCGGCGCTTTTCGCCGGGAAGGATGGGGATGGTTGACTCACCGTTGTCGACGGGGAAAAGAGGCTAGCCTGACTCTTCTCCGGGGCAGCCTGCGCCGGGGTGACCGAAGGTTCTACAGGAGAATTGTCCACCATTTTCGTGGGCACAAAAGCGGTCTTGGCGTTTGCCGTCCCGGGAGAATTCAAGGCCTCTTTCTTTTGTTGCTGGGCGATGAGGATTGCCTGGTTATCCCAGGTAACCTTCTGCTCTTTCCATCGGGGAAGAACCGAGAGAAAGGCCTTTTCGTTGCTATCGGGAAAGACCCCGATCAGCCACTTGCGCCGTTCGATCTTCTGAGCCTTGCGCTCACTCCACCCATCTTCCGGAGGAAACCGGTCAAGAACGGGATAAACACCAATGGGCCGGGCAGGAGCAATCCAATCCTCCTGGTCCGAGACGTCGGCTCGTGCGACAAGATCAGCCGGCGGGTTCTTGGCCGCCAGATTCTCCTCTCTTGCCCGGAGAACTTCCTCGTAAACCTCAAGAGCTCGCTTGGCCTTGTTGGAGACGATCTCCTGGATTTCTTGCGCCTCTTTGCTCTGGAGGCGACTGAGCTTTTCGATCTTGCGGATGTCCCCTTTTCGCAGGAAGACAAACCCCTGGGCAAATCCTGGATACCAGATCCGGACCCCATCGTCCCTGCGGGCTTCTCGCTCCTCGACCGTCTGGAACCAGCCCTTCTTCAACCTCTCGTACAGGACTCCCTGACGGACGATACCGTCGAAAATTGCTCCGTTTTTCAAACTGATCCGGACTCGCTGGTCACCGTCCTTGGTTCCCGTAGCTCCCGCCTCGGCGGAAAAAACGCCAACTCCAAGCAACGCAATGAATGCCGGTCCGGCGATCGCTCGTAACAATCCTCGCATAGCAACGCTCCAACGCAGGGTTTTCGGGGTCAAGGAGACTCGTCCCAACATTCGTCATTTCTCGAGGCAAACTTGAAGAACTCTCCAAGGAAGACCTGAAGCCAGCGAGCCCTCGACAACAGGCTTGCCCGGATAAGTCTCTCGCAATGCAGCGTTATCTGGTCAAATCTACCCGCAGAACCACCTTGGCGACAAGAACCTGAGGCCACTGGCCCATAGAACCGAAACACCTCGTGGAGGAAAACCTCAATGCGACTCACGAACCGAACTTTCCTTGCCCTGGGATTCTCACTCCTGGCCCTTGCCCTCGGATCGAGCTGCGCAACGCCCCGAACCCTCATCAACGCCAAACATCCCCTTGGCCCCTACAGCGGCGGGGTCCTGGTCGGGAATACTCTCTACCTCTCGGGACAGCTCGGCCTCCATCCAGATTCGGGAGATCTCGCCGAGGGAGGGGCAGCAGGGGAGACAGATCAGGCCATCCAGAACCTTGGTTCCGTCCTGAAAGAGGCAGGCTTTGACTACGGCGATGTGGTTCGAGCAACCGTGTTCCTGACGGACGTGAACGACTATGCGGCCATGAACAAGGTCTATGCCAGATATTTTGGCGATTCTCCCCCGGCAAGAGCGTGTGTTGAGGTCTCCGAGCTCGTCAAGGGAGCGTGCGTTGAAATCTCCTGTGTGGCAGCGAAGTAGCTCTCTTCAGTCGCCCCCCTCACGACCGGAGTCAAAACATGAAACCCATCCATCTGATTCTCGCCGCCCTGACCCTCCTGGCAGGCACGAGCACCGTCCAGGCATCGGATCCGATCAGCAAGAACTTCCTCTTTCCCGATAAGCTCATCGTCGATGCCGCCGCCCTCGATCTGTCGCCACGGTTGATTGAGTTCAAGAACCCGGCAAACATGACGCTCCGGGGCTATCATTTCGATGTGGAGAGCTCCCCATCCCTGATCCTCGTTTGCATGGGCAATTCGGGAAACGCCTCCTACATGTTGCCCTACGCCAGGGCTCTCGTTGATGAAGGCCTTTCGGTTGTTCTTTTCAGCTATCAGGGGTTTGGAAGAAGCGATGGTGAACTTTCCGTCATGTCCCTTCCCGGCGACGCTCAGGCGGCCTACAACTTCGTCGTGAACGAACTCAATAATGATCCAAAAGACATCGGCATCTTTGGTGTCTCCCTCGGCTCTGTCCTGGCCTTGACCCTCGCTGCCACCAACCCGGTGGGAGCCGTCGCGGTGGAAGATGTTTTTCTCCCCAGCGAAATGCTGAAAATGGTCGCACCCAAGGAACCCACCTTCGCCGAACGGATGATTCTTGGCGGCCTGAACGCAGTCATCATCCCGGCGGTTGATCCCCTTTTTACCGGGCCGAAAATCAAGTGCCCGGTGCTGCTCATGCATGGGGTCCGCGATCAGCTTCTCCCGCCAACGAGCACGATGCGAGTCAAAGAGAAACTCACGTCTCCAGCACGAGTTTGGCTCATGCAGGGCGCTGGTCACGCGCCGGAGCCGCTCGACAAGAACGACAGGGAATACCAGAGCCAACTCGCAGGCTTCTTCAAAGAGGCGACAAAAACGAAGACTCTCGATCTCTTGCAGGCAAACATTGAAACAGTAGAAGAAAAAACGAAGAAGAAGTTCACCGCAAAAGTCACGATGACACATTCCGATTCCAGTTCCTCCTCACCCATTCCGGTCCAGATTTGCCTGGCAAACGAGCAGGGAAAGTTCGCCTTCGCCAGGATGTGGTGGGATGGAAAAGACATCACGTTTGAAAAGGACGTGAGCTTCCGCCCGACAAGAGTCTTTGCTCTTTCTGTTCACCATGCAAAAAAATCCGAAGACGGCGGCTGGGACCCGGATCTTTCGCCCTTCTCCCTGTCGCTTCAGGACTTCTCCGATTATCGAACACAAGCGATGCGGCAAGCAAAGATCGAGTACAAGAAAGTCGAACAGGGGAACCGGATATCCTGGACCCGGCAGTACACAAAGGCTCATGGGACCTGGGCACTCAGAAAACTACCGGACCCAGAGACAGTCCACCCTCGGATTCGACCCCGCTACGCCGCGCTGCTCGCCGACTTCGCAAGAGGGCTGTCACAACACGAGACCTTGAGGCTCACCCTTTCGGAGCGCTGTCTTCCGTTCGTACCGGAGCATCCGGAACAGTATTACGCTCTTGGCAACGCTAGCTTCACCCTGGGATTCAAGAGTTCACCGCTCGCCGAAGTGCTCTACGATCTTGCCAGGCGAAGGCTGGAAAATGACACGGTCGACGACGCCAAGGCTCTCTTGAAAACGGTGCTCAGAATCATCCCCCAAAACATCGCCCGACCGGAAATCACCGAAGAGACCATCGAAGTGCTGAACACGGAAAGCAAGCTCCCGGAGTATCAAGCAATCGCCGGGTCCGCCTCGAGCAGATAGTAGCACCTACGCTCGTCGTTCTTCAGGACGTCGGTCAACACGTAACCGCGCTCGAAGTAAGTCTGAAACATCCGTCGAATTTCTTGCTGCCAGTGGCGTCCCTCCTCGACAAGATCGGTACGAAGAGGTTTGGCATCAAAAGGAGCCTCCACCAGGAGCTCCGGTTCATCCCGAGAAAGTGAGACCTCCCGACAAAGCCTGACTCCCCCCGGCCCTTCGATCGTCTGGTTGAGACAACGATCTACTCCGACCTGATTCAGACGCTCCCAGGACTTGATCGCGGTGTTGACCTCCGGGTCGATCCGCCTCTTCACCCGGTCGCTGCGAAGATGCCAGTGAACGAAGAAGCGATCCGTATCGAGCCCACCATGGAGCGGACTCGACGTCTTGCCATAGAGGTTTTCGATGTATTCGCCGGCCACCGCCCCCAGCTTGGAAAGATTGAGGTAGCCGTTCTTGACCTCCAACGGGTCAAAGGTCCAGGTCATGAGGTCGACGGGCTGAGGAAGCAGCCAGCTCCTCTGGGCAAGCTTGAGATCCCGACCAAGACTTCGGTTTCTGATTTCCGGAAGCACCGCCAGCATGTGAGAGCAGAACACGAGCTTTCCTTCTCGAATTCCCGGGAAACCATAGGCAAACCCCACCATGGATTGACGGGAATCATAGGCCCCCAGAACAAGGGTCCCGCTCCTGGAAGAAACGCGCATGAGTCGGGCCGGAACGAGATCCTCCGGGCCGAAGTTCCAGACCTTCCTCTGGAGCTCTTCGACGTCATGAAGCTCCTCAAGCTCCGTGATCCGACGAATGTCGAACTCCGTTGGGACAGAGCTCAATCATCACCTCCTGATTTCCCCGCAAGAAGGCTCTTTCCCAGAGCCACAAGACCCGCCAGGACCTCGGGGCTATCCGGAGGAGGGTCGGCTCGGCTCGCCTTCTCCAGGTACAAAAGCCCATTCTCGAGCTTTTCCCGTGTCTCATCCAGGGAACGATCCCTGGATTGTAGGATCCAGATCCGCCCGAGGCCATAGAGCGCCCCCGCGTATTGTGGCTTGATGGCAAGGGATCGAGCGTAGTGCCTCTCCGCCGCCTCCCAGTCATTGTTCGGATGAAGCTCCAAACCGGCAAGAAGGCAATGGACCCAGGCGGTCGGTTGACGAATATCCTCATTCATGATGCCAAGCTCTTCTGCCCGCTCCCCGAAGGACGCTGCCCGCTGATACTCAACCAGAGCTCGCGCTGCATCCCCCATCCGGGTTGGATCCCGCTCGAAACGGACCCGGTAGAGAGTTCCAAGACTCGCGTAGGTATTGACCTTGTCTCGCAAGGTCTCCATGGCTTCTCCATCCCCGATCATGGCGAGGACCTCTCGAAAAATCCTCTCCGCGTTGTTGTAGTCCTCAAATGTCTCGAGATAGATTCGCCCGGTCTGAGAGTGGGAGGCAATCTTGAGCCGGGGATGTTCCGGGTCGTGGGGACTGAGAAGAACCTCATTATAGAGAAGAAGGGACTTCTCGAACATCTCACGTGCCTTCTCTCCCTCATTCTTGCGAATGGACTCCCGCCCCTCTTCAGAAACCCTCCAGGCAAGATCGTACTTGGCCCGGGCAAGTGAAGGTTCGGCCATCCGTGGCCAGACGAGAAAGAGAGAAGCGAGGAATACAACGGTAAGCCCGCTCAAGATCAAAGCGTTCCGTTTTCGGCCGGAGGCCTCTTGCCCCACCCCACGAATGAGCCGCACCAACGTGAGGACTCCATGGGCTGAAAGAAGGGCGAGTACCGGTGTCACCGGCGCCCGAAAACGACCGACCACGAAGAAGGCAACGGTCACCCCGCAAAACAAAATCGTGTACAAGAGAATCGGGGAGAACTTCTTCCACTGAAACAAGGCAGCGACAAAACCCATCAATCCCAGGGCCAGTATCCAGCGCAGGTCAGGAAGCCACCGAAGAAGTGGCACCATCACCCGAGTCACCGGAAAATCAACGTTGTTGGGAATCTCGTATGCGTTCCAAAAGGCGGTCGTCTTCAGGAAAAGAAGCCGGATGTAGCTACCCACCCCCTCATGAGTTCCAAGGGTGACCGGAACGACGGGAAGGGTCGACCAACCCGCTTCGCCCAGAATTGATTTCGCGTTTCCATCCAGCAGCTCGGTCCGCGTCCTCTCGGGAAACCACTCCGTCCCGTCCGACGCAGACGCGTTGCCATTGATGAATGCTGCGGGGCCTCGAGTCGTGAGAGAAAAAACAGGAGCCCCGACCAGGGCATTCCTCACGAACGCCGGCGAACAAACCACCACGGCACCCAGAGCCACGAACGAGAGGGAACGAATGAGAGCCTTTCCCTTTCCTTGAATCCACAGCACCAAAACGATGAGGGGGAAAACGACCAGAAAAACCGGCTTTGCGAGAAGGGCCAGCCCACTTGCAAGCCCGAGCCCAAAGAAATCCCGGGTGCGCATGAGAGCCATGGCTCGATCTAGCAGGAGCAGAAACAGCACTCCCACAAATTCGAGAAGGGATGCCCGCAGAAGAAACTCTGTATAGAAGACGGAGGGGGAGCAAAACGTCAAAAGGAGTGCGGCAAGAATGGCGCCAACGAGGCCCAGATAGCGATGGGCGAGAAGAAAGAGAAGGCCGACGGAAAGAGCAGAGAGCAGGGCCTGACAGGTGGGGATGACCGCCTCTCCATCTCCCAGGATCCAGTACGCAAGAGCAATGCAATAGGGATAAAGAGGGCTCTGGTGAAACTTCGTCCCGGGGAGCCATCGGGCCCATTCGTCCGAATCAGCAATTCGCCGGGTCCACCAATGATCGGTCGGTGTGTAGGAGTTCTCGGAGAGGAGGTCTCCATCCTTGATCGCTCGAGCCCAGAGATCGAACGTTCGAGTGTCGATATCCGCCTGAACTCTGGTGTCGATACCGATTCGGTGCCCATAGGACGATTGGAAACCCAGTCGAACCACAAGGGCGAGTAAGACACAACCAAGAAGCCAGAGGATATCGAGTCGTGAAAAGGATGATCGGGTCGTGGACATGGGAGAACACTATATCAACACGATCGGCTCTTGTGGGTTTGAGGGAAGTTCAAGCGGACATTGAGGTGAAGTACAAGATCCAAAAACAAAAATAGCGGGTAGCAGTCATTGCCTGCTACCCGCTCTTGGAGTTCATCTTAAAGCGCTGAGATGCTACTGAGGTCGTGCCTGAAGGGTCGGCTCCTGAAGCCAGACCCGGACGCCACCAGGTCGGAAAGAATAGACTTCAAGAAGATCGTTTCTACCATCATGGTTGAAGTCACCGACTCCAAGGACCGCCCTCTTGCTGGATTCTGGAATCGTGATGCCTGCTCCCCAGGTTCCGTCGTCTTTGCCCGGGAAGATCTCCACCCGGTTCGTCACACCGGACGCAATCAAGTCAATGTTGCCATCATGGTTCATATCGGCAAAATCGATGGCGTAGTAATGATCGCCTCGGGGCAGTCCCTCGGAAATCGAGGCCCAGCTCCCTTTTTCGGTGAGGCGAAAGACGCCGATACCCAGGAGGCGCTCCTCCGCCAGAGCCATGGAGACACAGCCCACTTCAAGCTTTCCGTCGCCGTCCAGATCGGTCGTGGCAACCCCCTGAAAAACGCCCCCGGTCAAAGGCACCGGTAGGCCAAGGCTCCTGTTCTCAAACTCAGCCTTCCCGTTCCCGAAAAACACCTTCGGGCCAAAGAAGGTGGTAACGACATCCAGATTTCCGTCGTTATCAACATCAGCAATCTGAAGTTCCTTGCCAAAGATGTTCTTCTCGTCGGGGAAAAGGGTCCGGGTTTCCCAGGTGCAATCGCCCTTGTTCGTGAAGAGAACAAGACCACCTTCCGACCACGCCAAAGCAATGATGTCCTGATCGCCATCATTATCGACGTCACCGGTGGCGAGATCGGTCATGATCTCCTGGTTGGTGATCCCTTCGGTAGCCAGCGTCCACTTGCCTTCTTTACTTCCAAGGAAGACCTGGATCGGAGCTCCGTGGGTGGAAAAAGCGATATCCGGAATTCCATCCGCATTGAAATCAGCGACGGAAGAGCCGCCATAGCCGAGATTGCGGGGAAATCCTTCAATGCTCTCGGTAAATCCACCCTTCCCATCTCCGAGATACGCGAACAGACCATCTCCCTTTCGTACACAACACACGATGTCGAGATGACCGTCTCCATTCAGATCCGTGACGACCGGACCTCCGCGCCATTCTCCCCCAAGGGGCAGTCCCTCGGTGGAAGCACGAAATTTGAGAGACGGCTCGGCCGCCATGTCGGGAATCTGGGGATCACCACCTCCAGGGCTCGGAGCCGGAGGAGTAGGGTTGGTGTCGTGATCGAGTATACCTGCTACCGCGACCAATCCTCCAATCGCAAGGAGGAGACCCAAGGTAAGAAATACAGCTTTTGAACTCATCGCTTTGATCCTCGATATAAGGAATCCGTGGAGCCGGGCAACGAACCCGGATCACGCACCCTATCGATTCCCGAGGAGAGATTCCTGTAGGGCGAAGCGAACTCTCTCGACTTGCATGAATCCGCAAATCGACACAAGTACCAGCTAAAAGCTAGCAAGCTATAGAGTTAGCCGCAAGACCAATTTACCGTATAAACCGGCCAGAATCTGGACTCAGGGGGTCGCTACCGGAATCGCGAGGACTTCACCCACCCGGATCTGATCGGCCCGAACGATTGTGTTGGCCCGGACAATCTCCGCTACAGTTGTTCCGTAGCTCTGAGCGAGGCGCCACAGGTTGTCACCACGACGCACGATATGCCGGACTCCCCCGGAGTTCCGCCGGCGATCCGATCGGGTCTTGCCCGCAACCAGGTCTTTTCGAAGCCGCTCCACGATCCTCTCGACGGCCGGCCCGGGACAGAGAGTGCCCCCCCTTTCCGAAGCCTCGCGGAGCTGATGGTGAGTATAGATGTTACTGATCTCGATCGAATGTTCCCGGCGCAAGTCTCCGATGAAGAGCCGAAGCGCCTTGGTTTGCTCGCGAGATGGGATGCCTGTCGAAAAATCGCCGATCAAGGCAACTCCGATGTTTCCCTCGTTCGCGCTTCCACCGGCATGAGCCCCCTGCAGCTTGAGCGACCGGCCCTCATAAAGCCGACCACCTGTATCAATGAGGTAGTGGTAACCGATATCGGCCCACCCTTTCCCACCCTTGGATTCCGGTCGCTGGTGATAGGTTTGAATGCGCTTGATCGCCCGTAGGTTGTCCCTTGAGCCAGCTCCCGGGGATTCGGTCGCCGTGTGATGAACCGTCACTCGATTGATCGGTCCCATGGGATCGGTGTTCTGACCTGAAGATCGGGCTCCCCATCTCGTCCTGGGAATCATCGTAAGTGACGAAGCGAGAGAATCGATTTCGATGGGCTCCTCTTCGACGGGAGGCTTGTAAAGGAAGCGGGCCGACGGGTCAGGTTGATACCCGGTAACGAGAGCAAAATGATCGGCCGCTTCCTTCTCCCGACCGGTCTGCTGGCAACAAACCGCCAGATGATACCGGATATGATCCTCCGAGTAGGCTCTTGGGACCCCTTCGTCCAGCGCCTCGGAAAGATAATGCTCCGCCAGAGAGAACTGTTCGCTTCTGAGATAACTCATTCCGATCTCGATACCGGAGGACGCCCGAAGCGAGGTTCCCCGGGTCCAGGCTCGCGCCGCTCGGAAGGACTCTCTTGCCTTCATCTCATTGGCGAGCTCGATGTAGCAAAGACCCATTTCGTACTTCATTTCCGCCCGAATCTCCCGTTGCTGCTCGGAAGATTCAACCGCCAGGAGGCGGGTGAGAGCCTTGTTGTGCTGACCCGACTCACGAAGAGCCTGGGCCTCACGGACCTGAGCATGATAAAAAGGTAAGGGCGGAACGAACCGTGAGGCGACTCTCAGGGTTATCGAGACAAGCGGTCCGGACGACCACGGGTGGCATCGTGGTGGCCTGGCAGGGAGGGAAGCATGGCTACATCGAATCTCGTGGGTAGGGCTCGGCGATGGGCTGATTACCTGTCTCTCATTCCCCTGTTGCTCCTCTGCGGGCTTCTCACCTC
>JAJDCM010000071.1 GCA_029260825.1 Planctomycetota bacterium | reverse complement strand
ATCCGAAAAATCGCGGAAAATACGTGGATCAGCCAGAATCTCCCGATTCGAAGGCGTTCGAGGCAACTAGCCGCGACGGGAACCAAGAAAATCTCCGGCCGGGCGCCTCGAAAAGCCGCCCATCGAACAGCAACTAGCTAGGTGCTTCCGGCATGGGCATGTTCGGAGCAATTCTTGTTCTTCTCTTGTTACGTCGAGACTTCTTCCCAACGAAGTCGTGGAAACGCACTCTCGTTGTATTCGTCACACTATCGATCCTAATGATCTATCAGGGCTTCCTTGACCCAGAGCTCTCTTTTGACGAGATGGCAGCCCATATGAGTCACTACGGCCACCTCGGCGGATTTTCCCTTGGAGCCCCATCCGGATCTCCGCGACGCCGCCCTATGCCGTAGCGGGACGGTGAACGGAAACGCTGGTCCCCCGACCGATGTCCTTTTCGTCAATGGGTCTCCCGGAGATGCGAGCCGGGTCGTAGAGATTCCGGTTCTCGCCCCGATCACGTTGTCCCTCAACGCCGCACCGAGCGGACCTTCTTCGGCTCGCTACATCGTCTGGATCTGGCCGTCCCTCCCTTCGAACGCCCTTGACATCGGCGTAGGATCTTCTTTGCTGGGCTGTACGGTGAACCCCACGCCGATCACGCCACTAGCGACACCCCAGCCCTTCCTTTGCTTGCGCAGCACGGGGATCCCTTCAGTTGTTTGCAACGGCGTGATGACGGGACCCTCACCCACGCGGGCACCGTGGACCTTGACGACGCAAAACGGCCATCCGATCCCTGCAGATTTCACGGTCCAGGGCATTCTGGAAGATCGAGGAGCCGCCAATGCAAGAGGGTTTAGTGTGACCAACGCTGTGGTCCTCGCTGTTCAGTAGCCCGCCGTCGCCCTCCGGGCTATGGAACGACTGCGACCGCTCAGTAGCTCCCAAGGAGAATCAATATATGTGATCCAGGATTCAGGCAAAGCTTGGTTCAGGAGGAGGAGTGGACATTCCACTCCTCCTCTTTTCCTTTTTGCCGACTTCTCTCCAACGACGATACGTCCACAGCTCGGTTACTTCGACTCGATCTCCAACGTTCGCAACCGGATCGTTACCGAGTTTTGGGATGTTCCCGTTGCGATCACACGCTCATCAACGGAGATTACCTCAGGGGATCGGCTTATACATTCAAAGACCTCTCGATCGATCTCCATACGCCCCGTTCCGGAACGGTTAACGCCGGAGCCGGTAAGACTACCGATGTTCTGACGATCAACGGCAGCTCCGGCGACGAAAGGAGTGTGGTGCAATTGGGTCAAGGTCAACCCTTCACCATCGACCTCGATTCCTGTTGGCAACACGGAGAGCAGCGTAGACTCGATTGGTTCACCCAGAACATATTCCTCTTTTTCTCGAGGCGGCGGCCGCAAAGGCCGCCGCTTCTTCACGAAAACAACCTCTCCCGTTCTTCGGATTCGATCTGAACTGACCTCCAGCCAGAAATCGGCCCCCTTCCCGCGACCCATACGATCCCCCACCATCCACATCGGACGCGCCGTCAGACTATATGGATCTATCTATCGTGACTGCAAAACTGATTGCCGATATTGTCGGCAAAGGAGACCCTTACGGTGCGCGACAACAAGAAGAGCCGATGGATAGCATGGGCATTGTTGCTTCTTTTAGCAGGTTTGACTGGTTACCTCGGCCAGAGCCTGGAGAAGCCTGTGGCTCGGATAGTGGATCAGTGGGGCGGCATTGGCCAAGCGAATGGGGCAGTATTTAGCAATACTGCAAACATGCACACGAGCATGTTGCCATTAGCCTTAATCCTCCCCCTCTTCATGGCAAATCGCCTTGAGAGACGAAGAACATCGTGCTTTTTCTTAGCCTGATCTCTCTCTTCACAATCGCCCTAGGACTCACTCTCTTGATTTCCTATTTTTCAGGTCATCCTGAGGATGTGCTCACAATAATTGACACTATTTCCACCATTCTCCTTGAGTGCTTCGGAGCCAAGACAAAGTTCTTCGAGTGGGCCTCTGAAGCCGAGAAAATATCATAGTTGTCTGTACCGAGATCATCCCGGGCAACCGGGTCGGTTTGCAGATGCTACCCCGAGGGGGAAGCTCATTAGACCAAATTCTCGTGCGTGACCTTTCGAGGATTCACAAGCAGGTCCATTTCAAACTGTGCGAGCGCATTCGGAGCAAAGAAGAGACGGTAGACATCGCCAAGGATTCTGTCGTTGATTACCTCCAGTACGGCGGTTCGTGGGGGAGGACCGATACGGTGGGATGGTGCGTAGGAGTAGCGTGCTTGCAGCGTTCCGTGTTCGTCATGAGTGGAAAAAGAGCGGCGGCCGGGAAAGCGGCCGCCGCTGCCAAAACGCGAATCATGAGATGGGGGAGATCGATTCTCTCCCCTCAATCGGCCTCTTACTCCACCACAAGGATCACTGCGTTGGTCGTGCTGAAATCTGACGGGTGAGCCGATCCGTAGTCCTGAAGGACCGCTTGCATCGTGAATCTCGACGGCCGGGAGAATCCTCTCGATCTCTGAAGAGTGAAAGGCGCACGCGCTGGCCCGGAGAGCTCCACCACTCCAGTGCAGTCCGCATCGGGTTCCACATCACTACGCATGCACCGAAAAGGCTGGGGGGCCTGCCCGATGTGAAGAGGCGTCGGGTTGATCATGCACCCGAGAAGATCTCCGCCAAGGTAGAGCTCCGTCGGGTTGATGCTCGATCCCGCCCACACCCAGAACGCGTAGCGAGCCTCCACCATGGGGCCGGCCGGGGCAGCTTGGAGCGCAATCGAGATTGGTGCGTTGAGAGGGATCCGAATCTGAGGGTTCGTGGGATCTCCGAAGTCACCGTTGATCGACAGCACCCTCGACACGTCACCGATCCCGGCGTTGACATTTCCCGTCGCACAGACTTCGGCGTCGGAAGTGAACGTCGTGTTGAGAACAAATGGACCTTCTTCTCCCGAGGCGCTTGTGACCCGGATGTAGATCTGCTGTCCACCCTCGACATGGGTTTCGACGTGGGCATCACCCTGAAATCCTTCTTCGTCGGGACAATTGTACTCTCCGAGGGGAGCGTCGCAGGCGATCTCGTTCAGATAGGTGCCCGGGCAGTCCGAATGGAGCGAGACAGCGGTGTAGAGCCCCTCGTCCACGCCGAAAATGTCGTTGGTTCCACACGTGTTGACTTCGAGTGTGCCGTCCGTGACGGGGACAAACCGGTACCACACATTGATGGAGTATGTGCCGGAGCAGGAGCTCGAGCCGCTCTGGAAAGCACCGCAGAAGCTTCCCTGGACCGAGTTCGACTGGACAGAGTTCGAAAGGTAGAAGAGCGACTCGGCGTTGAGACAATCGACGTTCTCGGCCCAGGCAACGACGTGTTGACGGTAGTCCGCCAGAGCGAATTGGACCCGATTCGACTGATCGCGAGTCAGCGTCGCGTTTCCGACGTTGAGCCCCCCGTAGTAGGACATGATGTTAAACCTCAGCGTGTTCCAGGAACAAGCGTCATATGCATAGAGGATGTTCAGGGAGGCGAGATCTCCCGGGTCGTAAGGAGTGTCGCAGATAAGGTCTCCAGCGGTGGCGCAGTTGCTGGAGGGTTCAGTGCAGCTGCCCGTTCCTTCGACACCGCTCGCGGTTTCAAACGTGTGTCTCAAATTGAAATAGTGCCCGAATTCATGAGCCAGACCGATGCTGGAGTTCAGGATATTGGGCTGAACCACGATGATCTCCTCGTGCCTGTTATCCTCGGGAAGTGAACAGATTCCCCCGCCGTCGGTTAGATCGTTGACCAGATAAACGTTGATAGCCGATGGATTCCACAGGAACCGGTCAGGGTCTACCAGGGCAGCGTCCTCCATCCCAGTGACATCGTCGTTGTCAACGTCGAACCAGGAGCCCGGAATACCCGGGTCCTGAAGCGTTCTTAACTCCACCATCTGCAATTGGATTTGCGCGTTTCTTTCGAAGATCTCGCTGGCCTCGTCAACCCACTGGGCAACTCGTTCGTCGGTCCAGAAGGGATTGGGCTGTCGGCTGGGTCCAGCAACTCTCTTGACGGAGACCTTGACCACATTGCCGGCATGAGCGGCGTCCGTAAAGGAAACGCTCAGGGCGAAGGCCAACATTCCGATAGCGACTGACTTGGTGTTGAAGAAGAACATGTCGAGCTCCTTGGCAGTGTTGGCCCCGGGGGAGGGGCGGTTTCTTCTGGCAAGGCCGGCATCCGTCGTCGGCCACTGACCCGGGAGCGGAAATGACGGAGAAAACCGCACAGGGAATAGAGAATCCTGATCCAGGCCTTAGCCCCCCCCTAGGGGACCAGCTGTTTGGTGCCAAGTGCCCGTCGACGTTCTCGACTTGAAGGAGATCGAGCTGATTCCAAGTCCTATCCAATCCCCGCGCAAGGCCTAGCCGATCACCGCAAGGCGAAGATTCTCCCCTCCCTGTGCGGTTTTTGTCCCCACTTCCGCTCCCGGGTCAGACGCCTGACTCCAGATCCGGCGCACTTCGCAACTGCCACATCTTTCGTGGAGAGAGAAAAAGGCGTTCCCATCCGACGGCACAAGCCACGACAACTTCGGGCTCTCCATCGCCCTCGACGGAGACACGGCAGTGGTCGCATCCAGCAGAGCCGTATACACCTTCCGCTTCAACGGTATCTCCTTTGTGGAGCACGAGAAAATCACCAGCCAGAACCGAAATAGCGACTCAACCTCGGTCGCCATCAGCGGGGATACGATTGTGGTGGGCCAGCCCTTTGAACGACGGATCGGCGCGGCATACGTCTACCAATTCGATGGCATGTCCTTTGTGAAAGTGCAGACACTTCGCGGAACCTGGGGACACCGCTTTGGAGTCGAGGTCGCCATCAACGACGACTTGATCATCGTCGGCTCGGCAATTTCGCGCGACCTTTTTGGCAGGAACGGAATCGCATACGTTTTTCTTCGAAGCGAGGATACCTTCCTCGAGCAGCGCAGACTTTCTCCATCGGACAGCAGCCCCTACGACATATTCGGCAGCCAAATAGCCATAAGCAACGACACGGCCATCGTAGGAGCACCGCACCAGCATGTGGACGAGCCCGGTGCCGCGTATATCTTCAAGGATCTCTCAATCGATCTCCGGACGCCCAAGGCCGGAACGGTCAACTCCGGGGCCGGCAATGCTACGGATGTTCTCACCATCAACGGCAGCGCCGGTGACGAACGGCGTGTCGTGCAGATGGGTACAGGCGAAACATTCAACATCGATCTCGACTCGGCTCCTCACGGTCCTGCGGAAAGCCTCTACGCCTTGTATTGCTGGGCAGGCTGCCCTTCGCTTGAACCCTTCGAGCTACGTTACGGGAGCGAAGTAATCGGCACCTTCGTCAACGCCACACCTCTTCATCCAGCTGCCGGCCCTCAGCCGCTTCGTGTTCTGATGAGCCCGGAGCTACCCGGCGCCCTGTCCGCTGGGGTAACCAGAACCCAGGGACCACTGAGAGCGCCTTTCTCGCTACCAACGAACGGGATTCGGACCGAAGGGACCTATGTTTTCCAGGGTCTGCTTCAGGACAATGGTGCCGATAATGGAGTCCGCTTCAGCGTGAGCAATGCGGTGATCCTCGTGGTCGAGTGATCCTTCTTCGCTTCGCCTCGGAGAGGTTGGCGAGCATCGGCGGAGTTGAAATCGCCTAAACCACAAGAGCTCGATTGTCACCTTTCCCAAGCGGATGGAGGATCCGTACGCTTGCTTGTGAGATCTGTGAGGGCCAGACCCTGCAGGCTCGCTGGATCTCCAAGCGATCCGTTTCGCACGGTGTTCGGACGTTGTTAAGAGCGGACCCATCCAAGCCTCAGTCGCGCTCCGAGAAGAATTCCCACAGTCTCCTGTGCGGTTTTCTCCCTTGTCTCCGCTCCCGGGTCAGACGCGATCGGTCAACAAGCCCGGCGCATCCCAAAACCGGCCCAAGAGGCCAAGAAACAACGGAGGGAACCAGACATGCGCTCCACACAACCAAAAATGTTTCCGACGGCTTCCACAATCAGCAAAACAGCCACTCTGTTTCTGAGTAGTTTTCTGGGGCCCAAGGTGGCCTCAGCAGGGCGACAGAAATCAACAGTCGATTCTGTAGAAGGAGAAAGAGCCATGAATCGGAAGAGCGCGTTTGAGAAGCTCCTTGATTCTCTGCTGATCATCTTGTTCTTGGCCCCTTCGATCGGCACTGCCCAGATCACAGAGATCATCGACGAGACGGGAGATGGGCAGAATAGTTTTCGTGGGGCCCGCTCACTCGGGGCAGACAACTCGGGGAACATCTACGTCACTGGATTCGACAGCAACAATGCGTTCAAGATCACCCCAAATGGAATCACTACCCAGATCATCGATGAAACCGGAGATGGACTCGGAAATCCGCTTCGCTATCCCCGAAACCTTAGAGTGAGTTCATCGGGAAACGTCTACCTGATCGGAGAATCTGACACAAACGTATTGAGAATTACTCCGGACGGCGCGATCACTGATATATTCGACATCAACTATAGTCTCACTGACATCGCTGTAGACAGCGATGACAACGTATTCGTCCTTGTAGCTTCAGAGAAGGTGTGCAAGGTCACTCCGGCCGGGGATACTAGTGTGATCATTGACGAGTCTGGAGATGGACTCGGAAACACCCTTGTTTATCCCAAGCAAGTTGTCGTGAGCCCATCGGGAAACGCGTACGTCAGAGGATATGGCAATGACAACGTGTTTAAGATCACTCCGGCTGACCCTTCAAGGCATTCTCCAGGACAATGGAGCAGACAATTCGATTGGTATCAGCACGACCAACGCAGTAATCCTGGTTGTCGAGTAAGATATGGAGATCGACGCGAGGAGGAGTGGATGATACCACTCCTCCTTCTTTATTGTTCCAGCTCTCAAGAGGTCGAACACTTCTCGCAATGACGGAGATCACGTAGCTGTGCGGTTTTCTCCCCCACTTCCGCTCCTGGAGCAGAGGCCAGGGCACCCAAAGCTGCCCATGAACACAAGAAACAACGGAAGGAAAAACACATGAGTCGCCAGAACCCCCTCACCCAACCCCGTTCCGCTTCTTCCCCTCCCCTCTCCTGGAGTTTCGTAAAAAGGTGGTTTGGAGCAGCCTGGCTCGCATCCGTGCTGGTATTGTTCGTTCTTGACGGTGTTACGCTCGCCCAGACAACAACTCGCGTGAGCCTGGACTCGACCGGAATGCAGGGGAACGGAGCTAGCCTGGCCCCTTCGCTCTCCACCGACGGCCAGGTCGTGGTGTTTCTGAGCAAGGCACGAAACCTCGTTCCCGGCGACACCAACTTTTCCCAAGACGTCTTCGTCCACGATCGAGCCACCGGCATCACAACCCGAGTGAGCGTGGACTCGGACGGTGCGCAGATGAACAGTGGCATCCTCGGTCTAGCCACGATCTCCGCCGACGGCCAGATCGTGGTTTTTAGCAGTAGTTCAAGTAACCTCGTTACTGGCGATACAAACAGTGATTTCGACGTCTTCGTCCACGATCGAGCCACCGGCATCACAACCCGTGTAAGCGTGGATTCAGCCGGGATGCAGGGGAATGCATCCAGCACCTCTCCCTCCCTCTCCGCCGACGGTCAGATCGTCGCCTTTGAATCCGACGCAAACAACCTCGTTCCCGGCGATACCAACAATGCCCGAGACGTTTTCGTCCATGACCGGACCTCCGGGATCACAACCCTGGTGAGCGTGGACTCGGCCGGAATGCAGGGGAACCGCTTCGGTTCTAGCAGCCGATCGGCGCTCTCCGCCGACGGTCAGATCGTGGCTTTTGAAAGCGAGGCAACGAACCTTGTTTCCAACGACCTCAACGACTCGATCGACGTCTTCGTCCATGACCGAGCCACCGGGATCACAACCCGAGTGAACGTGAATTCGGCCGGAAGGCAAGCGCAGGGGTACCCCTTCCATGCTAGCGGCAGACCTTCGCTCTCTGCCGACGGTCAGATCGTCGCTTATCATAGTACTGCATCGAACCTCGTCTCCAATGATTTCAATAACTGGAGCGACGTCTTCGTCCATGACCGTGCTACAGGCATCACAACTCGTGTAAGCGTCGACTCGGGCGGGATCCAGGTGAACCGTGGTGGCTCCCTTCCTTCGCTCTCCGCCGACGGCCGGAAAGTGGCATTTCATTCCGAAGCAAATGACCTCGTTCCCGGCGATACCAGCGGGAGGAGGAGCGATATCTTCGTTCATGACAGAGCCGCAGGCACCACAACCCGGGTGAGTCTGGACTCGGCCGGTATCGAAGGGAACGGCGGGAGCCAGTTCCATGCTCTCTCCGCCGATGGCCAGATCGTGGCATTTGGCAGCGAGGCGACAAACTTCGTTCCCGCCGATACCAACGGTGAGTTTGACGTCTTTGTCCGAGATCTCCGCGACGCCGCCCTATGCCGTAGCGGGACGGTGAACGGAAACGCCGGTCCCCCGACCGATGTCCTTTTCGTCAATGGGTCCCCAGGAGATGCGAACCGTGTCGTGGAGATTCCGGTTCTCGCCCCGATCACGTTGTCCCTCGACGCCTCACCGAGCGGACCTTCTTCGGCTCGCTACATCGTCTGGATCTGGCCGTCCCTCCCTTCGAAC
>JAJDCM010000008.1 GCA_029260825.1 Planctomycetota bacterium | reverse complement strand
AATCCCCCCATGCTACATATACTCGCCCCCCCCCCCCCCCCTCTTTGCCTTGGTGTCATCGAAGCAAAGGTCCAGGCCGGACCTTCGCCGGAAGGACTTTGTCGTCTCCTCTCCTCGAGCAGTCTCGGAACCGATTCAATTCCTCAACCACTCGGATTCGACCGAGAGTCCGCCGGACCGCTTTACACAGCAGTTCGCACCATGCTCCGGCACGGGGGTTATAAACCCGCTGGTCGCGGAAAACCGGCAAGTGAGTACCTTGCCAGAGTCTTCGAAACGGAATCCGCTCTGAACCCCATCCTGAATCTTGTAGACGTCAACAATGTGATTAGCCTTCACTCCGGATTCCCGGCAAGCATCCTGGACGGGGACCTGCTACTCGACCCGGTCGAGGTTTGCATCGCAAAAACCAGTTCTTCATACGTCTTCAACACATCGGGTCAGGAGATCCAGCTAGATGGGCTCTTGTGTGTCCATCATCAAGACGGGACTCCCTGTGCGAACCCGGTCAAAGACTCCATGCTCACAAAGGTTCACGAGAATTCAAGACACATCGTGGCCTTCATCTATGGTCCTCGGGAAGACCCCTTTCCCGAACGAATTGAACTATCACTTCAGTGGTACAGCGCACTCCTTTCCACTTTCTGCGCCGCCTCTGAGATCGAAACCACCGTCATCACCAATGATTCCCTCTAAGGAGAATTCCATGTCCACCCCCGGTTCGACGGAACGAGCGCCACACCACTCCATGAATCAACCTCGCAAGCTGCTTGCCATTTCCTATGCCCTTCTCGTCCTCTGGATTTCATCCTGTACTCAGACCCCTGAAGCAGTTGAAGATGTTACCTTCATCGCCAACGGGCCGCGCTTTGACGTCATCATCCGAAATGGAACCGTGTACGACGGAATGGGTCTTTCCCCGGTCATCACCGATGTGGGCATCCTCGGAGACACGGTGGCCGTAGTTGGCCCTCTCGTATCAGCCACCGCCGATATCGAAGTCGATGCAACCGGTCTTGCCGTAGCCCCTGGCTTCATCAACATGCTGAGCTGGGCCACCCAGTCCCTCCTTGTAGATGGACGATCGGAAAGCGACATCCGCCAGGGAGTCACTCTTGAGGTTTTCGGAGAAGGGTGGTCCATGGGCCCCCTCAATGACACCATGCGTGAGCAAGCGCTCAACGCTCAAGGTGACCTCAAATTCGACATCCCCTGGACAACTCTCGATGAATATCTTCAACATCTCGAAGACCGAGGGGTTTCCTGCAATGTGGCCTCTTTCGTCGGAGCAACCACCGTTCGCATTCACGAGCTTGGATACGAGGATCGGGAGCCGAACCAGGAAGAACTGGAACGTATGCAGGAGCTTGTTCGCCAGGCGATGCAGGATGGCGCCCTTGGCGTTGGATCCTCCCTCATCTATGCCCCCGCATTCTACGCCAGCACGGACGAACTCATTGCGCTCTCACGGGCAGCTTCACCCTATGGCGGCATGTACATCTCTCATCTTCGGAGCGAAGGAGATCGCCTGGTAGAAGCCGTGGATGAGCTGATCACGATTGCGCAAGAAGCTGACATCCCGGCGGAAATCTATCACCTCAAGGCTGCGGGCGAGCGCAACTGGCCCAAGATCCAGGAAGTCGTCGAGCGAGTCGAAGCAGCCCATGCCGTCGGGCTCAAGATCACCGCCGATATGTACGCGTACACCGCCGGGGCTACCGGGCTGAACGCAGCCATGCCGCCGTGGTCTCAAGAAGGCGGACATGGAAAATGGGTGGAGAATCTTCAAGATCCGGACATCCGAGCTCGGGTCGCTGACGAAATGAGCAAACCCGGGGATGACTGGGAAAACCTCTATGAACTCGCCGGCGCCGAAAACATCATCCTCGTCGGGTTTCGTACGGACGCCTTGAAACCGCTAACCGGCAAGACTCTTGCCGAAGTAGCCACGATGCGAGAAAAGTCGCCGGAAGATACAGCCATCGACCTGGTCATCGAAGACAACAGTCGAGTAGAGGCCATCTACTT
Organism: Planctomycetota bacterium; assembly: GCA_029260825.1. GTDB lineage: Bacteria > Planctomycetota > JACOTG01 > JACOTG01 > JAJDCM01 > JAJDCM01. The sequence goes on along the minus strand of JAJDCM010000008.1, from coordinate 3,864 downwards.
CCTGATGAGCGAGGATAACATCCACTACAAGATGGCCCTCCCCTGGATGAGCTTTTGCTCCGACGAGGCCTCTCTTGCTCCCGAGGGGAGCTTCCTTGAGTCCAACCCGCATCCTCGCGCTTACGGGAATTTCGCACGAGTTGCGGGAAAATATGCACGAGACGAAAAGAGCGTACCTCTCGAAGATATCATCCGGCGCCTCACTTCGTTTCCCGCCAACAACCTTGGTCTTCATCGCCGCGGGGCCCTTCAACCCGGGTATTTTGCCGACGTGGTCGTTTTCGACCCAAAGAATGTCCAGGACCACGCCACCTTCGAAGCACCCCATGCTTTTTCAACCGGCGTTCAACATGTTTTCGTCAACGGAACCCACGTTCTGAGGAACGGAAACCATTCGGGAGCCACACCGGGACGCGTCGTCAGGGGGCCGGGCTGGTCAGGTAGAGATCATCAACCCTGGCGATGGAAAGACTGAGGGAACTTAACTTTCGAATCACTTTCCGTTACGATGTCAGAGACCTTCCGGGTAGGCACGCCTTGCAGTCCGGGCCCTGATCGAGATGCTGCGCTTCAACGGAATCGGACTTACCCACAGGCTCCTGGGTCCAAGGGACGAAGGATCCAAAAAGTCGTAGGATCCAAAAAAACAAATGATGTTGAACCACCAACACAGAGTGTCCATCGGGATTCTCTTCCTCGTGCTCATCACGACGATTGTCGGTTGCGGAGGAAGCGGTGGAGGTGGGTCGCAGGGTCGACTCACCCTACTCAGCGTCAGCGCCGAAACCGGGCCGGAACTCCCGTGGGACGGATTCTTCCTCAACGAGCGTCTCATCCTTCAGTTCTCCTCTGAAATCGATCCGACATCCGTCAATCCCGACTCGATCCAGATCAGGATCAAATCCACAAGCTTCACCATCGCTGCCGAGGGAGACTTCGTAATAGAAGGTGATACCATCCTCTTCGTGCCGAAATTCCCTTCGGCCATCGATCTTTCTGATGGAGGGTTTCAAGCCTCCACCGAATATCGAGTCCTGCTCCCAGGATTTCCTGACCAGCAGTCGATCCGCTCAACTTCGGGGAACATCCTGACCGACACAGTCAGCACCACATTCGAGACTCGCTCGAATGACCCCCTCCTGCTGGACCCGGTTCCCGGGAGACCTCGCGTCACCACGATCGCCCTCGATCTCAATCGAGACGGGATCTTTGATGCCGACGGTATCCCCGAGACTCCGGATCCGGAAGAGTTCACCGATCTGGATTCAATCCCTCTCGTGGCCGAGGTTCCCGTGGGTCTCGCTCGGGCTCCGATGAAAGTCGGCGTGTTTCTCAACGAACCCATCCTGCCAGCCTCTCTCTTCGAAGACCTTGATGACGACGGGCAGCCAGACTCCATTGCACTGGTGAACCCGGGGTCCGCCACGAAGATTCCTACCCTCATCAACCTGGAGCAGTCCTTCCTCGCTCAAGAAGACCGGTTCCGAACCTTGATCACCGTGAGCCCTCGAGCCACTCTTCCTCCCCGATCAGAAGTGCAAATCCAGATCTTCAACCTCATCAGAGATTTCGGCTTTCCGTCCATCCCGATCAACCCGCTGACAGCCGGCTTCACGACCCAGACCGGACCGGCGACATTTGTCGACGAAATCGCCGAGGACTTTGACACGACCATCAACCGCTCTTCCTCGTCGACCGCCGATTGGGGTCTCCGTAATTCAGGCGTTCTTGTTCCTGGAAGCGGGCTTGGCGGAAGCCCGGTGGACGGTACTCTTTTCGTTCCCGCCAGCTCCACTTTCCGTTTCAACACCGCGATCAATCAGGGCATCTATCAATTCGACAGCGTTCTCATCGAAGAAGATTCCCAGGTTCGGGCCGAAGGGCCTCATCCGCTCCAGATTTTCTGCCGCGGTGACTTCGATCTGAGAGGCAACATCATCCTCGATGGTGAGCGGGGGGAAAACGGCGCAACCAATGGCGCCAGCCGGGTCGTCGTAGGCGGGTTGGGCGGACCAGGTGGCTTTCGAGGAGGAAACGCGAACGACCCGCCAGGTCGCTCGATCAATACGGGCAAAGATGGCTTCGCACCTTCCTTCTTCCCCGATTCGGGCGGAAAGGGCGGCCGCCGGGCAACAGCATCCATTGGCGGGGGAGGTGGAGGAGGCCACGCAGATCCAGGCGGACAGGACCCGATCAGCAACTCCGGCGCTGGAGGAGCTGCCTACGACATCGAGCCCACCCTTGACTTGAATGGGGGCTCGGGGGGAGCAGGAGGTGGGAACGGAGCCAATGGCAATCCCCTCCTGGAAACTCCCGGTGGCGCAGGAGGCGGGGGAGGCGGAGCCTTCATTCTCAACTGCGCAGGAACTTTCCGCTTCACCGGTGACATCCTCTCGGCCGACGGCGGAGGTGGTGGCGACGGAGCCAATTCGAGTCCGTCAGCTCCGGCTCCTCGAGGGGGAGGAGGAGGAGGAGCGGGTTCCGGGGGCGTCGTGCGCATCTTCGCCGCGACAATCGATGACATCGAGACCCGGAACGCCCGTCTCAGCGCGGCCGGTGGACGTCGAGGTTCAGGTGGTTCCGGTGCCGGAGCTCGGCCCGGAGGACACGGAAGCCCTGGCCGCATTTTCTTGGCGACAATCGACAAGAACCAGGATGGAATCCCCAACGATTTTCTGATCAATCAAACCGCTGTGACCGTTGACCCTCAACCAGAAGTTGAAATCCTTGATGAGAAACTGCTCCGTGAATCCGTAGCTCTATCAACCTTCTTCTTTACCGGATCCAGGTTCCCTCGCTATTCTTTTGATGGCAATGATCCCTTGACCGGGGAGGCAATCCTTGACGGAACTGCTGAGGATCTCGTGTTCAAAGACACGGTCGCAGAGGGGGTGAAGGTCCTCATTCACTTTGAAGGAGCTCAGGTTGACCCGGACAACTCATCCCGAGCCGACCCCGAAACGGTCACCGGATTTGTCTCTGATGTCCGGGATTTGAACGGCTTTGAGCTCATCCGATTTCGCATCACATTTGATCTGGGGCCAGACTTCGCCACCATCGAAAAACCGATCGTTACGAAGATACGCATCCCGTTTCAGTTCGACATCTAGTGGGGTAGGAACAAATTGAAAAACACCCAGATCTCATCGGATCCGGAAATGGTTTCCGGCCAGCTTCTCCGACTCCTTCTGATTCTCTTTCTATTCACTCTCGTCTCGAATGAACTGGAGGCACAGGAAATCAAGAGCGGTATGGCTATCACGGCGAGCGTGACCTTCAAACCAGGCATCTACACCATTTCCGCTCCCCTCGAAATCAAGGCCGATGACATCACCGTCGATTTCGGAGGAGCAATTCTTCTTGGATCTTCCTCCGGCGTTCCCGCAAACGAGTACGTCGGCACCGGAATCGTGGTGAACGGTCGCCGCAATGTCACCCTGAAGAACATCAAGCTCCACGGCTTCAAGGTAGGCCTGGATGCCCTGAAATGCACTGCTCTGACGGTGGAAGGTTTTGATGTTTCGAAAAACTTCCGCCAATTCCTTCATTCTTCTCCGGAGAAAGAAGCTCCATCCGACTGGCTGTGGCCACACGAGAACGACAACAATGAATGGAAAACAAAGTACGGAAGTGGCATCTATCTGGATCGATGTCAGGGAGCCGTCCTTCATGACAATGTCGGTCGAGATTCCCAGAATGGCCTCATCCTCTCCCGGAGTTCGAAGTGTCGCGTCTACGACAACAATTTCTCCTATCAATCGGGATGGGGCCTCGCTCTCTATCGATCCAGCAACAACTTCGTCAGCCGCAATCGACTTGACTACTGCGTGCGAGGCTACAGCCACGGGGTTTATCACCGAGGCC
>JAJDCM010000070.1 GCA_029260825.1 Planctomycetota bacterium | reverse complement strand
GCCTTACGTCGTTTAGGACTTGTGAGCCTCATGGATGAGTATCGAAGACTGGCGTGTTCCTCGTGAACCGCCGTATACGGAACCGTACGTACGGTGGTGTAGGAGCTGGGAGGGGGCGACCCCTCCCGGCTACCTGATGCCCTCCCCCCGCCTAGATCGAAGGACAAGCCCCCTCCTCACGAAATCCCCGGTCATCTTCATGAACTTTCCATGCTGGCCCGGCCCGCTCCAATCACAACCACCCCACGATCTTATTCACAACCACCATGTCCACTCGATCCAAAAGGCCGACATTGTATGGGCTGCGCACTTTAAACCACCTGCGGGCGAGATTAAGATGACAGGGAACATTAGGTTTAGTTGGTCTTGGTTTATCTAAGGAGGGTGATTTGATGTCGAAATGTTGGAAGTGCCTAGTCCTGACCCTGTTTTCCGTTTCCGTCCTTGCCGTGCCTGGCCTGGCCCAGCCCCTTCACTCCCAGCCGGCGAGCTTGCTCATCTATCCGCTGTACAACTCGACCGCCGGGAACAACACCCTGATCACGGTCACCAATACAAACGAAGATGAAAACTCATGCGGCAACGGGTTTCGACAGGGAGATATTCAGGCTCACTACATTTACTTCAGTGAGACTTGCCAGGAATCTGATACCCAGGAGGATCTCACTCCCGCTGACACCATCACCGTCCTCGCTCAGGGCCACAACCCCAACTTCGAAAAGGGCTATCTGGTCGTTGAAGCGAGAGACCCGGAAGAGCTCGCCCCAACCCAGTTCGATTTCCTGATCGGAAGCGCGGTCGTCGTCAACAGCGAATTCGATTTCCAGTGGGCCTACACTCCGTATGCTTTCCGGGCCATTTTTACCGGCGTGAATACGACGGATGATTGCGATCGACCCGTTCTCGTCAATGATAATGGCTCGATTGACTTCAATAATGTCGAATACGATTGCTTCCCCGAAACTCTTTATCTGGATCATTTCTTCGGCGAAGGAACCAACTCCAATCGCCCGAACGTTGAATTCTCGAACATGATCTTCTTGATGAGTACGGAAGCTGAGGGCACGAATCTCGCCATCGTCGGCTACAACAACAACGAACGCCGATTCTCTCGTTCGTTTGCTTTTGACTGCTACTTCATGGGGCCGCTCAGTGAGCTCACCGGTGCAACAACCCAGGCCGCCCTCGACACCGATGGCGACGACGGAGAACTTGCGGGCATCAACTACGGCTGGCTCAAGCTTAACGTCCTGAACGGGCCAAGAGGATCAACCATTCGCACCGGAATCCTCGGAGTCTTCGTGGAAACCACGGGCATCGGAGGCGACTCCTTCGTGGCTGGACGGGAGCTGCAGTACACGGGCAGTCGAAGCGCATCGCTCCCAAGACTCTTCTAAATTTCGGTAGTTAATGATATCTCATCAAGAGCGGAGGGCCTTCAAGCCTCCGCTCTTTTTTTTCACAAGACTCCATCTTCTCCTTGCCTCGTACTTCCCTCGAGGAGATAATCGATCCTCCAACCTTTTCCTGAGGGAGACAGTCCATGAGGCGACGAGCCTTCTTCTGGTGCCTTCTAGGCGCTTTTCTATCCTGCCCTGTCTCAGCCCAGCTCGACTTTGAACCTGGCCCGACGCTGCCCGCTGGGAGATACCCGATTCAAGTCCTCGCCAAGGACCTGGATCTAGACGGGAACGTCGACGTATCGATCCTCAATGCCTTCGACCATTCTGTTTCCCTCTATTCAGGAAAAGGCGACCGAACTTTTCAGCTGGCACAGGTCGTTCAGGTGGATGACGGAGCCCCCGACGTGGTACTGATCGGCGACTTCCAAGAAGACCAAGTCCTGGATCTGGCGATCGTTTGCCACAGAGCAAACGGTGGCGCTCTTCACGTCTATACTCAAAACCTTTCCGGAGAGTTCACCCTCTTGTCCACGGCGGATCTACCGCACCGCCCCAGTGACGCCGTGTCTCTGGATCTGACCAACGACGGCCATCTCGATATCGCCATCGCAGACGCGACGACGAACAAAGTCTCGATTTTGACGGGAGATGGCGCCGGAATCTTCTCCTTGATCCGAACGCTCTATGTAGGCTCGTCTTCAACAGGAACGATTCTTGGCGGTGACTATGATCGAGACGGAAACCTGGACCTGGCGGTTCCACTGAAACAGACGGGGAAGATCGAGGTCTTTTCCGGCGACGGAATGGGCGGATTTCAGGCCCGAAGACGCTACACGGTCTCGGCAAATCCGAACTCGATCATCCAGGGGGACTGGAACCGAGACGGATTTCTTGATCTTGCAGTAACCCACGGCGTATTCAACGATCTCGCTGAGATCCTACTGGGTTCCGCAACCGGTTTCACCCAGGGTCAAGTCCTCCAGGGAATCAACGGAAGAGCGATTCTCGCCGAGAGCTTCCTCCCCAACAGCCCCCTGTCTCTGGCCTTGATGGACACATCAGGCGATCGAGTCGTGATCCTCGAAGGAGATGGACACGGCAGCTTCACACCGGGGCAATCAATCCCGGTCCCGGAGCAGCCGAGGTCGTTCGACGTTGCTGATTTCGATCACGACGGCCTTCCCGATATAGCCGTGTCTGACTCAGGAGACGACAGCGCCTTCATTCTGTTTCAACGTCTCGATACCATTTCGACACGGCGGGGAACGGTCAACGCAGGCCTCGGATCCATCACCGACGTACTCTTTCTGAACGGTTCACAAGGAATCGGTGCCGAACGCATCGTGGAATATATCGTGACAGACCGCTTCGAACTTCGGATGATCCGTCCACACGCGGTCAATGCACCTGCCATCGCTCCTTTTGCTGTCTACGCCTGGCCTGGCGAACAAACACACGACACAGCCCTGAGTCTTCCCCGAGGAATCGGGTTCTCGTCAATGCCAATGCCTCTTACCGGAGGTGCGCCCCAGCCTATCGTGATCTGGAACAACGCTCGTAGGCTCCCGAGTCTAGGCCTTCCCACCCATGCCTCTTCCGGTGCTCCAGAAGTCTTCTTCGGCCGACCGAACGGCCTCGCCCGTCCAGCCACGTTTTTCATTCAAGGCATTGTCTTCGATCCAGGGTCGGCGGCGGAAGTGCCGGCAAGCGTCACCAACGGTATCCTTGCCCGCCCCGTTCTTATGCGATAAGAACCATTCGCCCGCAAGGGTGCGCAACCCACCCCACGGAAGAACAGCTATCCCATAACCGTCGAAGCTAGCTTCAACTTGACCAAAGATCTTGTCCAAGATAGAGTTGATGGTGCAATGATTCACCGTACCTTGATTCTGATCCTGCTGACCCTCCAGCTCTCCTTGACAGGGAGCCTGGGATCGAATTGCGAGGCCTCCTGTTGCCAGATAGAGAATCAAGCCCCCTCTTGCTGTGAAAAAACTCCGGCCCAGCCAAGCTCTCTTGCAGAGACAACCTGCCTCTGCAAAGGAGAGCCGACTGAAGCCTCTTTCCCCGACCCGATCGATCGCCCAGCCTCACGCTCAGAGCATGTAGAACCATCCTTCATCGCGAACGAACTGGCGATCGACAAAGTTCCAGCCGCTCCCTCTCCTCCCTCCAGATCTTTGCCATGCTTGGCCCCCGGCCTCCTCACCGATTCGCGGGCTCTCCTCTGCATCTGGCGCATCTGAACCAGATTTCGTAGGGGACGGTGTGCCCGGACGGATCCAATCCAAAGTCCATGGCATACACCGTCCGGAATCACTTCGAACATCCGTAACACCCTCGATCCGGAGCCGAGTCATGGCCCATGTTTCGATCTTTTGCATCCTATGCACTCTATCCTTTGCCCCGTTTCTCACTGGATGTCGGTCCCTGTCCGTCGACAAACAAGCATTGCTGATCACGCGGACGGACCCGAAAAAACAAACGGAGGCAGAGACGACCCCCAGGACCTCCCTACCAGAGATCGAACCACAGGACGATCTTCCCGATTCTCCAACGCTTTCCGATTACCTTCGATATGCCGCTCTACATAACCCGGGTCTCGAATCCAGATTTCGAGAATGGCGAGCGGCCATCGAACGAATCCCTCAAGCAAAGGCTCTCCCCGATCCACAGCTCACCTATGGATACTTTGTCGAGGAAGTGGAAACGCGAGTGGGGCCCCAGGAGCACCAGATCGGGATCTCCCAGAGATTTCCGTGGTTCGGAAAAACTGCGGATCGGGAAGATGCAGCCGCCAGGTCGGCTGACATAGAACACAACCAACTCATGGAGGCACAGCTCGACCTCTCCTATCGAGTTGAAGCGATCCATAATGAACTCTACTTCCTCGCCCGATCCGCCGACATCCTTGGTGAAAACATCGAGCTTCTGAAGCAGTTTCAGCAGATTGCGATCAACAGATATCGGGTATCTGCCGCCGATCATCCCGACATCATTCGCCTTCAAGTCGAGCTGGGAAGACTCGAAGATCGACTACGCCAACTCACGGAGATACAGGCTCCTCATCGAGCTCGAATGAACGCGACGATGAACCGGAGCCCCGAATCAAAGATCCCCCCTGTGATCCATGTCAGATCAAAGATCACCAATGCCCAGCTCCCCGAACTTCTCGCCATCATGCAGGAGAACAACCCTGTCCTCAGAGCGCTCTCCAACGAAATCGCCATGGCGCGAATTCAATCGGCGCTCGCACAAAAGGAAGGGTTTCCCGACCTGACACTGGGACTATCCTACACCGTCATCGGGGATCAAAAAGGCACTTCAGGGTCCGGCAACGGAGAAGACGCCGTTCTCGCCTCCCTATCCGTCAACCTTCCCGTCTGGGGAGGAAGAGTCCAGGCGGGGATTCGAGAATCGACTGAACAACGCCGGGCCGCATCCAGTCGCAAGATCGAGGCCATGAATCAACTCACCGCCGACCTGCAGCAAGCAGTTTTCGATCATCACGATTCCCAGCGCCGCGTTGAACTCTACCAGGACACTTTGATCCCCAAGGCTACCGAGTCTCTCCAGGCCTGCCTTGGAGGCTTCGAACAAGGAACCACCGACTTCCTCGAACTCGTCGACACCGAACGAACTCTTCTTGAGTTTCAACTAGAACTTGAGAGGGCCATCGTCGATCGATCCACGAGCTTCGCACGAATCGAACAGCTCCTTGGAACATCGGTACCAGAAAAGACCGAGAACGGGAGGAATCCGAAATGACCGAAAAAACAACACCTCTCAAGAGAATCATCCAGTGGGCGCTAAAATCCTCTCAGCCCTTGATCATGATCCTTCTCCTCATCCTTTCATTTACCCTCGGATTTTGGGTTCGCGGCGGAAAGGAAAACCCATCGGACAGCAGTCCCGCCTCCGGACCTTTCGGGGCCTCCGGATCCCGGGCAACATTATTTACGTGTTCAATGCATCCTCAGGTTCGATTGCCCGATCCAGACGCCAAATGCCCGATCTGCAACATGGCCCTGATTCCCGCCAGCGACGGGGGGAGTCCCCGACAGATAGCTCTCACCGAATCGGCAACAAAACTCGCCGACCTGGAGACGGCCAAGGTTGAGCGCTTCTTCCCCACGGCGGAAGTACGACTCTACGGCAAGATCGCTTACGACCAATCCCTCGTTGCCAGGATCACCTCCTATTTTCCGGGAAGACTCGATCGACTCTTTATCAACTACGTCGGGGTCCCCGTCCGCAAGGGAGATCACCTTGCGGAAATCTACAGCCCGGAGGTTCTCTCCACTTTCGAAGAGCTACGCCAAACAAAGTTGGCTGTCAGCCAGAACCGAACCCAGAGCAAGATCGTCCGCTCCATCAGCGAACAAACCCTCGAAGCAGCGCGGGGAAGACTCCACCTCCTTGGCTTATCAGTCCAGCAGATCGAAGCGGTCGAAAATGGAGAAATGACCGGAGACCACTTCACCGTCTACTCTCCGATCGGCGGCATCGTGACTCATATGGCGGCGCTCGAGGGAGATCAAGTCGTCACCGGATCCCCCATCGCTACGGTGGCCAGTCTCGATCGCCTCTGGCTCGAAATGGAAGCTTATGAGTCTCAGCTTCCGATGATTCGCTGGGGACAGGAAGTTACCTTCACGGTGGAGTCTCACCCGGGTCAGAGTTTCCGGGGAAAGATCTCCTTCATCGCTCCGATCGTCGACGAACACACCAGAACCGCCTCCGTTCGGGTGTCCATTAACAATCGAGACGGAAGACTGAAACCGGGCATGTTTGCCACGGCGATCGCTCGGGTGCAGCTATCCGCAAATGGAGGCGTTCTTTCGGATGCACTTGCGGGCAAATGGGTGAGCCCCATGCACCCTGAAATCGTCCAGAACAAGCCGGGCTCCTGCGGGGTTTGCGGGATGGATCTCGTACGCGCCGAAGACTTCGGTGTTGTCGGGGATCCATCTTCGCACGAAGAGCCTCTGGTCGTTCCCAAGTCCGCGGTTCTGATCACGGGAACTCGCGCTGTGGCCTATGTGAAGATCCCGAATGCGAAGAAACCCACATTCGAAGGCAGGGAAATCGTGCTCGGTCCTCGTGCCGGTAGGTGGTACATCGTTCGCAAAGGACTTCGAGAAGGCGAGGAAGTCGTCACGAACGGTGCATTCAAGATTGACAGTGCCATGCAGATCGCGGCCAAGCCAAGCATGATGACTCCCGACGAAAAAAGCCAGGAGAGTTCTCATCTTTCGATGAACCCTGGAGATGAACTACCACCCGGATTCCTTCTCGGTCTGAGCTCCGTCTATGAAGCATATTTCAAGGCCCACGAAGCCCTGATTCGAGACAACTATGATGCATTTCTCGAGGCTTCAAACGAACTCACCAGCGCCATCAAAGGGGTCGGAACCAGCGGACTGTTTGGGCAACATCTCGGCCAATGGAGACGGATCTCTTCCATCATTGATCATCCCAATCCAGGGTCAGACCTCTCCTCCGCCCGAGCCTCCTTCAAGCAGATCTCTTCGGGAATGATCGATCTCGAGAAACGTTTTGGACATCGAGGCGAGGAATCCTGGCAAGTCGCCTTCTGCCCCATGGTCTTCAAGAACCAGGGCGCGACGTGGCTTCAAAAGGGTCTGACAATCAACAACCCATACGGCGATGGAATGCTTCGTTGCGGAGAGATTCAAAAGACACTGCCACCCAGGAAGATGACCTCGACCAAGGAGCCTCATCATGAGTGAAGAATCCCCCGCATACACCCGAGGTCCGCTGGCGACCTTGATTCGCTTTTGCCTCGATCAGAAACTGGTGGTTCTTGTTCTCACCCTTGGGGCGATCCTGGGAGGGCTTCTTGTGGCTCCCTTCAACTGGGAAGTCGCCGGTCTTCCCCGGTTCCCCGTGAGTGTTGACGCAATCCCCGACATCGGTGAGAACCAGCAGATCGTCTTCACCGAATGGCCAGGGCGCAGCCCCCAGGACATCGATGATCAGGTCAGTTACCCGCTGACGGTTGCGCTTCTGGGACTCCCGGGAGTCAAAGATGTTCGAAGCTATTCCATTTTTGGTTTCAGCACGATCTATGTGATCTTCGAAGACGATATTGAGTTTTACTGGTCAAGATCCAGGGTCCTTGAAAAACTCAATAGCCTTCCGTCAGGCACTCTTCCATCTGAAGCACAACCCACTCTTGGCCCGGACGCAACCGCACTTGGCCAGGTTTTCTGGTACTCACTGGAAGGACAAGATCCTGCAGGAAATCCCACGGGCGGGTGGGATCTTCACGAGCTTCGTTCAGCCCAGGACTTCATCATTCGCTATCAACTTGCAGCGGTTGCTGGCGTGGCCGAGGTTGCATCGGTGGGAGGATACGTCAAGGAGTATCAGGTCGACGTCAATCCCGATGCCATGCGGGCGGCCGGTGTCTCCCTGGCCGAGGTGATCAAAGCCGTTCGGGAAAGCAATCAGGACGTTGGCGCCAGGACCATCGAGATCAACAAGGCCGAGTACATCATTCGCGGCCTCGGTTTCCTCAAGAGCACCGAGGATCTGGAGGTGACTTCCGTCACGGCTCGAAATGGAAACCCGATCCTGATTCGGGATATCGCCACCGTGGGTTTGGGCCCAGCCCTCCGAAGAGGCGCTCTCACCAAAGGAGGTGACGAAGCAGTTGGCGGAGTGGTCGTCGTCCGTTACGGCGAGAACCCCATGGCGGTCATCAAGAAGTTGAAGGATCAAATCAAGAAAATCGAACAGGGGCTACCCACCAAGGTCCTTGCAGACGGCACACAAAGCCGTCTGGCGATCGTACCTTTCTACGATCGAACCGGCCTCATTCACGAGACCCTGGGAACCCTGAACGCCGCGATCACTCAGCAACTCCTGATCACGATTGCCGTCATTGTTTTGATGGTCCTGCATCTTCGAAGCAGCCTTCTTGTCTCTTCGATGCTTCCCCTTGCGGTTCTCATGACTTTCCTTGCCATGAAGGGATTCGGGGTCGATGCCAACATCGTTGCCCTTTCCGGTATCGCCATCGCGGTCGGAACCATCGTGGACATGGGAATCGTACTTTCTGAAAACATTCTTCGCAGACTTGAAGAAGCACGCCCGACGGACGACCAGAAGGAAACGGTCTTTCGCGCAACATGCGAGGTCGGAAGTGCCGTCCTGACCGCGGTTCTCACCACGGTCGTCAGCTTTCTTCCCGTCTTCACGATGGAAGCCGCAGAAGGAAAACTCTTCAAACCCCTGGCCTACACCAAGACGTTTGCCCTCCTGGCCTCGATCGTCATCGCGCTGACGATCATACCGCCCCTTGCTCACACTCTCTTTCGGCTACAGGTTCGGGCTCGCTCTCTTCGGGCCCTCGGGTCCTTCTTCCTGATTGTCGCTGGAATCACGATTGCGATTCTTTCTCAGGTTTCCCTTGGACTCATCGTCATGGGATTCGGGATCTTTCACGGAGCAAGACCGAGCCTCCCTGAAGCTGCAAGAAAGGGAGTCGAGCGGCTGGCGAACATGGCTGCAGTTCTCATGGTCCTGACTCTTCTGGGAACTCTCTGGAAACCTCTTGGTGCCAATGAGGATCACCTGGCCAACACGATTTTCATTGCACTGGTTCTCATTCTACTTCTTCTCATCTTCTGGCTATTTCGACGGGCCTACCCTGCTATGCTTCGATGGGCGCTGAAAAACAAGATCATCGCTCTTTCTCCGGCGATCCTCGTCGTGCTTCTAGGAACAACCGTTTGGCTCGGTTTCGATCGAGTCTGGGGCTGGCTCCCTGGCTCCATCCGCGAAAAAGATCGAGCCATCAAGATCGCTGACGCTTTTCCCGGCCTGGGGAGCGAATTCATGCCATCTCTTGACGAGGGAGCCTTTCTCTACATGCCAACGACAATGCCCCACGCCTCCATCGGCGAGGCGGTTGACGTTCTCAGCAAGCTTGATGAGGCGATCCTCACCGTACCAGAGGTCGAGCTTGCCGTGGGAAAGATAGGAAGAGCAGAGAGCCCTCTCGACCCCGCCCCGATCTCCATGGTAGAGACAATTATTCAATATTCCAACGAGTACGTGACGGACTTCGAGGGACGTCGAAAGCGGTTCCGATTCAATTCATCAACGAATGAGTTCGATCGAGACGAGAACGGGTCGCTCCTGGAAGATGAAAATGGTCGTCCCTTTCGACAATGGCGGGATCATATCCGGTCCCAGAACGACATCTGGAACGAGATCGTCGCCGCCGCAGAGATTCCAGGAACAACCTCCGCACCGAGGCTTCAGCCCATTGAGACCCGGATCATCATGCTCCAGTCCGGTTTTCGGGCCCCCATGGGAATCAAGGTCTTTGGCCCCGATCTCGAAAGCATCGAGTCATTCGGCCTCGATCTCGAACGTCTTCTGAAAGAAGTCCCTTCAGTCGAGGCTGCTGCCGTCTTCGCCGACCGGGTTGTTGGAAAACCATATCTCGAGATCGACATCAACCGGGAGCAGATCGCCCGGTACGGCATTTCGGTCGCCTCCATGCAAGAAGTGATCGAGGTGGCGATCGGCGGAAAACCACTGACCATGACCGTTGAGGGTAGAGAGCGATACCCGGTCCGGGTGCGGTATCAACGCGAACTGCGAGACGAACTCGACTCCATTGACGACATCCTCGTTCCGACTCCCGACGGGAGGCAAATCCCCATGGGCGAACTTGCGGAAATCCGTTATCGCCGGGGCCCCCAGATGATCAAGTCCGAAGATACATTTCTTGTCTCCTATGTTCTTTTTGATAAGAAGCCTGGGGTCGCCGAAGTCGAAGTGGTCAAGGCCTGTCAGAACTACCTTCAGACAAAAATCGACACGGGAGAGCTCGACGTTCCCGCGGGCGTTAGCTTTGATTTCGCGGGTTCCTACAAGAATCAAGTGCGCGCCGCAAAACGGATGAGCCTTGTACTCCCCCTATCTCTTGGGATCATCTTTCTTCTTTTGTACCTTCAGTTTCGATCGACGGCGACAACCCTCATGGTATTCAGCGGAGTCTTTGTTGCCTGGGGAGGCGGCTTTGTCATGCTCTGGCTCTACGGACAAGACTGGTTTCTGGATGGATCCCCGTTCGGGATGGACCTTCGCTCCCTCTTTCAGGTGCGGCCTTTCAATCTCAGCCTTGCGGTGTGGGTCGGCTTCTTGGCCCTCTTCGGGATCGCAACGGATGACGGAGTCGTCATGGCAACCCGGATCAAGCAGTCATTTGAGGAACGCCGCCCCCAAACCATCGAAGAGGTTCGAGAAGCGACTGTTGAAGGGGCTCATCTGCGGATTCGAGCGGCCCTCATGACATCGGCGACGACGATCCTGGCCTTGCTTCCGGTACTGACATCAACCGGTCGAGGCTCGGACATCATGATCCCGATGGCCATCCCCACTTTTGGAGGCATGACGGTTGCTCTCTTGACTCTCTTTGTTGTTCCGGTCCTGTACTCCTCGATGCGGGAGGCACAGCTTCTTCTCGCAAAGCAGAAATACTGATGTTTCCTCACAATTTTCCGTTTCCTCCGTAGAATAAAGGTTGCTGATTGCCGCAAACTTCTTTCCCTAGTTACCATGAAGGATCCACATCATGCAGGCAGGCTGGCATCCATGTCTTTCAAAAACACTCCTCCTTTTCTTCATCTTGATCAGCGCTCCACCAGCCATTGCCGAATCTGACTGGCTCCAGTGGGGTGGTCCCAACGGCAACTTCACCACCGATTCCTCCGGACTCGCTTCATCCTGGCCAAAATCCGGACCGCCACGCCTCTGGCACCGCCCCCTGGGAGAGGGATACTCGGCCGTCGTTGTCAAAGACGACCGTCTCTACACGATGCTTCGCGAGGAGAAAGAGGAGATTGTCGTCGCCCTGGATCGAAAGACCGGAAAGACGATCTGGGAGCACCGCTACGAGGCCGATTTCTGGAAAGACATGGTGATGCAATTTGGCCCCGGTCCGAACGCAACTCCGGCAATCCACGGCAACCGGATCATCACGATCGGGATCAATGCCGACTTGCGATGCCTTGACCTCTCCACCGGAGAACTTCTCTGGCGGCACGATCTCGTCGCCGAGTATGGCCGCCAGAAAAGAGTTGAAGAGTACGGGTATTCAAACAGCCCGGTTCTCTACAAAGGAACAGTGATCGCACTCGTCAACGGCACGGAGCACGGTCTTGTTGCTTTTGATCCCGACGACGGATCGGTCGTCTGGAAAAGCCCATCGACCGGGGTCAGCTACGCTCAAGCGACTCTTGTCACCATCGACAACCAGGATCAGCTCGTCTTCTTTTCTTTTGACAAAGTCATCGGCCTCGATCCAGGTACCGGGGAATTCCTCTGGAGCCATCCTTGCGCCCCGGGAAACGGAAATAACCTCACGCCGGTCTTTCTTTGCGGAGATCGACACCTCTGGGTAGCGAGCCAGTTCGACGAGGGCGGGGGCCGAGTTCTCGAAATCAGGAAAGAGGATGACAGGTTCAAGGTCAAGCAGCTCTGGTTCAATTCAAGAATGAGCGGAACCCACTGGACCTCGATTCCCATCGGAGACTACATCTACGGATCCGTCGGTGGGAACCGGTCTTCCTTTCTTTGCAGTGTCAACTGGAAGACAGGCGAACGAGAATGGCGCAAGCGAGGGTTTCACAAATGCCTGTGTCTCTATGCAGACAACAAACTCATCTTTCTTGACGAGAACGGACAGCTTGGCCTGGCGGCGGTCAGTCCGGATGAAGTGGAGATCCTCGCCAGCACTCCGATGACTGAAGGCACCTCCTGGACCGTACCGACCCTCGTGGGAAAAACCCTCTATGTCCGGGATCGAAAGAGCATCATAGCCCTCGACCTTGGCGCGGCTATCTCCGAGTGAGTCTCCGAAACATTTTCTGACTTTCTTTGAGCCATTCCAGCCTCATACGGGATCTCTCCTCATGGCCGAGCAATTCTGCTCGGCCACACCAATCGCCTGGAAGAACAACAAGGAGATCCCTGGATGAACACTCGTGCATTCTTTCGCAGAGCGGGTATTGCCGCTCTGGCCCTCTTACTTTTTCTGGCTACCGACGCTCAAGCCGCGCTCCGACGCATCGATGCCAGCGCGTTTTCTACCATCTGCATACCCCTCTCAACCCCGACCTCCGGTAACACCGCTGTCATTCCTGATTGCTGGGCACTTCCAGTCCTCGAGGATGGATGGATCGTAGGACAGGACTGCAGTGTTCTTGGGGCAAGCGGTCACTACGAGCGGGAAACATATCTCTTTGCGGACGAACCGGGGACCATTACTTTCGTCACAAAGATGAAGCTTTCCCCGCGAACGGATCAGAGCCAAACAACGGTTCAGGTGGCAGAGGACATCTTCATGATTCCCTGTCTTCCCAAGTGTCCGGACAACCCCGCAGGAGAAGACTTCCCTCTCAACGCCGCACCCCGAGTCATGCTTCTCGATGATGTGGTCTTTCCTGCAGTGACTCTCAGCGCTGAAGAAGGGCCAAGAGAGTTCCTGTGCGCCGTGTCCGTCCCCAGCGACTTGATTACCGACTATTTCCTCAGCCCGAGCACTGCTGCCATCGATTTGGACTGGTTCGCCATCGCCGATCTGGACGTCAATGGCAACTTCTACGGTCAGCCCCCTGCTCTTGACCTTGATGGAAACACCTTTCCCGATGTGGCGGTTGAGATCGCTGTGCTTGGATTCGTCATCCCGCGAAAGGGAATCGACGAGATCGGCGCAGGGCTCATCAACTTCTTTCTCAATCGATCCATTCACGGCCTGACTCTTCTCGATGTTTTTGAACCCCAGACTCGAAGCTTCTTTCCCCCTACGTCCGGCGATCATCCGACCCTTTCAGGATGCCCCACTGTCCTTCCGGGAATGCAACAGGGCGAAAGCCGCAACACAAGGCCCTGGTGTTTCAGGATCGAAAGGCTGCAGGGAGCAACCCTTGACGGTGGCCAGGTGGTACCACCGACCGGATCGCTCGCCATGGGTACCGCCGCGATGACGATCGACACCACCACCAACACCCTTTTCTACAATATCG
>JAJDCM010000069.1 GCA_029260825.1 Planctomycetota bacterium | reverse complement strand
CCACGACTTGCCACCAGGCATTGGTGCAGGGGGTTCGAGAACTGCTCGAACCAGGGTCTACGGCTGTCGGCGGTGAATGGGTGCGTATCGAATGTGCAATGGCTGTGCTCGACATAGTAGTTGTAGATCGTTACGACGGCTGGGTGGTCGAGCGCTCCCAGCGCGCGTATCTGTACCGGGTTTTCAACCACGGTGGTCTTTGTGGATCTCTTTGTGAATTTGGGCCATCAAGCCAAACAAAGCGGTCACATCGTTCGGTGAATTGTCTGAAGCAAACTCTTTGTACAAAACCGCCACGTTGACCGCGATGCGTTCGCCATCCCCCCAGCTGTCATAGTCTGCAAACGAAATGTCCCGGCAAGCCTGCATCACGTCCAACCCTTGATCGAAACGGATGCGCGCTTCGTCACGGATATAGCTCAGGTAGCCTTGTACTGCGCGGATCCCGTCCTTATCGGTGATGGGACCATGTCCAGGCACGACGGTTTCGATATCCAGGGCCAGCATATAGTCGCAGGCATCGAGCCAGTTCTGTACCGGTCCAGCCCATAAGATGGGGTGGCCTTCGATAAATAGAATGTCACCGGTAAAAACGGTTTTGTCAGCCGGCACGTGAACTAATACATCGCCATGGGTGTGAGCTGGTCCTACCTGACGTAATTCCACGAGTTTATCGCCGACGTTGATATCCAATGAGCCTTCGAAAGTGTGGTTAGGCAAAGCTCGGTGTATGTCATTGAAATCGAACTGGCTGAAACAATGGAGAAAGAATTCGCCAACATCGCCCATGCCTGGGGCTGCCTCCAGCAGGTTGAGCATCATCTGGGGGTTCTCGGTGGCGAGCTCTTCTAAGCAAGCCTTGGAGGCGATGATGTCGGCATCACCAACCAATTCGTTGCCATTGCAGTGGTCGCCGTTGGCGTGGGTGTTAACCAGGTAATCGTAGCTAACCGTGGCTACAGGCTCAGCGGCGTGCATGGCGTCTAACATGGTTTGCGTGAGGGGCTTATCGAACAGCGTATCGACCACCATGCAAGCGTCGCCATCAACTATTAAGCCTGCATTAGACCAACCCCAGCCGCCGTCCGGTTGCAGCCAGGCGTAGCCGCCGTTGCCTAACTCGGTTAATCCGCGTGTATACGGACGCGTGCCTAGACCCATGTTACCTCCTTACAGTAGCTTCGATCGATTGTAGCAGGCGCATAACCGTCATTGTGCTTGTGTTCTATGCTGAAGACGCTACTGTGCCTGCATGCCAGAATACGACAGCATTCGCCCATTTGACGACCATGAGGTTGCCACTGTCGTCGAGCGCGTGGTCAGACATCCCAATTTCGGCAAGGCCGCGTCCAAGCTGGTTATGCCGGAGATGTTGCAAGGTACCAACATCGGCGAGTGGCTCACCTCGCAACTTCTCAGAATTAAAACTCGACATCTTCGAACCGTCAGTGACTGTCAGCTTTTTATTGCCGACTACTTCGAACGATTGATTGATGAAACCATCGACGAGCTGACCGTGTCCGGCTTGGAGCATTTGGATAAGAGTCGCTGCTATCTGTTCATGTCCAATCACCGTGACATCGTCATGGACCCTAGCCTGCTCAACGTTCTCATCCATAATGCGGGTCACGAAACCTGCCGTATTGCGGTGGGTGATAATCTGTTGACCAACGAGTTGGCCGCGGACCTGATGCGTCTGAATAAAAGCTTTGTGGTGGAACGCAGTGTCATTGGCGCGCGTGCGACCATGACCGCGCTTACCCGCACCAGTCGATACATTCGGCATTCCCTGGAGGAAGGCGTATCGATCTGGATTGCGCAACGTGAAGGTCGGGCAAAAGACGGTTGGGACCGTACCGACCCAGCACTGTTAAAAATGCTCGGTCTCGCTTACCGGGAAGACGATGCCCAGCCGGTGGGCTTGCTTGACCGCGTGACTTTGGTACCGGTATCGATTTCCTACGAGTTGGATCCATGTGCTTTGCGCAAGGCTCATGAACTGGCAGTGATGGCTGAGCATAGCCACTACGACAAGAGCGATGAGGAAGACCTGCAGAGTATCGTGCTAGGTATGGTCGGTTGGAAGGGTCGGGTGCACCTGCATTTCAACGAAACCCTGACGGGCCACTTTGACACCCCGGAAGAACTGGCGTTAGGCATTGACCGCTCGATACTAGCTGGTATGCGCATCTTTCCAACACACGTCGCCGCGGCGAAGATGTTGGGCGATCAGGTACCTGATGCAGCGGATGTGGAAGCCAAGCCTAACGTGATGAGTTGCTTTGCAGACCAGCTCAGTGCTTGTCCTGAATCTGAGCGGGAATTCTTGTTGGTACAATATGCAAACGTGCTACGAAATCGAAAGGATTTGGGGATTGCTACGAGTTAGTCTGTGTCTGGCTTTGGGATGGTTAGCGGCCTGTAGCCCGGCTGCTTCAGAACCTGTCCCAAGGCATGAGCTAGCCGCCTTTGACGACATTGCCACCCTGCAGGCCAAAGTTGCCAGTGGTTCGGTTCGATTTGCCCAGGTCACCAGGGATGCAGTGCAGAGGATAACCGAGCTTGATGACGCAGCTGGCGGCCCCCAGCTCAATGCCATCGTAGAAATCGATCCCCATGCTATCGACCGCGCCGAAGAGTTGAGTAGTGCCGATCAGCGACCGTTGGCGGGTGTTCCCTTTGTCGTCAAA
>JAJDCM010000068.1 GCA_029260825.1 Planctomycetota bacterium | reverse complement strand
CCACGGCATGAACGCGACGATCACGTTCCTTCCGAGGGCGAGCTCACCCCGATGGGTGCAAGCGCCATCAGCCAGGACCTGGCCCTTCTTGACCTTGTCCCCCGACTTGACAATCGGACGCTGGTTCAAGCACGTTCGCTCGTTCAACCCCACGAACTTTCGGAGGTCGTAACTTCGATCTTCAACCGAGATGGTGGCCGCCGTCGCCTTGGTGACGGTACCGTCTTCCTCGGCCCGAATGACCATGCCTGAATTACCGGCGACCGACCTTTCCATTCCCGTCGCCACGACCGGCGGCTCGGAACGGAGAAGGGGAACAGCCTGCCGCTGCATGTTCGATCCCATCAAAGCGCGGTTTGCATCATCATGCTCAAGGAAGGGAATCAGACTCGCTGAGATTCCAACAAGCTGCTTGGGGGAGACATCGATGAATTCAACGTTCGCCCGTGGCGACAGCTGGAAGTCCCCATTCATTCGAACGAGAACCTTGTCGACCGTGATCTTTCCCGACTTGTCCACCTTGGTGTCAGCCGGAGCAAGAACAGCGTCGATCTCCTCGTCTGCCCGCAAGTACTTCACATCCTCGGTGACTTTGCCTTCTTGTACGACTCGATAAGGAGTCACCAGGAACCCGTATTCATCGATCGTGGCAAAAATTCCAAGACTGGAAATCAGGCCGATGTTCGTTCCTTCAGGGGTTTCAATCGGGCAGATACGGCCGTAGTGAGAGATGTGAACGTCACGCACTTCGAAACCGGCCCGCTTTCGATTGAGTCCACCGGGACCCAGTGCCGAAAGTCGTCGTTCATGGGTCAATTGAGCCAACGGGTTCGTTTGATCCACGACCTGAGAGAGTTCACTCCGGCCAAAGAAGTAATCAATGGCCGAAGAGATCGTTTTGGAGTTGATCAAGTTTCGCGGCGTCACCGACTCGAGATTCTCGAGGTTCATTCGCTCCTGGGCGGTCCTCTTCAGCTTGAGGAATCCCTTTCGCAGCTCATCGCCGGCTAGCTCGAGAATCGTCCGTACGCGTCGGTTTCCGAGGTGATCGATGTCGTCGATCTCGCCGGTTCCGGAACGAAGCGTCAGGATGTACCGCATCGAATTGACGAAGTCTTCCTTCTGCAGCGTCATCTCCCCTTCATCGGTGGTCTGATTGAATTTGCGATTGATCCGGAAACGCCCCACCTTCCCCAATCGATATCGGGTCGGATCGAAGAACTTTTCCTCGAAGAGCTGGCGCGCTCGCTCGACTTGCGGCGGATTACCCGGACGCAAACGTGCGTAGATCCTGAGGACTGCTTCCTGGTAGGAGGATGTGCTGTCCTCTCTCAGCGTGTCGATAATCAAAGTGTCGTCCGCCTTGGCCACCACCTCGACCTCGGGGACGTTGTGCTCCTGAATACTCTTCGCAAGTTCCTCGGTAAGAATCTCGCAGCTCGGAGCAATCACTTCGCCGGTCTTCACGTCGATGACATCACCGACCGCATACTTCCCAAGAACTTCTTCCGTGAAGGTCTTGGCCGTCGGCTTGACCTTCGCCGTCTCGTAGAAGACCCTCAGAATGTCCGCGTCGTTGGAAAAGTCCTCGGACATCGCCCGCATGAGCATCGTCGCCGGGAATTTCCCTGACTGATCAATCCGAACAGCCAGAGCGTTTTTCTTGGTGACATTGAGCTCGATCCACGAACCGCGTTCGGGGATGATCCAGCAGGAGTGAAGCTTCTTTTCACCCGCATGAACTTCAACACTGAAGTCCACTCCTGGAGAACGGTGAAGCTGACTCACGATCACGCGCTCGGCTCCGTTCACGATGAACTCGCCGCCGCCGATCATGATCGGCATCTCCCCCAGATAGACCTCTTCCTCGACCGGATCCGGCTTTTCCAAGCGAATCCTGATCTTGAAAGGCGCCCCGAACGTGAGCTTCAGACGACGACATTCCTCCGGAGAATAGCGAGGGCGACCCAGCTCGTAGCCCAAATACGCAAGCTCCATCGTCTTGTCGTAACTCTGGATCGGGAAGATCTCACGCAGGATTGACTCCAGGCCCTGCACCGGTCGCTCAATGGACGTGGCGTCAGGTTGGAGAAAATCGTAATAGGACTTGATCTGAAGCTCAGTTAGATCAGGAATAGGCAATACTTCTGCTACCCGACCAAAGCTTTTGATCTTGGCAAACCCCATACTTTCAGAGCTCCCACTTAATTATCGACCTAGCGCCGGCCCCGAGCGGGAAACCGCTCGAGCTTCATCCCCCAGAGGGCAATTCACCATGGGGATTTTAAGGCTTCTTGAGTCTGGTCAACCGGAACAGTCCGGACACGTCCAAATTCAGAAGACTTCATGTCGGTCCCCGCCGGCCCGCCCACCGACGTGCGAAATCGCTCGCAAGAAACGGCGAATCCCCTCCCACCTTTATTTGGTGAAAGGGGTTTATGAATGCCGGATTGGGATTTCGGACCGCTGGAATTACTTGATCTCGACGGTCGCACCGACTTTTTCAAGCTGCTCCTTGACCTTGTCCGCATCTTCCTTGCTGATGCCTTCTTTGACATTCTGCGGCAGGTCCTCAACAAGCGCTTTGGCTTCTTTCAAACCCAACGAAGTAATGCCTCGGATTTCCTTGATGACCTGGATCTTTTCTTTCCCAAAGTCCTTCAGGATAACATCAAACGAAGTCTTCTCTTCGGCCGCAGCACCACCGCCACCACCCATCGGCATGGCCATAGCAGCGGGCATCGCAGCAGTCACGCCAAAACGCTCTTCGATCCCATCCTTGAGCTCGACGATCTCCAGCAAGGAGAGCTGCTCCATCTCGGACAGAATGCGCTCGACGCGCTCGGAGTAAGTCTTGGCCGCGGTGGCAGTCCCACCCTCTTCAGCAACAGTCTCATCGGCCATGATTCATCGACCTCCTTGGTTCGCCTCCGGCCTTTTCTCTGATACCGGATCTCATCCTATCGAAAAGGGCCTCGTTGGCCCCAGCCTTAACACATACCGTAAAGGAGTAAGTCAACGACGACCCACATCCCAAAAGACCGGAATCCCGACTGCGGGTTCCAGATATCGGTTCTCTAGCTTTCCTGGGCGCCCTTCTTCTCGTGAAGAGCATCCAGAAGCCCAATGATGCCTTGCAGCGGGGATTGCAGGCAACTGACGATCCCGACCAACGGGCTCTGAAGCAGCCCAACAATCTGGCCCAGGAGCTCGTCACGGCCAGGAAGGTTTGCCAGGCGCAAAATGTCATCCCGGCCAATCTTCTTGCCATCAACGATACCGCTCAGAAACTCAACTCCTTTGAGCTTCTCCTCCCAATCCTTGAGAGCCTTCGGTACGGCGACCGAGTCCCCCGCTTCCATGGGGTACGCGATAGCCGAGGGACCCTTGAATTCGTCCGCCAGAGACTCAAGAGCACCTCCCTGAAAGGAAATACGAGCAAGACTGTTCTTCACCAGCCGCATCTGCACTTTCTTGCTTCGCAAGTCAGCTCGAAGTTGGGTGTTGTCTTCGCTTTCGACACCGCTGTAGGTCAGCAAGACTGCCGAATCGGCGTCCTTGATGTCGTTCTTGAGCTCATCGACAAGCAATTGCTTCAGAAGCTTGGACATGTCTCGATTCTCTTCTCTCTCGTTAGTCTCTGGTTAGAACTAGTTGAGGTTTACCTGAATTCCAGGACTCATGGTCGCCGAGACCACCGTCTTGAGGATGTAGTGCCCCTTGACGGCTGCGGGCTTGACGGCATTTACATGCTCCATGAATGCCAGAATATTCTCTTTCAAATCCGACTCGGGGAATGACTTCTTCCCCACCGGAATCTGAACGTTGGGTCCGTGGCTTCGATACTCGATTTTTCCTGCCCGGAAATCGGCCACAGCCTGACCAACCTCGTTGGTGACGGTGCCCGACTTGGGAGTCGGCATTTTGCCCTGGGGACCCAGGACCCGACCAAGCTTTCCAACAAATTTCATACTGCCCGGGGTCGCGATCGCCACATCAAAGTCGAGCCAGCCGTCCGAAACCTTCTTGGCAAGCTCAGCACCACCAACTTCGACGGCACCAGCCTCCCTGGCAAGTTCAGCTTCTTTCCCCTCAGCAAAGCAGATCACTCGCTTTTCTTTTCCAATACCCTTGGGAAGAGCTACGGAACCGCGAAGCGCTTGATCGGGCCGCTTGGGATCGATACCGAGCTTCACAGCAAGCTCGACAGTCTCGTCGAACTTGGGCGAATCGGTTTCCTTCAGGACCTTGAGTCCCTCATCGATCTCATAGACCCGGGAGATGTCTACGTGCTTGCTAGCAGCTACGAATCTTTTGCTTCTTTTCATGGCTTTTGTCGCTAAATAGACGCTTTAACCTTCAACTTTGAGGCCCATACTGCGGGCGGTACCCTCAATGATTCGACATGCACTGTCGAGGCTAGAAGCGTTCAAGTCTTCCATCTTGGCGTTGGCGATTTCTTCCAGATCCTTACGTGTGACACTTCCCACGATTTCGGATCCGACGATCCCGGTCCCCTTCGCAATCCCTGCGGCCTTCTTCAACAAGATTGAAGCCGGAGGAGACTTGGTGATGAAATCGAAACTTCGGTCAGCATAAATCGAAATGACTACCGGGATGACAATCCCGTTGCGATCTCGCGTCAGATCGTTAAACCGCTTCACGAAGTCACCAATATTCACCCCGTGGGGTCCTAGCGCAGATCCCACCGGCGGAGCAGGCGTAGCCTGACCTCCCGGGACCTGCAGCTTGATTTTGGCTTTCACTTCCTTGCCCATCAGATGGCCTCCACTTGCCAGTACTCAAGCTCAACCGGCGTGGGACGACTGAAAATGGTGACGGTCACCCGCACCATTCCCTTCGCAGGAATCACTTCCTCGACCACGCCGTCAAAGTTCTCAAAGGGCCCCTCTTTGATCTTCACACTGTCACCAGCACGGAAATCGATCTTGAGAGTAGGCTTCTCTTCCTGCTTCTCGATCTGTCCGATGATCTTTTCGATTTCATGATCAGCCATCGGAACCGGCTCGCCGTGCGAACCGATGAAATCCCCGATTCCGGGAGTTTCGCGCACAGCAAACCACGTATCCTCGCCGTATTCCATCTCGACCATGATGTAGCCGGGATAGATCTTCTTCTTCGTTACTCGTCGGCGCCCCCCTTTGATTTCGGACACCTTTTCACTTGGCACCAAAACCCGAGTGACACGCTCAGTCAGCCCCTTGGCCTTGATCGTTCGCTCCAGGTTATCCTTAACCTGATCTTCGCGACCACTCTGAACTCGAACTACATACCAATTCGTGGACATTTTCGAGACCTCGCCTGATCGCCATCAAGAGGCGTCAGGCCTGAGAGACCACCTGGTCTCCCTCAGAAGCGGCTAGAAGACCAATTTAAAAACCCACTGGAGAACGACATCGAAGGTAGCCATCATCAGACCAAGAACCGCCACCGTAATGATCACAATCGTGGTTGCATTGACGGACTCGTCCTTCGTCGGCCAGGTTACCTTTTTCATCTCCGTCTCAGTGTCGATCAAAAAGTCGGTAGCATCGATGCGATTCATGAGAACCAGACTGACCAGCCCTCCTCCGCAAAAGACACCCACTGAAACCAAAAGAGCCCAGTTCAGCGGCAATTGAATGAGAGGGATTGACATCCCACCCCACGCAACCCGCCAAGCATCGTGGCTCTGAAGAAAATCGTAGAGCTGATAGCCCCCGATAATCCACATCAAAGCAGCAATCGTGAGAGCCACGCGACGAGCCACAACCCCTTCGCCAGGGCGATGGGGAGCAAACAAACCACGGCCCCCCTTGGCCGACGACCCCTTTTGCTTGGAGCCGCCCTTGTCGCCCTGCTTGTTTTTTTCCTGCAAAGCGGGCACCGCTCTATCCTCGCGCAATGTGACTCATGTCTAAAAGAGGAGAAGCCGGCCCTCACTTCTTGGGCCGGCATCAACCCCATGATCCTGTCCGGAACAAGTCCGGCTAACAAACATCCCTATCAGGCAATGACCTTGGTCACGACTCCAGCGCCAACGGTACGGCCACCCTCGCGAATAGCAAACCGAAGGTTCTCTTCCATGGCGACAGGATTGATCAAGGTGATCTCGAGGCGACAGTTATCTCCAGGCATCACCATCTCGGCGTCACCCATGATCTCTGCACTCCCGGTCACATCCGTCGTTCTGAAGTAGAACTGGGGTCGATATCCCTTGAAGAACGGAGTGTGACGACCACCCTCCTCCTTCGTCAGAACATAAACCTCGGCCTCAAAGTGAGTATGAGGAGTAATCGAACCCGGGGCAGCCAACACCTGACCACGAACCAGATCCTTCTTATCCACACCACGAAGAAGGACGCCGATATTCTCGCCGGCCCGACCTTCGTCCAAGATCTTCTGGAACATCTCAACACCGGTGCAAACCGTCTTGCCGGTCTCATCGGTGATTCCAACGATTTCCAGATTGTCGCCCATCTTGACGATTCCACGCTCGACACGGCCCGTTCCAACAGTACCACGCCCTTTGATCGAGAACACATCCTCAATCGGCATGAGAAACGGCTTGTCGACATCCCGCTCGGGCTCCTCAACATAGGAGTCAAGAGCGTCGGTCAGCGCGAAGATACATTTTGTATCTTCCACATCCCGCCCCGATTCCTCAGACTGGCCCGCCTTGAGGGCCGAACCCTGAATAATCGGAATGTCGTCACCCGGGAACTCGTACTTGGAAAGAAGCTCTCGAAGCTCCAGCTCGACGAGCTCAAGCAGCTCCGGATCATCAACCATGTCAACCTTATTCAGGAAGACCACAATTGCCGGCACGCCGACCTGACGAGCCAGAAGGATGTGCTCGCGAGTCTGTGGCATGGGCCCATCATTCGCGCTCACAACAAGAATAGCGCCATCCATCTGAGCCGCGCCCGTGATCATATTCTTGATGTAATCCGCGTGACCCGGACAATCTACGTGAGCATAGTGACGCTTTTCCGTCTCATACTCGACGTGAGCCGTGGCGATCGTAATGCCACGCTCCCGCTCCTCAGGAGCCTTGTCGATGGAATCGAACGAGCGCAACTCGGCCAACCCCTCCTTCGCCAAAACCGTGGTAATGGCGGCCGTCAGGGTCGTCTTGCCATGATCCACGTGGCCGATCGTCCCCACATTGACGTGAGGCTTATTACGCTCGAATTTCTCCTTCGCCATTCCAGGTGTCCTCCACTCTCGCCATGTACTGCCGCAGACGCC
The DNA here is from genome assembly GCA_029260825.1 of Planctomycetota bacterium. Taxonomy (GTDB): domain Bacteria; phylum Planctomycetota; class JACOTG01; order JACOTG01; family JAJDCM01; genus JAJDCM01. The sequence goes on along the minus strand of JAJDCM010000068.1, from coordinate 24,776 downwards.
CACCAGAGCCGAATCGGCAGCCTCCTGGGCGAGCAGCATAGCCTCGTCCCAAGAACCAATATTTTCAAAATCAACGACAAGACCCACCACCGGTGGTCCCGCAACAATTTAAAACTCTTAAATGGAGCTGCTGACCGGACTTGAACCGGTGACCTCGTCCTTACCAAGGACGTGCTCTACCAACTGAGCCACAGCAGCTTATCGCTTCGGCACGAGGCCAAAATCAGTGATCGACCTCAAACTGCGCCGACCGCCCCCACCACAAGCCGAGAGGTTTTATCAAAAACCTCGATCGATGTAGCGAGAGAGAATCGGAAAAAGAATCTTTCGGGAGAGCGGGCGATGGGAATCGAACCCACATGACTAGCTTGGAAGGCTAGGGCTTTACCACTAAGCTACGCCCGCAAGTTTCAGTCTAATGAGCGATTCGAGCTACCGCCGAACCCGGACCTCCCAGCTATTTATTGCTGACACGAACATCAAAAAGGAAGCACTCCTGCCTGCATAAAAAAGTGGTGGGGAGAGAGGGATTTGAACCCCCGAAGGCGATGCCAGCAGATTTACAGTCTGCCCCCTTTGACCACTTGGGTACCTCCCCACATTACCGGACTAACTCGTTTCTTGGTTTTTCAGCGGAGCCCGTAGAGCACGACCGGCTGGTCACTCCCTACTGAACTCTTCTTTGTTTGATTTCGGCGAGTTACTCCCGGATCAGGCACCAGACTGGAGCTAGCGGCGGGACTCGAACCCGCAACCCTCCGCTTACAAGGCGGAAGCTCTGCCAATTGAGCTACACTAGCCTTGACTTCCGCACCGACAGCTCCGGCAAGCTGAACCAACCCGCAATTCCTCACCGAAGCCAGAAATCGCCAATTTGAGCCCAGAAAAGACCTACAAGAGAGGCCGGTGTAACTAGTAGTGTAAGTCAGCTACAGCGCAAGATGGCAAATGCTAGCAATGGTGATCTCACTGTCAAGCGAATACATTCGAAATTTTGACAGGGACAAAAATGCCGGTTTCAGCTGTGGTCAACCTCGATCCACGACACCTCAGAAAATGGGACCTCAACGGACAGGGCTCCGATCTTGACCGAGACGACCTCATGCTTGCGATCCACCTTCAAAACACGCCCCTTCTTCTTGTATTTGGGGAGGTAGACCGGGTCCTCCTTCTTGAGCCCTCGGGCATAATCGCGTCGCTTCTGGTCAAGCGGCGATCTCTCAAGCTCTCCATCAAGAATCAATGACAGCTCTTCGGCGATACGGTTAAAGGGCTTAGGAGCATTCTTGATCTTGGAAACGACCGGAGCGAGAGCCTCCTGCATTCGTCGCAAAACCCGATCGATCTCCTGATCTGCCTCTCGAGACACCGTATCCCGCTCGTCCTGCAGCTGTTCGAGCTCCTGGCTTGCCTGATCTTTTGCAAGACGAGTTTCATCTTTAAAGTCTTCTGCCTGTTGCCGTTGACGCTCAAGGACCATCCGTGATTCCTGCATCGACTCGATGAGAGCCTCGGCGCGTTGATCCTTTACCGCGAGGAGGTCGCTCGCCCGGTCACAGATGGACGCCGGCATTCCGAGGCGCCTCGCGATCAAGACCGCGTTGGAGTTACCAGCCTGCCCGATCAGGAGCCGGAATGTGGGACCCAGGCTTTCCCGATCGAATTCAACCGAGGCGTTCTCCGCACCCGGATTGGAGTAGGCGAATTCTTTCAATGCCCCCAGATGGGTCGTGATGACGGCCGGGATGTCTCCCCCCTGCAGCTTTTCCAGGATGGCGGTCGCCAGCGCCCCCCCCTCCAGCGGATCTGTCCCGGCACCCAGTTCATCCAGAAGAACCAGGCTCCGAGGAGTTGCTTCTTCAATGATCCGTCCGATCTTTGAGATATGAGCAGAAAAGGTACTTAAACTCTGCTCGAGACTCTGCTCATCACCGATGTCCACGAGAATTGCGTCCAGATAGGGAAGAACGGAACCCGGGTCACACGGGACTGGCAGGCCCGTTTGAGCCATGAGAGCAAGAAGGCCAATGGTCTTGAGCGCAACGGTTTTCCCCCCGGTGTTCGGCCCGGTGATCACCAGACGACCAAAGTCCTCCCCGAGACGCACCGTCAGTGGAACGACCTGGGAAAGCGCCGCATCCAGATCTCCTTCCCCCGCTGGTTCAGCCTTCGTCTGATCCAGGGCCTTCCTCAACAGAAGGGGATGACGAGCATTCTTCAGATGGAGTCGAAAGTCATCGTCGCCGAGATCCGGAACGACCATTCCGTAGTCGCCAGCCCAGCGAGCTTTGGCCTGCAGGAGGTCCAGGTGTGCGAGAACCGACATGGATGCTTCAACATCCGCCTCATTCGAGAGAACGAGACGGGTCAGCTCCCAAAGGATCCGACTGATCTCACGATCTTCGGCAACCCGAAGTTCGGTGAGCTCGTTCTGAGGCTCCACGAGCTCCTGTGGCTCGACGTAGAACGTAGACCCGGTTTGAGAACGATCATGCACGATCCCCCCTACTCGCCCCCGGGACTCCGCCTTGACGGCGAGGACGTACCGATCTCCCCGGACTGATGGCCGCGGGTTTTGCACAGCTTTCGCCCAGCGCGGAGTTCGAAGGAGCATTTCGATCCGGCGACGAATCGAGTCTCGAAACCCCATCAATGCCTGTCGAATCCGGGTGAGCTTGGGCGAAGCGTAGTCTCTCACCACCCCCCGCGCGTCGATGTTCTCCTGGATCTGGTCAATCATCTCTTGACCATCGATTGCCACATCGACCCGATGAGCAAGCAAGGGAAACCGGTCAATCCGTCGCATGAAATCGGCCTGAAGGGAGGTGACGGTCAAAAGAGCAGAGCTGATGACCCGAAGGGCTGCGGGACTCAATGGTCGTCCGTGCTCATGAACTTCCCGAAGAAGAGCGGGAACGTCGCCAAGATCGGCCAGGCCCGGGGACTCATTCGCCTCCACCAGACGAAACATCTCCCGGGTCAACCCCAGCTCAAGCTGCAATTCTTCCCTGGTCCCAAGAGGGCACAGCACCCGAGCTCTTTCTCGCCCGAGTGTGGTCAAGGAATAAGCATGAACCAGGTCTCGAACCTGGTCATATTCGAGCAGCCGTAGTGCATCGACCGCCAAGCTATCCGGCATGACAACCACTCACTTCTTCACTGACCTTTGGTCTGAGCCTGGCGACTCCACCACTGCTTCCAGCGGGAAAGAGCCGCGAGCCGGGCCCCCGCACTTGCTTTCCACGTGTAACCAAAATCCTCGCCAGTTAGTACCCGCAGGGACTCCGCGGCAACAATTCTCACATCTTCGTCCCCATCAGACAGAGCGGCAAGAAGCTCGGGAATCGCCTCTTTGTCCCCGAACACGGCGAGAGATCGAGCTAGCTGCTGACGAACGACCCGATCCGTCTCGGACCCGAGGAGCCCACGCAAGTGAGGAACGGCTCGAGGATCCCGGCGGCGCGTGAGGTCAACGATGGACGAAAACCTGATTCCCGCCTCCGAAGAGGAAAGGCGTCCCAAAACCTCATCAAAACCAGGGGACTCGGACATCGTTGTTCCCGGAGCCTCCGAACGAGCGATCCCGATCTTCTTCGCCTCCAAGAGTTGCTCCTCGATGACGGAAAGCCGCTCATCGAGACGACCTGACACGGCCTCCATGGCCCGATCTCGCGCCCCCTGTTCATCCCACCTCAACCTGGACAAGGCGTGCTCAGATTGCCATTGTGCTTCGAGAGAATCGAGGGTCTTTCCGATTTCCAGGAGGCTGGTGCGCAGCGGCAAAAGCACCAAACCAAGATCGGAAGGGGAGCCAAGAGCAGACACCTCGGTCGAGATTTCCAGCAGACGATCCTGGACGGATTCAAGCACCTTTCCCTGCTCTTCGTGCGCTGGCACCATCAACGAGGGTCTTCCCCGAGTCGATCCACTTGAGCCGCCTGGATCGATCAACGACCGCTCCCCGATAAGATTCCCTTGAGTGGCAACAAGCACCCCTCCGACGAGAAGGATGAACACAACCGCGAGGAGAATCTTGAGGGACCCTCGGTCCACGGCTGGAGAGCTGGAGAGCCTGATTGGATCCGGCCCGGGGTTTTCCTCGCCCGGGAGATTGTCCCTCGTGAGACTCCCGAGGCACCGGGAACAGAGGAAGCGGTTTCCCTCGACCCGCCCTTCACAGTCAACGCTTCCAAGGAACGAAACCGACTGATGGCAAGCCTCGCAAAGGAGTGCCTGGCCCCCACCTTCAGCGCTCAGATAGGAGCGACACAGAAAGCAGAGGAAAAGATCTGCGACCGAGAGGGCACTATCGTCAAGGAGCGCTTGCTCCGGGATCGATGACTGGCACCGATCGCAAAAGTGGATTTCCATCGCGCTGTCCGGCCTCTGGGTTGACGATTCGAAAGAGTCTGTTCTTCCTTATCGTCTTTGAGACCATCAAGCTGCAGAGTCTTGACCCTTCGAAGGCCCGCTGCAAACCGAGGCAACCGGCGCCCATCAGGATCGATGGGACAATCCATGCCCCGAGTCCTGTCATCGGGGATTGAATTGCCTTGAATGCCTATCCCGGATAATCCGGGCTAGTTGTCGGCATCCATCGCATTTGCGGTCTCAACCACAACATGCGCAGCAGCTTCACCTTCGACACCATTGGTCGAGGTTACCCGCTCTTTCATCAGACGACCGACTTTGAACTTGACGATCTTCTTCGCCGGAACGCTGACCTTCTCGAGGGTTCTCGGATTCTGTGCACGCCTGGCGGCACGATCCTTGATCTCAAAAACGCCGAACTCCCGAAACTCAAGACGGTTCCCATTCCCGAGCTCTCGGATGATTTCATCCAAGAATAGCTGGATAATGTCCTTCGTGACGACCTTGGTTTGGCCCGTGCTCTCCGCGATGCGGCTCACGAGCTCTTTCTTGGTGATCGTTGCCATGGCCAGCGACTACCTCCGCGTAACGACTAAGAATTGACCTGGCACACCCCGTGCCTCGTAACTCCCCCGAAAACCCCGAACTTACGTAACTCCCTATTCTATTTCGCCCTAGAAACCTGTCAAGAGAGAAAATCACGCGAAAGACACCCCTCAACCTCTTCGAAAAAGTCGTTGGGGGACTCAACAACAGGGAAAATGAACCCCGCACCCACGAAAAACCGCTCCAGAGAGCAGATTCGAGAGGCGAATTCCCGTAAACTCTGAAGCCTCTCTCCTTTGGGATCATGAGGAACTGCGCCGGAAATGAAAAAGAGCCCCCATCAGGTAAAACGCCTCGAACAGGTGTCCCGGGGCCGAGAATGCTCCCGAATCTGGCTGAACTCGGATGGCATTCGACGACTCGGCTATCCAATCGCCTCACTTTCTCAGCCCGAGCGACTCCCACCCGGACAGGTCGTCGCAGAAAGTCGAACCTCCCGCACCACCCGGCACAACCCTTCCGGGTCCGAGCAGGCGATCTACGTGAAGAAATACTGGTACCCGACTTTTCGGGACCGTCGTAAGGGCTTTTTCCGCGCAACGTTCTTCGGGCGACCTCGTGCTCGTCGGGAATGGGAGGCTCTCGTTCACCTTCAAAATGCCGGTCTCGGTGCCCCAACCCCCCTTGCCTACGGCGAAACCCGATCCTGGGGCCTGCTAAAACAGTGTTTCCTCGTGACCGAGGGCATCCCGGGGCCTCCCATCTCCGACTGGCTTCAACAGAAAAGGACGCCCGGCGAGGTCGGGGACGCAATCCGGGTGTTTGCCGCCTCCCTGAAGAAGCTCCACGACGCAGGGATTCAGCCCTGCCAGCTCCGCCTCAGAAACATCTTGATCACCGAGGTTCAGGGAGCCTTCGGGATCCACTACCTGGATCTACCTCGGACCAAAGTGAGCTCGAATGGGCCCATCCCCTGGAAGAAGAGAATTCCGGAGCTCGCCGACCTTGAGCTCAGCAGCCGAATCGTGCTTTCCCCGCCCCGGCGGATGCGTTTTCTCCATCACTACGCCCCCGAGCTGGCAGTACACCCGGCACGGTTCCGGTCCATGCTTCGGGAAGTAGCCCGGATAGCTTCGCGGAGGGGGAGACCCCAGGACGATTCCCGGCTGTAAAAGGAACTTCACACCTGGGCAGGGCTCTGGAGCCGGCAAGTGTCACTTTTCGTTACACAAGTGACCCTTATCGTGCAAATTTGACCGGATATCGGACAAATACAGCTCACCGAAGGGGGATTACCCGAACCCCGCAGCCTTCGGCGACCCATGGACCCTGCTACCTAAACCATTGATACCAAATCGGTTCGCATGCGAACCCCGACTCTGCCCCCCTTTCCCGAGCGTCGAACCAAAGAGTTGGCACACGTGTTGCTTCTATTGCTTAGCAGAATTGGTGTTCAGCAGGGTGTCGCGAAGCAGAAAGGAAGCTTCGCTCGGAACCGTTCCACTAGAAAAAGGAGCAGGTACCATGGACTATTACGACGACGTAAAGTGGTGCCCCACGTGCAAGCGGTATGTTCAATACATGATGAGCCTTCACAAGTCGTTCTGTGTCACTTGTGATTCAAAGGTGATCGTGTTCAACCGCAAGGACATGAAGCGTTTCCACGAAACGCCGGTCATCTACGACGATTAGTCCCGGTTCTTTGGATGATCTCTGGCCGACGCCAGATGATTCTCGCCCCCGACCTCGAACGGGGGCAACCCGACCGGCGCTCACGATCGGAAAGAGAAGGACTACGCGCCTCCTCTTTTCGATCGTTCAAAACAAAACGTCACCGGACCATCGTTGACGAGGGACACCTTCATGTCCGCTCCAAAACGACCGGTTTGTGCGGGGACGCCGTGACCGGCAAGAAGGTCGGTAAACCTCAGATAGAGGCGATCCGCATCTTGCGGAGGCATCGCCTTGTCATAGCCTGGCCGGCGTCCCCGACTGAGGTCGGCGCAAAGGGTGAACTGAGAGACGACAAGAGCCTCTCCCTGCACCTGGCGAACGTCTAGATTCATCTTTCCATCGTCATCCGGAAAAATCCGAACTTCGGCGATTTTCTTTGCGAGAAACATCGCCTCTTCCTCCGTGTCCGCTTTTTCCACACCGAGAAGAATGAGGAGACCCCGGTCGATTTTCGCGACCCGGCCCTCCCCAACATCCACCCTCGCTGTTGACACTCGCTGAACAACCGCTTTCATCCACAACCTCCAGCTGTCCCGATCCCGCCTCACATCACGGAGATCCTGCTTCCGTATCGTGAAGGCGCTCGATCCAGGACCGGATCCGTATCGTCTGCTCCCCGCCCTTTTCGAGATAAGTTCGATACGCCCCCACCGCCTTGTCGGGCCGATTGAGTTTCTCGTAAACGATCCCCAGGTTCTCGTAATGCACGGGAGAATCCGGAGCCAAAGACACCGCATGAAGGGCCCATTCCAGGGACTTCTCGAAGTCTCCCTCCTTTTCGGCGACACGAGCTAAACCCTGGGCCGCTCGGTCTTCCCGGGGAGAAAGAGCGAGAACGGCCTGAAAATCTTTCTGCGCCTGATCCAGCTGATCGTCATCGAGAAGAAGCTCGCCCCTCTCGAGCAGGGCTGGGCCATCGTCAGGGCAAAGTTCTAGATACTTCTTGAAGGCGGCCAGGGAATCGGCTCGATTGCCTTGACTGTCTTCAAGACGAGCCAGCTCGAGATGGGCTTCGGCAAATAAAGGGTCCATGGAAAGCGCCCGGCGCAACTCGTCCTTGGCCTCCTTGCCCCGTCCCTGGGTCAGGTAGAGATGAGAAAGAGCAAAGGGAGCCCAAACAAAACCGGGAGCGATGTCTTCCGCGCGTCGAAAAAGCTGCTCTTGCTGTTCCGGATCCCTGACCAGCCGTCCGTAGAGACAGAGCGCTTCAGCTCTTTCTCCTTCCGATTCCGCCCAATCTTGATACTCCCGCCTTGCTTCGTCTTCCCGCCCCAGCTCGATCAGAACATCCTGATAGAGCCGGTGGGCTTGCATGTACCGGCGATCCTCAGCAAGAATTGTTCTTAAATCACCTAGCGACTCGGGAAGTTGCCCCTCTTCGACCCGGGCAACAACCTGCTCGAGTCGCTGGACAAGCTCGATGCTCACCGGGGTTGCGGGCTGAGGAGCAGTCCTGGGAAAGATGCCGCATCCGCTTTGCATGGCCCCCAATAGCAGGATCGGGAGCCACAGAATCCGGAGGCAACTCGGTTCACGGAACGCGCTCCTTGATCTTCGTGCACACCGGAGTAGACTCCCGACTCGGGCACTGGAGCGGGAGTGTTCCCTCCGACAACCGAAAATGTAGGACCTTGAGACCTGGGAACTCGAGGCATCACCATCCAGCATCAAAAGAACCGCGGAGCCTGCTCCCGAACCCCGAACTGGCTGCTCCTCCTCATCACGTCGGGGCTGCTGCTGATGCTCTGTGGGTGCTCCACCGTACTCCCCGGAGTCTATGCCGCCCCGATCTACCGGAGCGTCACCCTTCCCGATGGCACCCAACAAAAGAGATTTCTGGGCCCTATGGGTTACTCCGACCGTCTGGGCGAAACCCATACCTACGGGGTGCGACCCTTTTTCCATATCGAGTCCCTCGACAGCGGGCGAATCGACAATGCCCGATTCCTTTGGCCTGCGGCCATTTTTGATACGAGGAATGGTACCGAGAAACGACTTTCCATTCTTCTACTCTTCTATCACATCCAGAGAAACGGCCAATACGGCCCGGAAACGGATTGGGCCCTTGCACCTCTCCTTTTCGGCGGTCGAGAAGGCGACGGCGAGACCTACTTCGCGTTCTTTCCCTTCTTCGGGACGATGAGAAACCTGCTGGCCCGAGATGAAATCGAATTCTACGCCTTCCCCTTCTACATGCGAATTCGAAGAGGCGACTTCAATTCGACTCACATCCTGTGGCCCCTCACCCAGTTTGGATCGGGAGGAGGCCAGGAGAGCCTGCGGATCCTCCCGTTCTATGGATACGACAAGATCGATGGAAGAATCGAATCAAAGAGCATCCTCTGGCCATTCTTTCACTGGGAAAAAAGTGATCTGCACACGGACGATCCCGCCTCCCTTTTTCACTTCTTTCCATTCTATGCCCGGAAGGAATCCGAGACCGCGAACCACACCGCCGTTGCTTGGCCATTCTTTAGCTGGTCGGAAGACCTGAAAGCAAACACGGTCGAGCGGAATCTTCCCTGGCCATTTCACAAATCCGTCGACAGCCCTGAACTTCGACGATTTCGGATCTGGCCATTCTTTGGCACGTATTCGAGTGAAGAAGTCGAGTCCAAGTTCTGGCTCTGGCCTTTCTTCTACCAGCGAAAGGAAAGGACCGATGTTTACGACAAGGACGCTTTTCACATCGTTCCATTCTATGCTGATGTGAGCCAGGCCTGGCTGGACACGGGAAAAGAAGAGGTCTACCGAAAACTCTGGCCTCTCTTTCGATTTGAGCGCGACAACTTCGGGGGATCCCACTTCTCTTATCTGTCGCTCATTCCGTGGCGAAAGCTCGGCCCCTTCGAAGAGGATTATGGATTCCTGTGGAAACTGTACGAATCGGAAACGCGAGAGGACAATTCAGGGTTTCGAAGGCTCTACCTGGGTCTTGCAGAAAATGAATATGGTCCTGACTACGACTCCTACACGATCCCGTTCCTGTTTGACTATTATCGCGTTCGGGAGAAAAGCGTAACCCAGTTCTTGTGGGGCCTTGTTCGGCTTGAAAAGGACGAAGAAGAAACTGCATTGAGCCTGCTTTGGCTTCCGTCCTTCCTGAGGTGGTGAGAAAGGCGACATCGATCGCATGACCGGTCTGCTTCGATCAACGGGTTCCCAGATCATTCGGATCCTCTCCGATGCAGGGGAAACTCTCACTCTGACCCTCCGCGCAACCAAGGAGCTAAAGGCAGCTCCTCGCAAGTTCTCCGTAATTATCGGTCTCATGTTTCAATATGGAGTAAGAAGCCTCCATGTAACCAGTGTCGTCGGGCTCTTCACCGGGATGATCTTCTCTCTGCAGACCGGGCTCGAGCTGGCGAAACTCGGACAAGAAGGAAGCATCGGCACTCTTGTCGCGGTGGTGATGTGCCGCGAGATGGGTCCTTTTATTACGGGTCTCATCCTGGCGGCTTGTGTGGGGTCCGCGATTGCGGCGGAACTCGCCACCATGAAGGTCTCGGAAGAGATCGATGCCCTCGAGGTCATGTCTATCCGACCTGAACGGTTCCTGGTCATGCCGCGGCTGGTTGCAGTAGCCATAATTACCCCCCTGATAACCATCTTGACCAACCTGATCGGCATCCTCGGCGGTGCGGTTGTGGCCAAGACTCAGCTCGGAGTGAGTTATCAACGTTACTTCCATTCTTCGATCGAGGCACTTCGAGATCTCGATGAAATGTTCAACCTTCCCAAGGACCTCTACACCGGGCTCATCAAGTCCGTCGTGTTTGGAGTTTTGATCGCGGCCATTGGCTGCGGACAGGGCTTGCGAGCACGAGGAGGAGCTTTGGGAGTAGGAAGAGCAACACGGCTTAGCGTCGTGAATGCCTTCTTGCTCATCATCGTCACAAGCTACGTACTGACCGCTATCTTCTATCGAGCAAACTGACGGGAGGGCAAGCCGCTCATGAAACAGGACAGCAGGTTTCTTCGATGATACGTCTTGAGAACGTTCACAAAACGCTAGGTGAGGTCGAGATTCTTCGCGGCCTCTCGCTCCACGTCAAGCAAGGTGAAGTCCTGGTCATCGTTGGAAAAAGTGGCCAGGGAAAAAGCGTCACTCTCAAGCACATGGTGGGTCTCATGCTTCCGGATGAGGGAAGTGTAACGGTCGACGGAATCAACCTCTCCCTTGCCAGCGCAAGTGAACTTGAAGAAGTACGGTCACGAATCGGCCTCGTCTTCCAGTCCAGCGCTCTTGTGAACTGGCTGAGCGTCTTTGACAATATCGCACTCCCGCTCCGAGAGACCCTGAGCCTGAAGGAACCGGAGGTGAAAGATCGCGTGAACGAAAGCCTCTCCAAGGTTCATCTCGAGGGCCAAGGATACAAGATGCCATCGGACATTTCCGGCGGCATGAAGAAGCGAGTCGGCATAGCCCGAGCCATCGTGACTCATCCTCAGATCCTCCTGTATGACGAACCAACCTCAGGTCTGGATCCGGTAACCGGCAATGCCATGGATGACCTCATCCTGGAGATGCAAGAGTCAGCGGAAGCCACGAGCGTCGTGGTCAGCCATGACCTGATGAGTGCGTTTCGAATCGCCGACCGGATTGCCATGATCGGTCAGGGCGAAATCATCGCAGTCGGGCCTCCTGACAAGATTCGAAGCCATCCGCATCCCGAGGTTCAGGCCTTTATCCGCTCGGGTCTTGGACAAGAATAGACGAAAAGCAAGAAATCGGACGGAAGATGAACGAAAGGAATCGGTTCCCATGCAGACGAAAAAAAGCCACGAGCTTCTGGTTGGTCTTCTCTTCTTTGGTGCTCTGGCTCTTCTGGTGTTCTTCACCACGGTGCTCACCGGGCTAAACCTCGGGAACCAGATCCTCACCGTCCGGTTCGACGGAGTTGGCGGTCTTCAACGAGGCGACAACGCTCGGGTTTCCGGTCTGCAGGTTGGCCGGGTGCATGAAATCGAACTCGCCGACGATGGCAGAGTCGAAGTGAAGATACTCCTCGAAAAAGACGTTTCTCTTCATCCGAACTATGCCATCCAGGTCGAAGACGCGACTCTCCTTGGCGGTAAGGTGGTGCAGATTGATCGGGGGGATCTACAGCAGGATCCGATCGATACTTCGGGGCTCCTTGAGGGAACAGCCAATCCGGGGGCGGTGAGCTCTTTTTCTGCCATCCTCCAGGACAACAGAGAGAATTTGCGACTCAGCATTCTTGGGATTCGAAATATCGTGGAGTCAGTAAACGAAGGTCGTGGCACTTTGGGCCAGCTGACCACGAATCCGCTTGTTGCCGACAAGCTCGGAAGCCTTCTCACTTCTCTGGACACCCTTTCAACCCAGATGCTGAAAGGCGGTGGAGTCATTGGAGGACTGGCCCAGGATCAAGAAACCTGGGAGAACCTCAAGGGCACCGTGGCCAACCTCTACGAGGTCAGTGCATCGCTGAAAAAAGGCGAAGGAAGTCTGGGAAAAATCCTGCAAGATGACTCTCTGTACGCCGACCTGAAGTCAACAACTCAGGATCTATCAGTCATCGTCAAGCAGGTAAAGTCCGGGGAAGGAACCGTCGGCAGGCTCATTTTCGAGGATGGTCCGTACCGAGACATCGCCAAGGCGGCCGGACACATCGCAAGCCTCACCCGAAAGCTTGATGAAGGAGATGGAACTCTTGCTCAGCTGGTGAATGATCCCAAAATCGGCCAGGATCTATCGGCGGCAATTGCCGACCTTCGTGGGATTCTTGAGCCAGTGCAAACAGGAGAAGGAACCCTGGGTCAGCTGATCAAGAACCCGGAACTCTACAACCAACTTCTGGCGGCAGTCGAGAGCCTGGGGGGAGCGATTGAAGACGCGAGAGAGACAGCGCCGATCAATACCTTCACGAGCGCACTCTTTTCAATCTTCTAAGGGGGGGCTCGGTTTGTGTCATGTTGAGGGGGGATGAGTTTGTTCGGGGGGAAAGGGGACCGTTTTCCGGGAAGGGAGGATGGAGCAGCCAAACTTTGTTTCTCTTATCCGGTTCGATAACGTGAGCATACGTGATCACACCTAGCGATCTTTATCTTCGGCGCAAAGTTCGCCTACTCCATCCCCCCCGTGGCCGAACAACAGTCGTTTCCCGCCGAAAGAACCATCCGGATACCCCGTCAACTTCACACATCCTCGCCATCGGGAAAGACAAGAAGAGAAGACAAGAGATGGCAAGCAGCGAAGTTCACGGGGACTTGGGTTTCTCTCGGGGGGATGAATCCTTTTTCAGCCAGCGGGGAATGGAATAAGCGAGCTGGCGCAACCCAAATGGCCAGCTAGCATCTTCTCCCCGATGGCAAGCCCGTGCGACATTGACGCAACCCCTTGGGCTTCTCCGAAGGGAAGGACCATCTTTCAGCCAGCGGGGAATGGAATCGGCGCACCTGGCGCAACGCTAAATGTCCAGCCACCTCATCTTCTCCCCGATGGCAAGACCCGTACGACATTGACGCAACCCCTTGGGCGTCTCCGAAGGGAAGGACCATCTTTCAGCCAGCGGGGAATGGAATCGGCGCACCTGGCGCAACGCTAAATGTCCAGCCACCTCATCTTCTCCTCGATGGCAAGCCCGCGCGAAATTGACGCAACCCATGGGTTTCTTTGGGGGGCGACCGTAATTCGGCCAGGGGAGGATCGAGTAGGCGAACTTTACTCCGAAGGTAACGATCCGAGCTCAGCCGTCAATCTCTTCTTCTTCTTCTCTTCTTTTCTTCTTTTCTTCCCGATGGCGAGCCTGGACGAGGTTGACGGGGTCTCTTGGGTTTCTCTCGGGGGAACGACCGTTATTCGGCCAGGGGGGGATGGAGTAGGCGAACTTTGCGCCGAAGGTAGAGATCCGAGTTCAGCCGTCTTCTTCTTCTTCTTCTTCTTCTTCTTCTTCTTCTCTTCTTGTTTTCCCGATGGCGAGACTGGACGAGGTTGACGGGGTCTCTTGGGTTTCTCTCGGGGGAACGACCGTTATTCGGCCAGGGGGGGATGGAGTAGGCGAACTTTGCGCCGAAGGTAAAGATCGCTAGGCGTGATCACGTATGCTCACGTAGTCGAACCGGATAAGAGAAACAAAGTTTGGCTGCTCCATCCTCCCTTCCCGGAAAACGGTTCCCTTTCCCCCCGAACAAACTCATCCCCCCTCAATCTGGTCCAAACCGAGCCCCCACATAGCGCGCCAGCACATCCACTTCCAGATTGATCTTGGAGCCTGGTCTCAACGCCCCCAGAGTCGTGACCTCTGCCGTATACGGCACAAGAGCAACCTGAAAGGCTCCTGGCTTCAGCCTTGCGACCGTCAGGCTCACCCCATCCAGGGTCACCGATCCTTTCTCGGCGATCAGAGGACGAAGTGGCTCCGGAGACCTGACCGTGATCATGAGAGAGTCTTTTTGACGCACCGCCTCGATCAACGTGGCCACCGCATCAACGTGCCCCAGGACGAAGTGGCCCCCCATTCGATCTCCGACTCGAAGCGAAAGCTCAACATTGACCTTGGAACCGGGTCGCAAATCGCCCAGAGTGGTTCTGGAAAGAGTCTCCCGCACCACGTCAAAGGACACCCGACTCCCCTCAAGGTGGGTTGCGGTCAAACACACTCCTTGAATGCAAACGCTATCCGAGACACAAGGAAGCTCCTCAAGCGAACCCAGGTCCACCACAAGCCGGGCTCCGTCCGCGGTAGAACGAATGGAAGCAATCTGACATTGAGCCTCGACAATCCCCGTAAACATGTGTGAATCCTCGTCCTCGGTCCAAAGACACATCGCCGGTTGCCCCCTCCCAAGAAACGAGTTACACCCGTCAGAAGTTGAGCTTGACTTGCAAATAACCGAATGTAGTATCAGGAGTTCCGCTGGCCGAGGATCATCCTACCAGGAACGCTACCTAACCCACTGTCAGGCCTCAAGATACAATTCTTGATGGTCATCTATAGCGGGGTTGGGTTGGAAACCTGTGGTTTTCGACGGTCCAGGGACACGCCAAGTCTGTTTTTCCCGGTGTGTCCATCTTGAAGGTGAATTCTAAATCCGTATGTATCAAAGGTTTCAATTCAGGCGTCGTTGTTTCAGGAGCTCGAGGAGCTCTCAACGATTCCCCGGAATTGTCACCAGTTTAGCTTCCTGCACTGCAGCAACACGAGAAAAACGTCCCGATGGAAATCGACGTCATCACATTGTTTCCGACCATGTTCGAGGGAGTGCTGAACGAAAGCATTCTCAAGATCGCCCAAGAAAAAGGTCGGCTTCAGGTGCGTCTCCATCAACTCCGGGACTACTCCAACGACCCCCATCATAAGGTTGATGATCGACCCTATGGGGGTGGGCCGGGCATGGTCATCAAGCCCGAACCCGTTTTTGCCGCCCTACGAGATGTCGAGGGCCGGCACCCTTCCATCGCGAAGGGACGCCGTCTCATCCTCTCCCCCCAGGGGCGAGTGTTGAACGACGAGTTCGCCCAGGAACTCTCCCAGGAGGAGAACCTACTCCTGTTGTGCGGACGCTACGAGGGGTTCGATGAGCGAGTGCACCAGGGCCTCGACCTCGAAGAAGTCTCCGTTGGCGACTATGTCTTGAGTGGGGGCGAACTGGCGGCAATGGTCGTCATTGATGCCGTCACGCGCCTCCTTCCCGGGGTCCTGGGAAATGACCAATCTATCGCAAGCGAATCGTTTCATGAGGGACGACTCGACTTTCCTCAATATACAAGACCTTTTGACTTCGAAGGGCGTCGCGTACCCGACGTTCTTCTTTCCGGAAATCATGAACGGATTCGCCACTGGCGCGAAAACGAAGCATTCCGAAAAACATATGAGAAACGCCGCGACCTGGTCGACTTCGACTCGGGCGGCGAACGAAACAGCGAACCCACGGTTTAACACCGAATTGGGCGGAGGCTGACAATGGACATCGTTCAACAAGTCGAAAAGAGATACATGCGGCAGTCACTCCCACCCTTCAGGGTAGGAGATACTGTTGAAGTAAAAGTTCGAATCAAGGAGGGTGAAAAGGAGCGATTGCAACCTTTCATCGGAACCGTGATTCGAAGAAAAGGTGGCGGGATTCGCGAAACCTTCACGGTTCGCCGGATCGTCCAGGGTGAGGGTGTCGAAAGAACCTTCCCTCTCCACGCCCATACGGTTGTGGCCGTATCCGTGCGGAAACGAGGGAAAGTCCGACGAAGTAAACTTTACTATCTTCGCGACAAGATCGGCAAGGCGACTCGCATCCCCGAACTCATCGAAGATGCAGTTGCGCGTAAAGCCCGGATCGAGGCAGAACAAGAAGCTGCCGAAGACGCCAAGATCATCAGAGCACCCGGGATCGAACCCCCTGCTCCTGAAGAGCCGGAAGCTGCAGTGGACTCAGTCCCTGACGCCGCTCCGGCCGAAGATGTGGAACCAGAATCCACGAAAACGGAAGAACCCGCAGGGGCCTGATTTTTAGTCGGAGCCGGAGAGCGATGGACAATAACCCGGGCTTTAAGCTCAGCTTCATATGCATCTTGATCGTCGGAGCTATTCTAGCCCTGACCATGGGTGAATTCACCTATGGCCTGGACTTGAAAGGCGGATCAACCCTTACCTACAGTCTTGATATCACCGAGAAGGAACAAGACGATCCAGGGAAGGACGTGGTCTCTGACACCATCAAAGTCCTCCAAAAGCGTCTTGAGAAGCTGAATCGGAGTGGCGTCGTCGACATCGGGTTCGTCCCGGTCGGCAACGACCAGATCATGGTTCAGCTCCCTGGGATGGATAAGCAGGACGCGGACACCATCAAGAAGGTTCTCACCGATCTTGGTGTTCTGGAGTGGAAGCTACTTGCAAATCCGACCGAGTTCGCCCAACGACAGGTGGACATCGATGCGGAGAACGCCAAGCGAGCTCAGATGGAGGAAGAAGCCGCGACTCTCGAGCAAATCGGGAAACGCGGGCCTCGCTACATCGGCCCCACCGAAAAGGGGATTGGTTGGTACTACGTCTCCAAGGGCCAGCAGAAAGATCAAGGCGTTGACGGCTATTTTTGCCTTCTTGACGAGGATTCCTCCGTCGGAGGCGATCAAATCGACGGCGTCTATCTCGACTACGATCGGTCGAGCATGCCCGGCGTCGGATTCCAACTCCGTGCCTCCGGCGCGGGCAGGATGCGAGCCCTCACCGAAAAGAACAAGGGTCGCCAGATGGCGATCATCTTGAATGGTGAAGTTCACACCGCCCCCACCATCGAAGGAACCATCTCCGACCGTGGCATCATCACCGGCGGACTCCAAGGCTTTGGACGAGAAGAACTCAGCGAACTCATTGCAACCCTGAGATCGGGAAGCCTTGAGATCAAACCCCGTCTCGAGAGTGAATATCAGATCGGACCGACCCTGGGCGAAGAGGCCATTCAGCGAGGTTTCACCGCCATCCTGACCGGATTCGTACTGGTCATCATCTTCATGCTGCTCATCTATCGCCTGGCCGGTTTGGTCGCCGTCATCGCTCTGATCACGAACCTCCTGTTCATCATGGGATGGCTCTCGTTTTCCAGAGGAACCCTGACCCTTCCAGGCCTCGCTGGAATCCTCCTGACCGTTGGCATGGCGGTCGATGCGAGCATTCTGATCTTCGAACGAATTCGGGAAGAGCGCGAAAAAGGAAAGACTCTCATTCAGTCCTTCCAGAACGGTTTCCAGCTAGCAACGGTGACCATTCTCGATGCAAACATCACCACGTTTCTCACAGCACTTTGCCTGTGGTTCATCGGTACGGGCCCCATCAAGGGCTTTGCGACGACCCTCATGGTCGGAATCGTCTGTACGCTTCTCACCGGTGTATTCGCCGCCCGCATCATCTTCACCCTCCTGCTGCAAAAAGGCATCTACAAGGAATTCAGTGCGGTAAAACTGTTCAAGAACCCCAACATTGATTTCCTGAAGTTCAGTCGCATCGCCTTTATTGCCTCGGTGATTGCCATTACCTTGGGTCTCGTAGTCTTTGTTACCTATGAAGACAAGGCTGACCTCGACTTCAGTGGCGGAACCTTGGTTCGCATCAACTGCAAAGCCCCCCTCAACTCGAAAGATGTCCGGGAAAGGATCGGAGCCAAGTACGAAGACTCCATTGTCTATCCCCTTGGTGACTCCGCCGGTCCTGGGCAGTACAGCCAGTTCGAGTTGCGGGCCAAAATCTTCGAGGACGCAGCTCAGGCAGAGTTCTCGGATTCCGTGCGCGCACTATTCAAAGATGACCTCGTCCCGGATGGGATGACCGTGAATCGACTCTCAGACGACATCGCTCTGCTCGACGACAAGGCAAAAGACTACCCTGGCGGCTTCCATTTCCTTCTGAACACCAGAGATGCTACGAGCCGCGAGATCGTCGAGAAAAGCCTCAGTGATGCCGGAAGCGAGAAATACAACGTCATCGGCGACAGGCAAGGCGAATCGACTCACTTTGAAGCTTGGGTTGGAACGTTGGGCCCCACCGTTGACGAGGCTGGACTTCGAGTTGCAGTGAGATCCGGGCTAGAAAAGCAAGGAGTGGTTCTTTCCAATCCATTCCCGAAAACAGACTTCATCAGTCCCAAAGCCGTGGAAGAGCTCACCCGTAAAGCCATCCTGGCCATCTTGGCTTCCTTGGTTCTTATTCTCCTCTACATCCTGTTCCGGTTCCACGACATTCGATTCGGATACAGTGCGGTGGCCGCACTCGTCCATGACGTGGTCTTTACCATGGGAATGGTCGCTCTCTTCGACATGCTGGGAATCGTTGATGCGAAGCTAAACCTCCCCATCATCGCCGCCTTCTTGACGATCATCGGTTACTCCCTGAACGATACGATCGTCATCTTCGACCGGATTCGCGAGAAGTTGAAGAAGACCCGGCTCCCGTTGCGGGAGATCGTGAACCTCTCGATCAATGAAACTCTGGCCCGAACGATCTTCACATCGGTGACAACCTTCTTGGTGGTGTTCTGCCTCTTCATTCTCAACAAGGGCCAACGAAGTGTCCTGGAAGGGTTGGCCTTCGCCCTCATGCTGGGAATCGTCGCAGGAACCTACTCGACGATTTATGTTGCGTCCTCGATGGTCGTTTTCCTGAGATCCCGAGGCCGATCCAACGATGGAAGCAACGAAAACACACCGGCTGCCACGCCGGCCAAGAAGAAGCAAGTTCCGGCAGCTCAAGCCTGATCTGACTTCCCCAAAAACAGGTCTTTTCTGACGCGATCAGGACGGCGCAAACCAAGGTTTCTTGGTCTTGCGCCGTCCTTTTTTTGGGAGCCTTCGTTCTCCTCTTGAGTCGGCCTTCGCAGCACTCCCTTGACACCGTAGCTTCCTCGATCTAGCCTTGATTTCAGTGTATCGAGTGGATTCTTGCCGGGAAAGTCGCAACTGTCGATCGGGCGGGTCAACATGCAGGCTTCATCAAAATCGAGATCCTTTAAGCCACTTCTTTTTAGTCTCCTCTGTCTCATCATTGTTTTGGGATTCGCATTCGACTCGTACAACAGTCGAAGGGCCCACCAAAACGCCAACAACCTGAGACGAGACCAGGCGGCTACATCGAAGCCAGAATCCCCGGCACGTTCACTGGGAGTACCTTCTGTTACTCAACCTCCATCACGAGGAGGCAACGAACAGAGACCCCAAAAACCTCCCCTTCGATTCGACCCAAACGCAGACTCGACTCTGGTTGTTGTTCTTGGCGGTTTCCACCCGCAAAAGAAGCCTCTAGAAAAGAAACCCGCGTACCCGGTAGATCCAGCAACGGATCGAGCCCCTCGCGCACCGGCTAGAACCGAAATCCCGCTGCGAAGACGTCAAAGGAAAGCTCCTTCACCGTCGAACAACAAACCCGATCTACCGTCAAATCAGACGATCAGGGAGACCTCCGAAGAAATCTACACGGTGGGCAACGGCGAGAGCCTGTCACAGATAGCAGAGAAGTTTCTTGGCAGCGCAATCAGGTGGAAGGAGATCGCCCAGTTCAATGGCATCGACAAACCCCACCTCCTCCGAGAAGGAACCCGGTTAAGAATACCCCCTCAAACCAGACCTACCCCCCGGGTCCCGGCGAAAGTCCGCGGCCGCGAGTGCAAAGTCAAGCCCTCCGACACCCTGACAAAGATTGCGGCAAGGGAGCTGGGGGACGCCAACCGGTGGCGAGAGATCGCCAAACTGAATAAGATCGACAATCCTCGTCAGATCCGAGAAGGCCAGCACCTTCTCCTTCCGTAGGCCCCTTTTCCTCGGGGCATCGATTGGGCTGCATCAAAGATTCTTCAGAGAACTTCTGGCTCACCCCACTAGCCGATTGGCGGCAGCAAGGTCAGCGGGACTCAGCATCACGCGAAAGAATGCCTTTCCGTCCTCCTCGGTGCTGGAGGCGGTAATCACCCCTCGGTTATGCAAGAAGGAAAAAAGCTTGCCGTTACCGGGCTCAACAAGGAACTCGGCCTGAACGTAGCGCTCAAGCACTCGACTCCGCACCGCTTCCTTGAGCTCTCCGAGACCTTTGCCAGTCTGGGCTGACACCGGGATTGTTTCGGGATATCGGGTCAGTAAATCATCGAGATGCTCCCCGTCCGGGAGTTGATCGACTTTGTTCAGAACCTGAATGCAGGGACGATCCCCTACTCCCAGATCCTTCATGACTCGATCAACCGCCTCCACTTGTTCGGTCAGGTTGGGATGGCTGGCGTCGATAACATGCAGCAAAAGATCCGCGTGCCTGGCCTCCTCAAGGGTGGCGTGGAAGGACGAGATCAGATGATGGGGAAGCTTTCGGATGAATCCGACCGTATCCGAAAGAATGGTCTTGAGTCCATCTCCTAGATCCCACTCACGAGAGCATGTATCAAGCGTCATGAAGAGGCGATCGGCCACAACCGCTCCCCCCTCGGTAACCCGGTTGAGCAGGGTCGACTTTCCTACATTCGTGTAGCCGACCAACGAAACCGTGAATGCGTTTCCTCGGGACTCGACTTGCCGCTCCCGACGACGTCGAATCTTCATGAGACGATCTTTGAGTTCAGTAATCCGGGATTGAATCAAACGTCGATCCGTCTCGAGCTGCTTCTCTCCTGGCCCACGCGTCCCGATTCCTCCCTCGATCCGAGACAGGTGAGACCACATCCGACGCAGGCGGGGAAGAGCATACTCAAGCTGCGCAAGCTCCACCTGAAGCTTCGCTTGAGAGGTTCGAGCCCTCGAAGCGAAAATATCCATGATGAGCTCACTCCGATCCAGGACCCGTCGATCCGACACTTTCTCCAGGTTTCGCAATTGAGCCGGGGAAAGGTCATCGTCAAAAATCACCACGTCCGCCTCAAGCTCATCGGCCAGCTCCTTGATCTCTTCCGCCTTCCCAGTGCCGACAAACATCGAAGGTGACGGCATACGACGACGCTGAGAGCAACTGCCGACCACAATCGCTCCTGCAGACTCAGCCAGGCTCTCCAGCTCGGACAAATCTGAGTCCAGTTCCGTCATCCCTGCGAGCTCAACTCCAACCAACAAAGCCCGCTCAGCTCGGAAGCGAGCCTCTTTCCGATCCATATCCAAAGTCATTACCCCCAAGATTATACGAACAGAACCCAAAATAAAACCAATCCACCCCTTGATGTTCGATGTTTATTTGGGATAATGTTCACATGATGTTTGGATACAAAACAAAAAACAACGTCCATGTAAAAGCGAGCCAGCAGGGGCCACCATCAAACCGGGTCAAGAACTCGACAACGGCCCAAACTGCAATCGTCCATCCCTTCGGTACTCTGTCCAAAACAGAGCCCAGGAGAAAGACCGCTCGCCCGAATAACTTGAGTCCCTCACGAACACCTCAGGTGGCAAAGGTGGCTGGACCATCTCGCAAACAGCCATCAATACGGCAAAAGAGGGACTCGGTGGAATGTCGACTTCAAAAGAAATCGAACATTTCGTCAACTGAACGCCTCGCTCGATCAAGTGCGAGGCCCATCGCCGCACAACCGAACGCCCTGACATTTCTATGGTACCTTCGCATGGCCCGGGAGAGTGTGCCCGAGCTCCTCACTATAGCCGCCCTCTTCCTTCTCGCCCTACTTGCCTAAAGTTCCCACAAGAAGGAAGAACCCAATGCCGGACCACAACCCGGCCATGCAAGGGCCATTTTTTTGAATCACTCGAAAGCGAACGCTCAGAAAAGAGCCCAAGAAAACAATCATGTTCTCATGCGCCTAACGAAATCGAAACAACCGAAATCCTCACGACAGTCTAACGTGGAGCCTACACATGAGTGGTAAAAACCATCCCAAAGCCAACTTGACCAGGCGTCAGCTCCAGATCCTCGATTTTATCCGGGACTACCGGGATCGGATGCGCATCTCACCGACCCTTGATGAGATTGCAGAGTCCTTCAAAGTCTCCAAGATCACAGTCTTTGAGCACATTCAGGCTTTGAAGAAAAAGGGGGTTGTTTCCACCGAGAAAAACATGGCCCGCTCCATTCAAATTGTTGAGGATGAGCCGCCAGAAAATGCCCTACCGATTCTGGGTCGCGTGGCTGCCGGTGCACCGATCGAAGTCGAAGAACAAGCTGAGCACGTAAGAATCGATGAGATCCTGCGGATTCGCAGTGGATGCTATCTCCTGGAGGTTAGCGGAACCTCGATGATCGACAGTCACATCTGCAACGGTGACTTTGTGATCGTTGATCCAGCCGCTCGACCCGAGAACGGCCAAAAAGTTGTGGCCGCCCTGGAGGACGGCGAAACTACTCTGAAGAGCTTCTATCGAGAAAAGGGGCGAGTCCGCCTTCAACCAGAGAATGCGGCCCTGGAGCCCATCTTTGTCGACAAGCTTGCCGTGCGAGGGGTTGTCGTTGGAGTCGTTCGACGGCTCTAGTCCGCGTAAGAATACGGTGCCAGAGAAACTGATATATCCTGTGATATGGCTCCAGCCCGCATTTCTCACTAGATCAGGAGAAATGCGGGCTCTTTTTTCGTCTTGAGACCAGTCAGCAATCAGTTGATCTCAGGACGCCGACGAAGTTTCAATGTTCCACTGATCTGATCATTTCCGCAGGTCGTCCCGATGTGGAAAGAGACCTCTTCGGGTCTACCGATCGCTTCCAGGGGGAGTGTCCATTCAGAAACATACCAGGTCATCTTCTTGTTGCCGGGATGCATTGGCTGGCGCCCCTTCACCTCAAAGACGACCAGTTCTCCCACCCCAAGCCCCTTGCCTCCCCTTGCGAAGACCCTCTCATCGAGTCCACGAGGGCTCTGTCCTCCGCGGCTGTGCCCCCGATATCCTCCCGCAGTTTGAATGTGATCTTCTGCCGACAAGCGCACCAGTTCTCCAATGGATACATCGGGTCCATACCGAAACTCCTGAGCCCTGTCCCAGAATCCATCATGCCCCAGCGGTCGGCGACCGTGCATCTCGTTCAGAAGTGCAAAGTGGCTTACTTTACCTCGCTCCTTCACCGCCAGAAAAAGATCTCCTTGACCATAGAGTGCTCCTCTGAACTCTTCCACCGACAGCCACGACTTCGGGTTCAAGCCACAGGCGACCGCCAGAACAAGACTGTTGCCCTTCATCTTATATGCAAGGACACCTTCATCGAAATAGCCACCGGTCCGTCCACCCGGTGACGGCTCCTCACCGTTCGAAAATCGCACCTTTTCAGAACCGAACTCGGGCATCTTCTGAAGCGCATTGCTCGTCAAACTCTTTCCGTGATAGCTAGACTGACGCCCCGAGAAGCCTACTTCATCAGCAAGAACCGTGAATCCCCGCGATGCCAGCTCCTTGGCTGCCTCCGACTCGCTAGCGCTGGCGGATAGAGCCGCTCCTCCCCATCCAAAAAGGACCATGCCAAGTGTCGGAAGGAACGCCGCAAGAAGCCGGGACCGCAGGTTGGTTGTACCGCTAAGTTGACCAGGGAAACTCATGAGATGACTCCTTTCTACCGAACTGCCTGAACAATCGAACACTCTGCTGGTAAATACGACATCAGACAGAGACATGTCGAAAATTCGTCAGGCCCTCGAGGAGTATCAGAACCCAAAGTACGAGTCGGGACGATCAGCAAACACTCGGCTGCCCTTCCCGAAAGCCGAAGGGCAAAAGCAACCCTTCGCCGGCGCCTGGGCCCGTCTCAGATCTCCATCCGTCTTTCTGGAAGCGGGCGACGACGAGGCTCCATTCGCTTACCCCGTCCCCCCCTTCTCTCCCGGCGATCCAGCATCCGAGACTCACCACGAATCCTCCGAGACCCACGCCCCAATCGCTTCCTCTTGCCGGCACCATCTCTTTGCACCTTGGCGCCGCCCCCAGAACCTAGCTTCCCTCCGAGCACTCGAGACCGCCTGCCATCCTCTGAAATCTCCTTCCAGTTCCCGCCACGACCACGTAATTCCCCGCACTCCCTGCACACTCCTCGAGAATCACCAGTCTTCCCCGCCCTCCTGGCGACGCCACGTCTCCCATTCCCTGTCTTCCTACGCTGCCCATCAGTCGCCCTGGACCGGACGGTCCCAGCCTCCTCTGCACTCCTCCGCATTCGTGGTCCGCCGGTCTTCTTGCCGGCATCACCACCCCGAACCCGCCGACCACCAACCCTCTTCTCCCATCTCCGCGAACGAGGAGGTACAGCACCGGACCCTGTTCTGTGCCCGCTCTCGTTATCTCCAACATGATCGAGACCTCCACCGCCCCCTGGCG
The DNA here is from genome assembly GCA_029260825.1 of Planctomycetota bacterium. Classification (GTDB taxonomy): domain Bacteria; phylum Planctomycetota; class JACOTG01; order JACOTG01; family JAJDCM01; genus JAJDCM01. Next base: position 400 of record JAJDCM010000068.1, on the reverse strand, counting down.
AGTCCGGGAGACGACCCACCCAGGACGAGACGTCCAGCGGCTCTGCCCAACCAGGGCCCGAGAACAGCGCAATAACCAACCCGAAAACTCCAGCTAGCAGATTCCTCATCACCGACCTCCCAGGAAGAACGAAATCACGAACGAAAACCTCCCCCATCGCTGGCCAAGAGCCTGGCAACGAAGGAAATCATCAACCTCCACATTCAACACAGATGGAGAGGAACAGTTCTGCAGCAATGTTCAAAAACACCTGGTTCAAGGCATCAGGTAGCCGGGAGGGGTCGCCCCCTCCCAGCTCCTACACCACCGTACGTACGGTTCCGTATACGGCGGTTCACGAGGAACACGCCAGTCTTCGATACTCATCCATGAGGCTCACAAGTCCTAAACGACGTAAGGC
>JAJDCM010000067.1 GCA_029260825.1 Planctomycetota bacterium | reverse complement strand
CTTCTTTCTCTTGCCGAATTCAGTCGAAAATCAAGGCTCCCTCACGAAGAACAACTCTTCTACTGGTCGGTCCTTCTTCTCGATCAGCAAAACGACCTGGCAAACGAGAAACTCTCCCACCACAAAACCGGGGAGGAGTGGAAGGCAAAAGCTCACGGTTCGTGGATTCCCATCGACAAACTGGATGCGGCCCATTCCGACTGGTCCAAAGCCTGGCGACTTCGCTCCGAGCATTTCAGCGTCCGCTGTAATCATAGTCTGCGCCGAACTCTGGACACCCTCTTCGAATTAGAAGCGTTCTATATGTACTTCTATCAGCTTTTCGAACAGGAAACCTCTCTCCCCCAGCTCACCGATCCTATTGAAGTCTACGTCTACAAAGACGACGAGTCGTTCCCCTCTCAAGGAACCCACGCCGGCCCCTTCTTCAATGACAAAGAGAACATCCTCTACACATACGTTGAAGATGGGGTTCCTCTCGATCTGTTCAAGGAAGCAACGCAAGGCCTCTTCCATAATCTGGTCGAAAGAGCGACCGGATCCCGCGGCAAGTTTCCTGCCTGGCTCGATGAAGCCTGGGCCGATCACATGGGAACGATCATCGTCTCGACCAACCCGGGTAAACCGCAGCTCGAGCCAGCTCGCACATCCATCACTCGCTTTCGAGCCGTCGCCGAAACCCGAGATCCGTTTTCCATCACCCGGATCTTGAACTTCGAAGAAGCGGATTACCTCGCTTCCTCGAAACAAAACCTCAAATATGGCCAGGGCTACACGTTGTTTCACTACCTGCTAAAAGGCGACGGGAAGTATCACGACAAGTTCATGGAATACATCCGGCAAGCGATTTTGGGCAAGGGACAATCTTCAACGTTCAACAAGATCTTCAAACGGAGTCTCAAGAAGATCGAGGTCGGCCATCTTCGGCACGCTCAAAAAGCGTAGTTGAGTCACCCGAAGGCTACCCGTAACAGATAATTTAAATTACTCCGGAAGGCTGGTCTCCCTGGGAAGCCAGTCATCCCACAGGTGTGACTCACATGATTCGCTGGCACACCGAACCGCCTCCCGGAGAGCCTCCTCCGTCGATGCTCCTTGATCGACTCGAGCGAGAAAGACCCCTGAAAAAACATCACCCGCTCCTACCGTGCTCCGGACCGTGACTTGTGGACTGCTGCACGAAAACAACTTCAAACCATTTCGCGCCACCGCACCATTGGAACCGCAGGTGATGACCCCGCAGCCGTATCGAGAGGCCAGGATGGCCCCGGCGTACCCACCAGAATCGTCAGAACAAGACCCTGTCAACTCACAAAACTCGACATCATTCATGAAGACGATGTCTTTTTCTTCCATCCAGCCATGGAGAGCCTCCCTCTCATCTTGGCTGACCCGGTTGAGACCGAAGCTGACCTTCTTTCCCGCATCGCGAAAACGACGAACGAGTTCTTCACAGATATGAGGCACGGTCCGTGCCATTGAATTGGCTCCCGCGATGTGCAGCCGGTCATAGTTCGTAGAAAAGGAGCCGTGACCCGGCACCAGGTAGAGGACCGCATCTCCCACCCAGCCTCGATGCCACTCTCCCTCCCGATCGATCCGGATCGAACACACTTTCGATTCTCCCCGGGAAGAGAGTAGAAAGCGGGTGTCCACGTGGTGCTCCTGGAGCTTTGAAGTCAAACTTTCTCCTGCCCGGTCATTCCCACACTGACCAAGAAGAGTCACTTTCAAGCCAAACCTGGACGCAGCAGCACCAGCGATGACCGCATTGCCCCCGGGAATCGGCTCAAAATCCTCCCTTTCCCCCTCGTAGATATTGTCAACCACTAAAGGCCCTATGATGAGTAGTGTCGAACTCATGATTGGCTCCAAATTCCCGCCTTCCCAGGGAAGGTTTTCTTGATCTCTGCAAGCTTCCCAGCCTGGTTGTCTGCTGATAAAGTGCTTCTTGCCAAGAACAAGCCATTTCGGCTCTGGCCCGTACTCAACCTCAAAAGATAGAAACGAAAGGCTGCCATGACAACGGCCGAGAAAATCGACCTCTACAAGAAACACAAGGACGAGTACGTAGCCAAGAAAACACCATCCCTCATCGAGGCCGTCAAGGCCTCCTACCTTCCCGGTCAGGTCATAGCGCGATGAGAAACGTCGCACGGTTGCTGGTCGTTGCCATTCTCTTCATCCTCGCTCCTACCGATTCCAGAGGAAGAGAAACCTCCAGCCCCCGTCGAATCGAGTACGAACAAATGCTTCGGGAGATGATCGATCTCTCCTGGCTGGCATCACGCCTCACCGGATCCAACGAAAAAGCCATCCCTCGCCACATGCTTGGGCTCGACTATCTTCGACTCATCAAGGACTGAATCCATGAAATCGTATCGATCTTTTCTCGCTCTTGGAATCCTGTTTTCCCTCCTCATTGCGCCAACCACCCTCGCAAAGACCAGCACACAAGAAGAGGCAAAAAAACCGAATGTCATTCCTGATGTTGTGTATGGGCACAAGCACGGAATGGCTCTCACTCTCGACGTTCTGCAACCTTCCGTACCCGGGAACAAAGCCGGACTTCTCTTCATGATGAGCGGCGGATGGATCTCGAAGTGGTTTCCACCCGCATTCATCCTGCCTCAGTTCACGGAAGTTCTGTCCAGGGGCTTCACCGTTTTTCTTGTTCGTCATGGCAGCAGCCCGATCTTCAAAGTTCCCGATGCTGTTCAAGATGTGCGCCAGGCAGTCAAATTTGTCGGAGAACACGCAAGCGACTATGGCGTGGACCCGGCCCGGCTTGGAGTCTACGGAGGAAGTGCCGGTGGCCATCTGTCCCTGATGGTGGGGCTCGACTACAGACCGGGCGACTCAAAAAAGAACCGGATCGCAGCAATCGTTGCCCACTTTCCTCCCGTAGACCTCCGCCAGATCGTCGGGCAAAGCAAGCGATTTCCAGCTCTTGATTTCAATCCCGAGCTGGCCAAGACCGTTTCTCCGATTCTCTTCGTTTCGGACGACGACCCCCCGACCTTGCTCATCCATGGAGACGCGGACACCCTGGTCCCGATCAGCAACAGCAAAGACATTCACAAGCTGCTCGAGGATGCCAATGTGGTGACGAGCTTCATCTCTCTCGCCGGGGCCGGGCATGGCTTTCGTGGCGCGGCCCGGGATGAGGCCCAGAAGGCAACCATCGCCTGGTTTGAGGCCCATCTTCTTGACTGAAAAGATCGGGAACCTGCCCCTTTTGGGACGCCTCTTGCACGTATCCGTTCACCGTGCGCCACCGCTCGAATTCAACCAAAAACGTTAATCCACTTACATGATTAGACTTAGACAAACACCTCCACTACGCGGTTCCTGGCACATCGATTGCGATTCTTGACCGCGGTAGACCACCGGAATCTGATAGAATCCACTGAGGTTGCTCCCCAATATTAAGGAATCGAATCATGCAACGCACATCGATCTGGCTCACCCTCCTTACTTGCACCGCAGCCCCATTACTCTTTTGCGCCCAGACGATGGCCGCTCCGTGACCCCCCAAATACAAACCAGGCGGCACGGTCGCGCCGCGTACAAGTAGAACTCCTGGAACCTCTCCCACCCCGACTCCGAATCCGAGTCCGACACCGTCGTTCCCCACGGATCCTCGGCCAACAAATCGACCCGGCGGCGGGGTTACTCCTGGCCGTGGCCCGGGTGGAGGCACAACTGGCTCTCCCCGTGTCCCTCGTGGCGGCATCACGAGAAGTGCGGCACGAAAAGGTGTGGCCAAAAGATCCAGCCAGGGATTCGACTGGCAAAGCTGGTGGAACAACCATGAAGATCTATTCCTCTACGGCTCCCATCGAAGTCGGGTTCAAGCTACCCGAGGCGCTTCCTCCCAGTTCGAGCCCGCGGGAAATCTCGAAGACGTCATCGATCTTCTCAACATGACTCTCTCCAACTCGGAAGATCCAGTCATCCGAGAAGATGCAGCCCTGACGCTGGGTCGCATCGGGGACGAGCGAGCATTTCATTCCCTGTGGCGAGTCGTCACACGCAAATCAAATTCGCTCGATTCTGAACTCATGCAAGCCCTTTCCATGGGCCTGGCTCATACCAAGCAATCGGCAGCCATCGGAATTCTCCAGCAGGTCGTGCGAGACAAGACCCTCTCTCTTGAAACTCGCGGCATCGGAGCGGCAGCTCTTGGAGTACTCGGGGAAACCGACCGCGACACGGTTGAATTCTTGATGGCCCTGGTCTCCAACTCGGGCGCACACGATGAACTTCGCTCCACCGCGGCAATGGCCCTCGGCAGCATGCGAGGAACCTATGCCACAGAGTTTCTGAAGAGTCAGGTGATTCAAGAAGGCTCCGTCTTCAGAAAGAGCCACCTCCTCAGCGCTCTTTCGATTACTTGCGATCCTGCGCTGACCGACCTTTTCCTCTCCCAGCTTCATTCTCGAGATCAACACGTCCGCTGGGCGGCAATCATCGGCCTTGGCGGCCTCCTCGATGGAACAGGACGCCTCACGGGCGAAAAGGCTGAAGACGTTGGATGGGACAAAAAAGACCTCGCAAAGGCGCGAAAGAAAGTCTCAACGATCCTTCGAGAAAAGAGCAAGACAGGCAATCATCACAACATCAAAGCGTTTGCCGCCCTGTCACTTGGACGCATCGGAGGGGCTGAAAACATTCACAGCCTTCGCTTGCTGTCGCGCGACGCCCAGGGGCAGCACCGGGCAGCGGTCCTACTTGCTCTTGGGATTTCTGGAGCGCGCGATGCAGAAAAAGACATGATTCGGCTTCTGACCGATTCTCACGAGGCGGATAAAGTTCGAGCCTCCGCCTGCGTTTCCCTCGCCCTCCTCGGAGAGGCCAGCTCTTCAACTCGACGACGACTTCAAACACTCCTGGCCAGGCAAAACCCCCTGGTCATGCGACACTACTCGGCAATCAGCCTGGGGATACTTCGAGACCATGCATCGGCAACAAGGCTGGCAAAACTGGTCGTGAAGCCTCAGGAACCCCAGGAGTTGAGAACAGCTGCAGCCGTTGGCTTAGCTCTCCTTGGTACGTCCAACTCCATCGAATCGGTGGTCAAGACCATCGCTGCCGAAGACCACCCGGACATCCAGGCCAAACTCATCGCAAGCCTGGGTTCGAGTCCAACTCTGGCGCCTGCTTCCTATTTGCTCGACTTGATGCGAGACGAAGATACGTCACCGGAAATGAAGTCGGCGGCCACCCATGCACTTGGGCACATCTACAACGATCATCGCCCACCGATCTTCTCCAAGTTTCTTTGTAATCGGAACTACTTCCTGACAGCAAAGCCCCTGGATCGATTGGGGGAACGGTTGTAGGTCTGAGGCCCGCCTTAATCGTGAAGTGAGTCTAATCTCGCGGCTCGGGACACAACTTCCGAGCCGCGATTCTTTTTAGAGGGCGGTCTGGATCCACGATTGCTGCTTCTCTCTGTTCCTTCGGCGGGAGCAACCCGCCGAAGCTCGAAGAGCGAAGGCGGGTCATTGAATTCTCACCACGAATCCATTGGTCACGCTCAAGGAAACGCTGCCCTGACTGCAATCGTCCTCGATGATGCCTTGAAACGTGATGGTCGCGGTCTGCTGGGCGCCAAAGGGAAGGTTCAGAAGCTGACGGACGGCGCCATCGGCAATCACCGGCATGGAACCCGGTCCGTTATGCACTCCGAGCTTGTTGGGGCTTCCAAGCGCATTCCAGGTACGAACTGCATTCTTCGTGGCGATGATGAACGGGCCAAAGCACATGTTTCCAAGACCCAGCGGAACCGTAACAATGTCGCCACTTCCCGGCTCGCCGCCCCAGGCGTAGATACAGGCCCGTGAAGGCGCCAGGTCTCCGATCCGGTTGGTCGGCTCTTGCACAGAAATGCTAAGAGGAGTTGTCGGGGTGATCGTAAGAGTCCGATCACCCCCACCATTTTCACCGTTCACGAGCAGCACGTCTTCGATCGCGCCGCAACCGGCGTTCACGGCTCCGACTCCACAATCCTGAATCGGGTCTTCCCCGAGAAGTCGAACTTGCATTCCGTTGAAAGCAGCTCCGATTCCCAGGTCGCCTCCCGCAGGAATACCCGAGTGAAGGCCAATTCTCCCGCTGGTGACCTGAATCAGATGGACAGAATAGGTAATGCCTTCAGCGTGCCCGTTGAAGCTTCCGCCCACAAGAACACAACCACCGACAAAGTCGAATCGCACCTTCTGGGTTACGAGAGGAAAGTTGGGCATCCAGGCATAGGTGATGACCTCGTACATCCCATTCTGCAAGCCGTTCAGGTACATGCAGTTTTCAAGCGACCCACTGTGAGTCGCCAGGTAGTCGTTCAGCAGCTCAGCATCGGCTCCCGTAACACTGGGATCGTTAGCCGTCACCATGTCCATTCCACCAAATTGATGGAAACCAACATTCGTCAAGTTGCCATCCAGATCGACCAGAATGTCATCCTGGGGAGTCGGGCCCGGGGTAAACGGAGTGATATGAGCGCCGGTGACACTGTTCCAGACTCCGGGGAGTCCGGCAGCAGCGTAGCTGGAAGGAGGCTCAGAACCAGGATCACCAACATCGATATTCAATGACTGCGCGGTAGCGGGGAAAACCAAACCCAGAAGCACAATCAGGAAAACCAAAGATCGAGCCATGATAACCCTCCTCGTTCGCGGGTGGTGCAGTTCCAAAGTTAGCGCGGGGACGTCTCAACGATAGCAGATCGGTGCGCAAAGCCGCAAGAAGTGGAAGATCGTGTCGCGGGAACATCTCCTTCACAAATAATCCGTAATCAGCTAATTCATAACGACTTCCACTCAGGCACCTCATAATATCAAGCATTCCTGGCAAGATCGTCTCTCCACGATCCTCCCGATCGATCGTAAGATCAAAGCGACAGCGTCCCACCAGATGAGGATTCTCATTGAGCGACTCAACCTTTCCCTTTCTCGGCATCGACATCGGCGGAACAAAGATCTCCGTCTGTTTAGGAACCTCGGAAGGAAAAATCCTCGACAGGGAACGATTTCCGACCAACCCGGCCCACGGTCCGGACCCAGCTTGCGACAAGATCGCAAACGTGGCTTCCCTCCTTCTTGAGCGCAACCCGGATTGCCAGAAGATCGCTGGTGTCGGCGTCAGTGCTCCCGGCCCACTTTCTTCCCGCGCTGGGCATTTCATCAATCCCCCCAACATGCCCACCTGGCATGGTTTTTCCATCGTGCAAGCCCTGGAAAGTCGACTTGGCCACCCGGTGCGCCTGATGAACGACGCCAACGCCTCCGCCCTGGCGGAATGGCGCTTCGGTGCCGGCAAGGGGGCTGAGACTCTCGTCTTCTTCACCATGAGTACGGGAATGGGAGCAGGACTCATTATTGGCGGGAGACTCCACGAAGGGCCCGATGACATGGCAGGTGAAGTGGGCCACCTTCCTGTTTCTCCGGACGGTCCCGTGGGATTTTCGCGCCGAGGATCCCTTGAAGGCTTTTGCAGCGGACCCGGTCTTGCCCAGCTCGCTGTCCTGAAGCTTACTCAAGCGATTCACACCGAAGAAGACAGCAAGCTCTTTCATCTCGGAAAAGACTATCGACTCGTCAACGCCGAAGATGTGGGTGCTGCCGCCGTCAACGGAGATCGGATTGCCCGCGATGTCTTTCGCGAAGTGGGAGAGAAACTCGGGATGTTCTCCTCATGGATCGTTGATGTCCTGAACCCGGACATCATCGTCGTTGGAACCATTGGACGCATTCACGCCGACCTCATCCTTCCTCCCGCGCGAGAGGAGATCAACCGGGCGTGTCATCCGGCGTCCGCATCCCGCGTTCGTCTTGTTCCCGCCAAGCTCGAGGCTGAGACCGGTGACCTTGCCGCAATTTGTGCTGCCCTTGAACCTTCAGAGAAACAGCAATAGAATGAAAAATCGAATCCTCCAGGGCAAGAACCCAATGAAAACTCTCCTCATCACACTCACCGTCCTGCTGTGCTCCTACCCCCTGAATGCGCAACCTCAGAAAATCGAGGTTGGCCAGGTTCAATTCACCGACGTGACAAAGGGCGCCGGATTCATCATTTCTCACGGCTACACGGGCTCGGTCAGCGAACCGGAGCTAGCGGCCGGTGGAGTTGCCGCCGGAGACTATGACCAGGACGGTTTCCCCGATCTTTTTCTCGTTCGAGGTGACATCGGGGGCAACCTGCTTTATCGCAACCGAGGTGACGGAACCTTCGAGGAAGTGGCAGAAGAAGCCAACGTCGCCTCGGGAAGCGTTCAAGGGTGCGGCCCGGTCTTCGTCGATTACGATGGAGACACCCACCTGGATCTTTTCGTGGGAGGGATAGACGGAACCGCCCCCCGCCTCTATCGCAATCGGGGAGACCTCACCTTCGAGAACGTAACGCTGAACTCCGGTCTCGTATTTCATCCAGCTGCCCAGACCTTTTCCACCGCGTTCGGAGACTACGACATCGACGGAGACCTTGATTTCTTCGCTGCCCACTGGTCTACCCGAGCAACTCAGTCCGAACATTTATGGAGAAATAACGGCGGGGTCAACTTCACGAACGTAAGCGATGCTACTGGAATCGCTCCGAGCTATCCCTTCCTGGGAGACTACTCCTTCACCCCCAACTTCGCCGACATCAACAATGATGGGTTTCCCGATATCCTGGTGGTCGGAGATTTCGGCACAAGCAAAGTCTTCCTCAACCAACGAGATCTCACCTTCCGGGATATCAGCGACTCGACGATCGATGACGAAAACGGAATGGGAGCCGCCATCGGAGATTATGACGGTGATGGCGACCTCGACTGGTTCGTTTCCAGTATCTACGACCCGGACGGCATCGCGGAGGGAAACTGGGGAGTCACCGGTAATCGACTCTATCGCAATACCGGCAACGGGATCTTCGAAGACAAAACCGAGGAATCGGGACTGAGACACGGCTTCTGGGGCTGGGGAAGCACCTTTGCCGATCTGAACAACGACGGCCATCTCGACCTCTTTCATGTCAACGGCTTCGGGGTCGATCCCGGCGATGCCGCGGCCCAGTTCATCCAGGACCCAACTCGCCTCTTCCTTGGAAATGGAGACGGCACGTTTCGCGAAAGCGCCCGTATCTGCGGGATTCGAGATCCCGGTCAAGGCCGGGGCGTCGTGGCTTTCGACTATGATCGTGACGGAGACCTCGATCTCTTCATCGCCAATAATGGTCAAACCCCACGTCTCTACCGAAACGACTCCATCCATCGAAATCGTTTTCTTCGGATTCGTCTTCTCGGCCGAAGCCTCAACACCGAGGGAATCGGCGCCCGGATTACCGTTACCCATCAAGGCCGCTCCCAGATGCGAGAACTCCGCGCCGGATCCAACTACGTCTCCCAGAATCCCGCCGTCGCTCATTTTGGGGTCGGCCGTGCCCACCGAGTGAACGAGGTCAAAGTTCGGTGGCTTGACACGATGGAAACGACCCTCCACCATGTCTACACGAATCAACTTCTGACGATCCGCCACCCTTCCCGATAACCGGCAGTACCTCCAAAGAACCTTCATGAGCGAACTTCAAAAACTTCGAATCGACCGAAACAAGAAGGCCTCTCCAAGACGAGGTGTCCCGGGCGGACTCGGCCTCTGGCTAGTCCTCATCTTGGTACTCGGAGGCGGGTATGTCTTCTGGCCACGGATTCAGAGCTTTGTGGATCAGATGCGACTTCCCCATGTGCGCACGGCTCGAGCCGAAAGGCCCCACCCAGCATCTGCTGGAGCCGTCCAGGGGAAATCCGCCAACGGATACATCGTGGCCTCTCGAAGGGCCGCCCTCTCTGCCGACACCCCCGGCCGCATCGTGGAACTCAATGTCATCGAAGGCTCGGTGGTCAAGAAGGGAGACGTTGTGGCAAGGCTCTATTCCAAGGAGTACGAAGCCGCAAAGACCCGGGCCGAAGCAGAAATCCTGGTGGCACTGGCTTCGTCCGAAAGAGCAAAAGCCGACCTCGAAGCCTCAAAACTCGACCGGATCCGCATCGAAAAAAATGAGGAAGCCGCCCGCGCCGACGTTTCCGAAGCCGAGGCGGCACAAGCACACGCAAGCGCCGAACTCGATCGGGTCACAGGTCTCGCCAGACAGGGAATCTCAACCAAGCAAGAGCTGGATCTTCGAAAGAAAGAGCGGGATGAAACGGCAGCTCGCCTTCGCTCCTTCACCGCTCGCCTCCTGGCCGCGACCTCGAGTGTCGCTACCGCCGAACAACAGGTATTCGTGGCGGCGGCCGAACTCCAGGTCGCCAATGCCAGGGTCGAATCGGCAAGAGCTCAACGAGACCAGGCCAGTGCCACCCTCGAGAAGACCGAGGTTCGTGCCCCGTTTGATGGAATCGTCGTGCTGAAAAATGCCGAGGTCGGCGAGGTCGTCTCCCCGAATTCGCAGGGAGGTTCGACCGCTCGCGGATCCGTTTGCACCATGGTCGATTTCGCCTCTCTTGAGGTTCAAGCCGACGTGCCGGAGACAAGTCTTTCTGCGGTCGCAGACGGTGGTCCGGCCCGGATATTTCTCGACGCTTTTCCGGATCGGCCCTATGCCGGAGCCGTCTCGCGAATCTGGCCCACCGCCAACCGGCAAAAAGCGACCGTCGAGGTCCGGATCCGTTTCGACAAACCCGACAAGTACCTGCGCCCCGAGATGGGAGTCCGGGTGGTGTTCCTGGAGAAAAAAGCCAGCTCGGAAACGACTCCAACTCCTGACCACCAAGACATCCTGGTGCCCGCCGAAGCGGTGGTTCGCATCAATGGCGAGGACGGCGTCTTCGTGATCGAACGAGATCGTGTTAGCTTTCGCGCAGCGAAATTCGGTGAACAGCGGGGAGGACGGGTTCCGGTAGAAACCGGACTCGCGGAGGGTGAAGCCGTCGTGGTGGCCCCACCGGCCTATTTACAGAACAACGATCGTGTGAGAGTCCAGGAGGACTGATTCTATGAGCGACTCCAGCATTGTTCTTGACGGAGTCATCAAGACCTACCGAAAGGGAGGCGAAGAACTTCGAGTTCTTGATCGACTTTCTCTGGAAATGCAATCCGGAAGCTTCTATGCCTTGATGGGCCCGTCCGGCTCGGGCAAAACAACCCTGCTGAACCTGGTTGGAGGTCTTGATCAACCCGATTCCGGTACTCTCCATGTAGCCGGCCTCGACATCAGCTCTCTTTCAAACGCCGAGCTTGCATCCTTTCGCGCCGATCACATCGGGTTCATCTTCCAGGGATTCAACCTGCTGAAACCCCTTACCGCCCTTGAGAACGTGGAGCTCCCCCTCCTGCTCACTCCTCTTTCTCGAAAGGAGCGACGGGAACACGCCAGACACGCCCTCGATCTCGTCGGGCTGGCCGACCGAGCAAAGCACCGGCCAGGACAGCTTTCAGGTGGCCAGGAACAGAGGGTCGCGATTGCGAGAGCCCTTGCCGTCGACCCCACCGTGATCCTCGCTGACGAGCCCACCGGGGATCTCGACCGGGATTCTGCCGATGCGGTCCTCGACCTCATGGCTCGTCTCCACGAGGAATTCGAGAAAACGGTCCTCATGGTGACCCACGATGCCGTTGCAGCTGAAAGAGCCAAAAAGATCATCAACCTGGATAAGGGTCGACTCGTTTCCAACCTGGACAATCCAGGAGCGAAGGCCGCAAACAGTCCTTCCGGAGGAACAACATGATTCCCTGGAAACTCGTCCCCCGGTACCTGAGAGCTCACCCACTTCGATCTTTCCTGACCCTCGGATCTCTCACCGTTGCGGTCTTTCTGCTTTGCTTTCTTTACTCGGTGGTCACTGCGCTGAACGCCGGAGTCGCCTCGTCTTCGTCAAGCCGGGTGATCGTGCAGTCGGCGGTTTCACTCTATGTGAACCTACCGCTTTCTTATCAGCCAAAGATTGAAGCCGTCGAGGGTGTTGTCGAAACCTGTAAATGGCAGTGGTTCGGCGGCATCTATCAGGATCGATCCAATTTCTTTGCACAGTTCGCCGTTGATCACGAAACGCTCCTCACCACCTATCCGGAAATCGAGATGATCGAAGGCTCGGATGAGGAGTTTCAACGACTTCGCACCGGATGCATCATCGGGAAAAACCTCGCCCAGCGGTTTCCCGAACTCGGAGTGGGAAAAACTTTGCCTCTCCTCGGAGCGATCTTTCCCCGAGCGGGGGGAGAGGCCTGGGAGTTTCAGATCGCGGGCATCTACGAGTCCAACAGCGCAAACGTCGACAATAACACCATGTTTTTTCACTTCGACTACCTCGAAGAAAGCATGGATACCGGGACGGTCATCGCAGATCCAGGGGTAGGGCTTTTTGTAGTGCGATTGGAAGAGGGTACCAAGACCGAAGACGTTCAGCGCTCCATCGATAACGAGTTTTCGGCAGGACCACAGCGAGTCCAAACCACAACCGAAGCCGAGTTTCAGCGACAGTTCGTTACCATGCTCGGAAGCGTCCCCACCCTCATGGGATCCATTGGCGGCGCCGTTCTCTTTGCCATCCTCCTTGCCGTGATCAACACCATGATGATGGCGGCCCGAGAACGCACCCAGGACTTCGGAATCCTGAAGGCACTTGGCTTCCAGGACCGAGCGGCGGCCTGCCTCCTGGTTGCAGAAGCGCTTCTACTCTCCGTCGCGGGCGGAATTCTAGGCGTGGGCATTGCCAAGGTGACAGCACCCATTTTCCAGCAAGTCATGGGAACGACGGTCCCTGGCTATGACGTGACCTCCCATACCGCAACCGTTGCCCTGATCATTGCAATCGGGGTGGGAGCAATCGCCTCCTTGGTACCCGCATGGCAGGCTGCTCGACTTCGTCCGATCCAAGCCTTTCGAGCGGAGGGATAATTCATGAAACTGCCTCCTTTGCGATACAACTTCCGAAGCCTTCTGGTTCGCCGAGCCACGACGATCCTGACGGTCATCTCGATCGGAGCCACGGTTGCGGTTCTTGCCGGGATCCAATCGTTGCAGAAGGGTTTCCTGAGTCTCTTTGACGAAAGTGGACGGGAAGGAGTCGCGGTGTTCCTGCGTCCCGGAGCGGGATCGGAGGGCGAAAGCGCATTCACCCGGGATCGTGCGGACATTCTGATGAAAACTCTTCCCGAGATCGCTTCAGGACCAGACGGACTACCGCTGGCATCGGGCGAACTCTTCCTTGCGGTCCGTATGCCCAAGGTCGATGGAGGCGAAACCAACGTCCCGATTCGAGGAGTCCAGACAAAGTCCTTTGACATTACCGGCGACCTTCTCACCCTCGAGTCAGGTCGCCGTTTCGAAGCAGGAACCGACGAGATCATCGTTGGACGAAAACTCCTGGGAAGAATCCTGGGTGCGGCACAAGATGACGTGATCGTGTTGAACACCACGCCCTTTCGGGTGGTGGGCGTCTTTGATTACGATGGCCCGTTCAATTCCGAAATCTGGGGCGATGCGGATCGCCTCCAGGAAGCACTGAAACGTCGTATCTACAGTCGAGTCATCGCGACCCTCAAGCCCGGCGTCGACATTGCCGCCCTCAGCGCGCGGCTTGAAAACCACAAGGAAGTTCCCGCCAAGGTTCTCTCCGAAAAGGAATACCTCAGCACCCAGACCGGCTTCCTTTCCGGCATTCTCAATGTCCTCGCCTATGTTCTTGGAGGCGTCATGGGGATCGCGGCAATCTTTACCGGCACGAATACGATGCTTGCCGCACTCAGTTCCCGCACAAAAGAGATCGGCATCTTGCTGGCGTTGGGGTTTCGTCCCTGGTCGGTCTTTCTTTCCTTTCTGATGGAAGCCATGCTTCTCGGTTTGATCGGCGGCGCTGTTGGCTGCCTCCTTGTGCTTCCTCTTTCAGGAATCGAAACCGGCACCACGAACTTCGACACCTTTACCGAGATTGCCTTCGCATTTCAGGTCACCCCGACCATTCTCGGAAACGCGGTGCTGTTCGCCATGTTGCTGGGGATCATTGGTGGCTCCTGGCCAGCCTACCGCGCGGCACGGATGCGACCCTCCGCCGTGATTCGACGGGGCTGACCGCTTGATTCGCAAACGTGAGGGCTCTTCTATTTTCGGAAGTGGATGCTTTTTGGACGGGTGAGGTGGAAGAAACCCAACCCGGAGAGCGACGATCCTTTACCGCTATCTTTGACTCCTGACCACGGAAGAGCTGGATCCAAAAAGTCGCAGCGATTTTGAAACACCGTTCCTACGTCCAGCTTCAAACCCAGCTGTTCCGCCCGAGCCTGATCGCGAGTCCAGATCGACGCGGTGAGCCCGAACCGGGAATCTTGCATCAAGGCGAGAGCTTCCTCGTCGCTGGATACCTGTGAAACCGGCAAGAGGGGACCAAAGCTCTCTTCCTGCATGATTCGTGCTTCCTGCGGTACATCGGCAAGGAGAGTCGGCAAGAAAAAATTCCCCGGCTCGAGACACGCTTTCCCTCCCAGCAACAAGCGAGCGCCTCGACTCTTGGCTTCCCCGACCTGGGCCGTCAAAAAATCAAGGCCAGGCCTTTGAGCCAAAGGACCCATCGAGGTTGATTCCTTCAACGGATCGCCAAGCTCATACCCCTTGAGGAGTTCTTTTGCCCGTTCCAAGAAATCACGGTAGTTCTTCTTATGGACGTACACCCTCTCCACGGCGCAACACGACTGGCCGGCATTGTAGCAGGCACCATCAACGATCCCCGCCACCGACATTTCAAGGTCAGCATCGGAAGCGACATAGGCGGGGTCCTTTCCGCCGAGTTCGAGGTTAACGTCTACGAATCGTGGCCCGGAGGCAACCGTCTGGTAAACAAGGTGCCCGGTGGAAACCGACCCGGTGAAGCAAACGTGGTCGATCTCGGGACTCTTGAGGAGCCTGCCCGTTGACTCATGAGTCATGATCAAATTGGTGACAAGGTTCGGGATCTCAAGATCGGAGAATCCATCTTGAAGCGCCTGGCCGCACAAAGGGGTGAGTGGACTGTGCTTCAGCAAGACAACATTCCCGGATAGAAGTGCGGGAATGATCACGTTCACAGGGATGATGAGGGGGTAGTTCCACGCCGCCATCTCGAAGATAACTCCATGAGGAACCCGGTCAATGCGCCGATAGAACCCGGTTCTTTCCGGCAGGACCTCGGGAGCAAGGGCATCTTCGCAGATCGAGATCATATGCTCTGCTCGATCAAAAAAGGTGGCCACCTCTCCCCGAGCCTGGGTGATCGGTTTTCCCATCTGAAGGGCAACAGTTCGGGCTAGATCTTCTGAGGAATTGCGGAGCTTTAAAAGCCCTGACTCCACCGTCCGGATCCGACGGGATAGATCCCATTCCTTCCACCGGGAAGAAGCCACACGGGCCGCGGCTACTTTCCTCTTGACGGACCCCTCGTCATCAAAGGGGATCTCGCAAACCGTTGATTGATCAAACGGGTTGGTGACGATCAGGTCGCCGTCGTTACGAGACATGGAAGCTCCTCATTCGTTCAATCCTTTATTCAGGAGTAACGTAAGCCGCGGTGATGCCGCCATCCACATTGAAGCTGGTTCCCGTGACGAATGACGACTCTTCAGAACAGAGATAGAGTGCGGCTTGAGCCATTTCCTTCGCCTCGCCAAATCGGCCCATTGGAACGTGAACAAGCCGACGCTGTTTCTTTTCTTCCGTATCAAGAAACTTCATGAGGAGCTCGGTTCGAAGGGGGCCCGGGCAAAGAGCGTTCACCCGAATGTTCTCTCGAGCGTGGACAACCGCCAGTTCACGGGTCAGAGCAAGGACGCCACCCTTGCTCGCAGTGTAGGCAAGCTGGGGAGTCGCGGCGCCAAGAAGGGCCACAAACGAGGCGGTGTTGACGATGATGCCACCTCCTGCTCTTCGCAAAGCCGGAACACCATACTTGCAACCGAGGTAGACCCCTTTCAAGTTGACGCGCATGGTCAGGTCCCAAACATCTTCTTCGGTATTCACCGCATCATCATCTTTCGGATGCATGATTCCTGCGTTGTTGAAAAGAATGTCGAGGCGGCCAAACTCTTCTTCCGCACGGCTTACCATGTTCTTGCAATCGGAGGCGTTTGACACGTCCGCCCTGACGAACTGGCCCGCTCCTCCGGCGGCAGCCAGAAGATCCACGGTCTCCATTCCTTCCTCTTCGTTCACATCGACAACGATAACCTTGGCACCCTCGGCGGCGAACAGAAGCGCGGTCTCCCTGCCGATTCCGCCAGCACCACCCGTAATGATGGCGACCTTTTCCTTCAACCTCATGATCCCTCCCTTCAGAAATTCCCGGCGATGCTACTTTCGAGTTTCTTGCGTTGCCTTGATGAGTGCGTCGAACAATCTTTGCTGAACTGGATCCCGATCCGCGGTGAGTTCTGGATGCCACTGAACGCCGTGTAGCCAGGGATGATCCGGCATTTCGACCGCCTCGATCACCCCATCCGGGGCATGGCCGACCACCTCCAACCCGGGTGCGGTGCGACGAACCGCCTGATGATGCCAGGAAGCTACGGAGAACTCCGACTCACCAAGAATCTTTGCCAGGCGGCAACCGCTCTCGATTTTGACGTCATGAGGTGTGGGCTCCATGGGCGGCGCCCGGTGGAGGATTTCCTCGTTGACCACATCGGGTAGATGCTCGTGCAGTGTTCCACCAAGAGCCACATTCAAGACCTGAGCCCCGCGGCAAATGCAAAGTGTCGGCATCCTCAAATCGATCGCCCGCCGAATGAAGTCAAACTCGGCCGTGTCTCGTTCCGCATCGATCAGATAAATCGACTCATGACTCTTGCCCCCATAATGGCGAGGATCAATATCTCCGCCACCGGTGAGGACCAGCCCGTCGATGAAAGAGAGATAGGCGCGAGGGTCAGAATCACCCGGAGGAATCAGGAAGGGAATCCCTCCTGCTCTTCGCACGGAGTCCACATAGGCTCGGGGAAGAGTGAAGCGATTCTCTTCGTTTTGCCCGTAGGTGGGGATCCCGATTCTAGGTCGATCGCTGGGGCAATTCCGGGTCACGGTCAGATTCTCTCGAAGTAACGGCGGCGTTCCCAATCGGTCACCGCCTGGTCATACGCTTCCTGTTCCTTGGCAAAGAAATGAGCATAGTGATCGACCACCTCGTCACCGAACGCATCCCGGGAAAAACGGCTCTCCTTGAAAAGGTGCGTCGCCTCCCGGAGACTCCTGGGAACCTGCGGAAGATCTTTGGCTGAATAGGCATCCCCGGAGAAAACATCGGGCGGTTCCATCTTGTTTCGAATGCCCGCCAGCCCGCAGGCCAGGGAAGCCGCATAGACGAGATAGGGATTACAATCCGCGCCGGGTATCCGGCACTCGATGCGTAAACTTGACCCCGCTCCAACCACACGAAACCCCGCAGTACGATTGTCTAGACTCCAGGCGAGGCTCGTGGGCGCCCAGGAGGCCGACTGATATCTCTTGTAGGAATTGATGGTCGGCGCATAGAAAACCATGACGTCGGGAACATGGGCTATCCACCCCCCAAGAAACCATCGAAAAAGATCCGAGCAGTGAACGCCACCCAGATTCTGGTCCCCCGCAAACACATTCTCTCCTTCCTTCCAGAGACTCAGGTGAATGTGACAACTTGATCCAGCCTGGTCGGCGGAGATCTTGGCCATGAAAGTGACGCTCATCTCAAGCTCGTCAGCGACATCTTTCAGGCACTGCTTGTAGAGAGCGTGTCGATCGGCCATACCCAACACGTCAGAATACTGAATGTTCAGCTCGTGTTGACCAAGACCCCATTCTCCCTTTGAGTTTTCAACGGGGATTCCCGACTGCTTCAGGTGTTTTCTGACCGCGCCGTTGAGCTTCTCATGGCGACGCCCCTGCATCATGTGGTAGTCCTCGAGATACCACCCTGCCGGGGACGGGCCCCCTGGCTTCTCATGGACATCACGATAGGAGGTTTCGTAAATATAGTATTCCAGCTCGGAGGCGCCGCAAGCTACGCAGTCGAGAGTCCGGAGCTGATCGAGCTGGGCAAGAAGGAGGGAGCGAGGCGCGTTTGCAACAAATTCATGACTGGCGCCGTCCCGTAAGTTGCAGAGCACAATTGCCGAATTCGGGAGCCAGCTCGCAACCCGAAGAGTGGAAAGATCCGGGTCGAGATGAAAGTCGCCATACCCGTCTTCCCAGCTGGCAAAATCATACCCGGAAACCGGCTCCATCTCCATGTCCACGGTGAGTAGGTAGTTACAGGCGTGGGTGCCCGACTTCACTGCTGTTTCGACGAAGAAATCTGCGTCGAATCTTTTTCCCATGAACCGGCCATAGAGGTCGGTAAACATGACGAGCACGGTCTCGATTTCCTTGGCCTCGACCCGCATTTTGAGATCTTCAACGGTGAGCATGCCTTCGATTCTTGCCATGAGTGACTCCCGGGGTGATTGGTTCTCCGAGAAATTGTACGATCCCGGGAACAAGTGTGCTCGTTCGTGTCGTCGATTCAGACAAATCCGTCCTGCCAAGGAGCGCCGAGAAAACCATGCAGCGGGAAGAAGCTCAAGAAGCGCTTGATCTGATTCGCGAGGTGGTGAGCAAAGTTCACGATGAAACCGTGCTCCAGAACTGGGGTGCGGTGATGATCATCACCGGTGTGCTTGACCTCCTCGCCTTTGGTGCTACTCAAGTCCTGGTTGATCAAGGCGCTCGAACTCTCCCTCCCTACGTCCTTACCTGGGGGATTTACCTCGTCGCTTCCCTTGGTCTCAACCTGGCGATTCGCCGGCGCATGGGTGGAAGCATGACCTACGTTGAACGTCACATCTGGGGAAACGGGGTGACCTTCTACGTCTCTGCCTTTTGCATCACCGCCGTGAATCTTTCCAGCCTTGCCGTTGAGGATGCCCTTGTCGTCATTCCCGCCCACCTCGCCGTGGTCGGTGCGGTCTCCTTTTCCTTCATGGCACTTCTTGATTGCCGTTTCTTTCTCTACACCGCGCTTTTCTTTCTCGTAGCCGGTCTCCTGGCCCTCTGGCCAGCCTGGGGCTTTGCAGTTCTTGGCGTAACCTGGCTCGTC
The DNA here is from genome assembly GCA_029260825.1 of Planctomycetota bacterium. Taxonomy (GTDB): domain Bacteria; phylum Planctomycetota; class JACOTG01; order JACOTG01; family JAJDCM01; genus JAJDCM01. The sequence continues at coordinate 8,416 of JAJDCM010000067.1, read as the reverse complement.
TGTCTCGGCATTCCGGGGCTTCAGTATCTTCGCGCACGCTCCCGGCTTCTCGCATCCGGTCAGATCACCGAAACGGTGTAGTGACAGATGACATCGCAAACACCGGTTCGGGGTCCGTCGTTGAAGCTACTGACTGCGACAATCTCTTTCCCGGGGAGTGCTCTCACAAAGCTGCAGGAAGTGGCGGGGCTTGCCAAAGAAGAAGGTGAAGCTGCTCTTTCCGATCTCACCAGCCGAGGCCTTCTGGAGCCATCCCGTCAAGGCTACACGATAACCGTCGAAGGCCTTGGAGCCTTTTACTCAACCCTGGGTCAGATTCGAGACGTGCTTTCTCCCGAACAGCCGTCCCCATCTCTTCCTTTCACCGTGACGACCACCTGGAGTGAGTTTGTTTGCCTGAACTACCTCGTTGATCCGGAACGACTGAGAGGCCTACTTTCTCCCGTATTTCGCCCGGTTCTCTGGAAAGGGAAAGGGATCGTCAGTGTAACCATCGCCTCCTTACGAAGCATGCGCCCCCGGGGCCTGCCCGAGGTGGTCGGGAAGAACTTCTGCCACCTCACTCATCGGGCAGTTGTCGAGTTTCAAAACATCCGTGGAGAAGTTCACCGGGGCTACGAGTTCATCGAAAGCGCAACGAACAGTGATGTGCTCAATCGAATCGGTAGAAATGTCACCGAATTCAAATTTCATGAGTTCGTCCTCGGGAAAATCCACTTCCTCAAAAAGGGAAAAACCCTTGTGGTTGGCGCGGAAATCGATGGAGGCAAACTCGATTTAGTGGTCACGGTGAATACGGACAAGGGTGTTTCGGATCCACCGAGTTCTTCCGCCTTCACCCGGCAGGATCTTGACTCCGAGGTCATCGATCACAACGACGCATTTGGGTACGAAAAGGGATCTCCCTACTCCTACGTGCTCCGAATTGATCGATCTCCCTGGAACTATCGATTCGTCCAGCCCGACGGGATTTACTGCGGCTATTATCAGGGAGATGGCCCCTTCGATGAAAAGACGGCGAAGCTGGATTCAGTGCTGCATTGCCAGGAGGTGAAGTATCGGTGGTTACCGCTTCTTCGGGAGAAGCTAGGAGACCAGAGAGGGTAAGAATTGGAAAGTGAGAATTGGGAAGTAGGAAATGGAAAATAATCTAGCCTATTGACAACGACCCCTGAGGAAAGGGAAGGGGCTGCCCCTCGGGCAGCCCCAGAATCTATCTTCCCCTACCCGCCATATTGGAATCTTCCCGCCTGAATCCTCACTCCCGTTCGCTCATCATTGATAGAGGAGGAAAGAGAGGAGGCGGCCATCAAAGGACAACCGCGCTCCACTCTCTCCCCATCCACCGTGGCTGGAAGATGTCTTGCATTCGCATGTCTCGGGTCGTCTACAAACCAATACACCGCCTCCTTATCCGGACGACATGTAGAATTCGCAGAAATGCCGTAACCCCATACCCAGAAACCCCTTTCCTATCACACAAAAAAAACTCGGGGCCGCAAGATAATCGAGCTGCGTATATACAACCATCGGGACGCTATCCAGGTAGAACATGCAATTCGGTCAACGGAGTCCGTGATGCCAACCATGTGGCCCGACGCAGGAGCAACGGAGACGGGTGTGAAAAACCCAACAGCCCATGAAATAGTCCAAGCTCTGAAAGAAGACCCCGACCGAGGAGCGTGGCTTCTCATGCGCAGGTACGGATCTTGGGTCCTTCGTCAACTCCAGGCTGACTACAAAGATCTCCTTCGCACGACGTATGTCTCCGAGCACGAGATCATCGAAAGTCGTGATGAGGCCGTATTGCGCATCATTCGCTACATCGACTCCTATGACGAGTCACGACAGCCACTCTCGGCATGGTGGCTCTTCATTTCCAAAAGGTGCATGTGCAACATCTTTCGAGGAAGAAAACATCGAGAAGGTCGCCTCTTCGATGAGGGAGAAATCCCTTTCCCAAGAAAATCGGACAAGCCCATGTCAAAGAAGCAAGAACGGCTCATGTGTCGTCTGAATGAAGAAATTGAAAGACTGCCGCCAAAACAAAAGGCGATTACCCTACTGGATATGGCCGCAGGGGGAGTCGCCAGCGCGAAAGAGACAGCAAAGCGCCTCGAGACGACGCCCAATTCGGTTTGCGTCTCACGAAAGAAAGCGCGCGACAAGCTAAAAAACGCCCTGGATGGGCTCATTAGCCGGGAGATCGACGAATGAAACCCGACCTCGACAAAGAGCTTGATGCACTCCTGGAACGGGTGGCTCGTCAAAGAGGGCTGCACCCGATGAGCATGGGATCTGATGAAGCAAACGCAACGGAAGATCCAAGCAAGAAGGAGCCGGGCTGGAAAGGAAGCAGGACAATTCGTGTCATGATTGTCGGCCTGGCAGCGACAGTCCTCATTACAACTGCCTTTGTTCGTTTTTCCCAGGACCCCACGCCATCAAGCCCACCAGCAAGCGTCGAACATCTTCAAACAGAAGACACTCCGCTGGAAAAGAACATGGCAAGCGTGGAACCGAACACCAAAGATCAGCCCCCAACTCACGACGCCAACTCATGGTACAAAGACGCATTGAATCATGTCGATGATGGAACCCTTGCCACCCCGCATAGATTGGAGTCCGCAACCTGGCGCCGCGAATTGCTCCGCGCAGTAGCCGACCTTCCCGAAGGCAGTCATCGCGCTGAAATCCTCATAGAGGCTCTTGGCGATCCATCGCAACTGATTCGCAAGGTAGCTGCCGTTGCGCTAGGGAGGGACGATATACCCGCCCTACCGGAAATGCTCCAGGGCCTCTTCCTTCCTGCTTCCGACTGGCAAACGCGAGTCAATCTCTTTCGCCACAAAGGCATTCAGGAGTCGAAAGTGGTGCCCCACTTCGTCAACGAGCTCCTTGATGAGAACCTGAACGAATTGGATCCTCCTACAGCCATCAAAGTGCTTGCATACTGCATCAACAGAGGGTCGGAGTTCCAGGGATTGGAGAGAAAGTTGTTCGATCTCCTGTACGCAGCGACCCAAGGCCGGGATGCATCCGATGCACTGTACTCCCTCCTGTCGTTCCATCGAGATCGCCTCAATCTCGACTCGAATCTAAGCGAGCTCATCAGAGCCCTCCTGAGCTCGACCGAAAAAGGAATACTACGCTCCGCCTTCCGAATCAACCTGCGCTGGATCGGCTTCGATCATCACTTCCGCAAGAACGCCAATCGTGACTTGATCCATAAAAAAGCTTCCCTGGAATCGCTCTACAGGGAGCGCGCTCATGTTCAGGCCGATCAAATACATGACGTTCGCTCCTTCTCTCTAGACCTACTAGTGGACCCGGAACTCAGGCCCTACATCTACCCCCTACTGCTCCACTTCAAGGGCCAAGAAGCTGTCGCTCCTCTTCGCAGGCTTCTCCAGGGGGGATTTCTTCATCGCGGCGAATCGGATTGCATTCGGTTGATCATGATCGCTATCGACGACAGCTCACTTCCCCCAACCGAAATCAAGAAGCTCAATTTTGATAGCACCGACCCCAAGGAACTGGTCATGATTCTCGCTGGCATGAGCGACCTTCAAGATGAACTGCTGACCACTTTCGACCTGATACCTGACGACCTATTCCGAATCCTGGACAACGAACCCAATACGGCCTGTGTTTTGGGAGCTCTGAGAATTCTCGACCGGATAGCTCAAAAAAATCCCGATGTCCAGAACACCCTCAAACAGAAGTTGCGCAGATACCTCACACACGAGGAATGGTTATTACAATTCAGCAGCGCTCTGGTCCTGGCACACAACGCAGACGGTAAGGCCGTCAACAACGAAATAGCACTTCTGATCAGCATCCTACTCAAGGACGACCGTGATCCGGTCTTCATGAGCCACCTCCGAACGGATGCGCCGGATCTCTACAACAATCTGACGACGACCCCAGCTGACGAGATATCCCTCGATGGGGTTGACCTTCAGAAACTGCTCAGAACCCTGGGCAAGCTGGAATTAGACAGCCTCTAGCTCTCAGCAGTTCGTTGATAAAGTGCTTTTCGTCAAGGGCGAGTCATTTCGGCTCAGATCAAGGAGCCGGAATGGACTCGAATTTGTTGATTCTTGTGCTTTTCGGCGACGCAGAGCTGGGTCGAAAGGGCTGTCCTCGGCGGAATCTGACCTTGTCAGCGGGCTGCTAGGGGCGATTCTCGCCAAACTCGTGAATCATCCGGGCCAGTGAATCTATTCGTACCCTGAAGACTCCAGGGCTCGGTTGATGCGCAGCCGGATATCAGACCCCGACTCTTCCTTTGCAATCTTGCGAAGAGCGTCTGAGACCGGAGAATACCCTGCGTGACCGATCAAAGCATGGACCGCGTTCTTCCGGACCATTGAATCCGGATCCGAGTAGTAAGCCATGATCAGTGCCTCCCCAACTTCGGGAGTGTAAACCTGCCGGCCGAGGCCAATGGCAGCAAAGCGTCGCGACGTCACCGGACTCTCGACACTCAAGGTACGAACAAGGATTGGAACAACCTCAGGATGAACAGTAGCTGCCAGGGAACGAAAGGCCGCTCGGTACAGCGAACCAACTGTGGGGCGATCAAGGATGGATCGGAGGAGAGGTAAGGACCCAACACCTGATCGACCGATAAGGAAAAGAGCCTGCTCCTGAAGATCCGACGGATACGAACCAAGAACAATATCCGCTAGCACGCTCTGTACGTCGGGATCATTCGCCATATCCACAGGAAAGTGCCTGAGGACCGAGTCCAGAACATCCAGATTGTTCGGGTTTTCGAGAGCCAGGAGCAGGGATTCTCGAGACCGATCGAGGGCAGATCGTTCCGCCAGCTCTTGGTCCAGGAAGGCACGCCTGCGCAACGATGCATACTCCTCCCCGGAAAACTCCTGCAGAAGAGCAAAGAGGCCATGAGAAGTACCGACCCGCTCAGTAGTCAGTGCCCAATTGAGAAGGATCTGAAACAAAGCGTTCCTGGACCAGACGCCAGATCGATGAAGAATCCTGTGAAGACGAGGACGCCAGATCTCCGGATGAGCGACAGCCAGACCTCGGCGAGCACACAAGGCCTCAAGCGCGGCCGCATCTTCAGGGAACCACGTCCCGCGGTCTTCAGTGAATGAAGAGAACCCCCGTCGTAGAAATTCGCAGTCTCTCCTGCCATCAGGTTTCTGACTCGAGGAAGAGGAGCCTGACACATTCGGTGATCGGCTCTGTGACTCGAGGTTAACCTGCAAGGCCTCGCCGACCCCAGACTTGCTGTTGCGACCCATCAGCACCCGGGAGTCAGGTGCATCAGGTGGAAAATCACCGGTAGAAACACCAGCAAGAAGGAACATTCCCAGACAAGCGAGCAACGCGCCCGCGAACAAAACCTTGTAATTCATCACCTGGGGACTCCATCCGGCGGATCGCTCCAGGCGATCCGCCTCTATCTGGGACGAGATCCCAACACAGGAAACGCACCTTCGAGAAAAATATCCTGAGAGGAAATCGTCTTATCGAGACAACTACACGAATGAGGAGCCAGGCGCCGACCGAGCCCGGTCGGCGCACCTACAAATGGCCCATCCACGCCTCCTTGAGCCAAACGACCCCGAAGGACACTCAAAGAAGCGACAACTGGAAGCCCATACCGGGCCAGAAAAAGGCTGTCCTTGGCGATATCTGACCCTGTCAACGGGCTGCTAAGGAATGATCTGTGGACATCGAACCACCTCAACAGTGGTGACCGCCTGGTTACCGCAATCATCGGTTGCGGTGATAGTAATCTGGCCCCCAACCGGGATGCCCGTCGTCGGGAATGAAAAGGAGTTGACCCCATTACTTCCAGTTGACGAGTCGGACCCGATAACCGATCCGTTATACGTGGCAGTAACAACAACCGGAATATCCGGATCTGAAGCCGACCCAACCAACGCTGTACCTTGCTTGATCTCCTCCGGGACATCAAGCACGGGCGGACTCGAATCAGTGCCAGTAGACGACCTTGGCAAAACAAGAATCGTCGCCAACAACACAAGAGTCACAGCAAACGTACTCATCACAAATTGATACATCTTCATCAACTCAGCCTCCATATGCGGGGTAGAAAGAAACATCCAGGCGCCTACCCGGCTAACGGTTCCCGCACAGGCAAAGTGACGAAATAATAAAAACTCTTCGCGCGTGAGCAGACACTTCATTCACCCAATAATTCTGGAACCATTGCGCACACTAAATAGTCATATATATGGGTGCGGAACACCGACAACGACTCACGAGAGGGCGACGGGAGTGAGGAAAGGTTGGGTGGAAGTGACAATTGACGAAGCGGTATCAAGGATAAACACTTGGCTGAAGGGAGTAGACATCACCCCGAAGGAGCTGGAGAAGATCGAGACACACATCCGCTCCGAGGGATATTGCCAAGCGAAGCTCGGATCGCTAATTCAACAGCGAGCGCTTGTATATCTTGTCATGGACGAACATATCGCCCTTGACAAGCGGAGACGAGAACATTCATCTCCGGAAACCACTTTGAGTATCGCTGAGCGAACGGGAACGACACCTGAAGATGTACAGAAGGAAATGGAACGAATCGATGAGGGCTTCTCGCAGATAGGGGCACTCATCGCAAAGAAACGATCGGCAGAAGAGCCCATAGACGAAGCCAAGGCCGCGATCATCCCAGGAGTGATCGGAAATATTCGAGCGAACGGAAAGTTTCCTTGTCGGCGCGAATTAGCGTGGAGAACAAAGCTGGCGTCAATCAACGAATGGCGGAGTCGCTTCAACACCTACGGCAATGATGATGTCGTGGCGTCGCGTCGGAAAAGCCAATGGATCGACTATGAACGAGTCATCCGGCGAGCGCATAGCGGTCTCTATCGCGACGGCTATGACGTATTGTCCATGGATGTCTATGAGGCGTCCGGACGAGACATTGCGTGCCGATATCACCGATGTATCTCCTGGGTGAGCAAAAAGAGAAAGAGTGAACGAAACCGCTTACGAAAAGACTGGGATGTGTTCTGGGAATACTGCCTGCTTGGGGAGCGCTGAGCTCCAAACCATCCCTACGACCAGGATGATTGAGAGGGGAAAATATGGAAGAACTCTTGAAACCTTGAGAAGAGAGCTGCAGGATACCAGGCCAATAGTGAGAAGTAGGCCGACAAATTGACATCGGCCTGGTCCCGAAAACTAGATGAGGGGGGAGTCGATGGGGCTCTACAATCCTGCCAAAGACGAAGTGAGTACCGCCGTATGGGAATGGTTGGCTACAAGCACCGATAAGAGAATTGGTCTGGCGACATTCTTACAGGAACTTTCCGATAGAACCGGAACTGCTGAGGCAGACATCTTGAAAAAGATACAAGAACGGGGCGGAGTGATGAAGGTGGTAAGTAGACAGGGTTGATACAATTATGTAGGTCGGGAAACAATGTCCAGAAAAATCCCATGAACCTGTGCATCAGGGGGTGTACTCTTATCGTGGGCAAGGAGAAGCGGGGTAGTCGGGCAAGCATTGATATTGCGATCCCAAAAGCGGGGAAACCAGCCCGGAGGATAGTCATGGAAAAGAAGCGATATTGCGTTGAAGCTTTCGTCAAAGCCTACGAAACCGACTATGTGACAGAGTACGGTGTCAGTAGCGATGAAGCACAAAAGACCTTGAGGCAATTCGCCACTGATCTCCTCTCGTGGCTCAAGACCGGAGAGGAAAGAGAGCTCCCCGGCGACTCAGGCCAATTCTATACGAAAATCAACGAACAAGAATTCGATGTACACATCTCAGTTCCGGAAGCTGCAGAAAAAATGCCCGTTCATTCACGAAACGGCCTGGGCTATTCGACCTGACTGATTTCCTTGAAGACCTGAACTGCAGCCAGGAAATAGGGGTCTTCCGACTTTCGTGTGGGCAGAAACGCCCATGAGAAAGCCCAAAGGCAGGAAGGCCATAAGACGGTCTGCTCCCTCTCCCTCCAGCGTTGAGCATGATTTGGGGGCGCCCCCTCAAGGCTTTCAGGTGATTGTTTCTCTTGTTGAACATGTTGAACCGATCTGCGTTGATGGGGTTTCGTAATCGGGTTGGATTCTCTGGCCCCGAAGATTGAGGAACATGGGGCTACTCGCATCTCCTTTGATTGTGAAGAAACCTTCATGGACATGGCTGTGGCAAGTTGCGCAGAGGGAAATGAGATTTGACAGAGTGGTTCTTCCTCCCTTCCCCCGGAAATGAATGTGGTGAGCGCTAAGACTCCTTGTTCAACCACAGCACTTGCATCGATTGCTGTCTCGAGCGAGAACTCGCTCTCTCATCCACTCTGGGGTAGCTCGGTCGATCTCTCGTTCACACTCTTTGACTTGTGTTTCCTCGGCAAGATCAATGACCTCTGCGTCACAGAGAACTCTTTCCAGGGCCTTCTCG
>JAJDCM010000066.1 GCA_029260825.1 Planctomycetota bacterium | reverse complement strand
AGCGAGGAGACCGAGCTCAATGATGCCTTGATCGCGGCCGGGGTCGACGTGGTGGAGACGGATCTTGGGGAGTATATCGTCCAGCTGGATCGAGATCGTCCGAGTCACATACTGGCTCCGATCGTTCATAAAGACGTTAAGAGCATCGCAGAGACGTTTCATCGAGAGCTCGGGGTTCCTCTTACAAAAGACCCCAAGACTCTCGTTACGGTTGCTCGGGAAAAGCTTCGCAAGACTTACAAAGACTGTGATCTTGGAATTACCGGAGCGAACTTTTTGGTGGCGGAGTCCGGTTCGATAGTCATCGTGATGAACGAAGGAAACGGCCGGTTTTGCACCAGTTTGACCCGGGTTCATGTTGTCTTGGTAGGGATCGAGAAGGTCATTCCAACTCTGAAAGACCTCAGTGTTTTTCTGAAACTTCTCCCTCGAAGCGCCACGGGCCAGAAGATCACGGTCGATACGAAGATCATCACGGGGCCCAAGCGGGAGGGCGATCCCGATGGCCCCGAGCATCTTCATGTAGTGTTTCTGGATGGAGGTCGGAGCTCGATCCTGGGGGGGAAATACCGATCCACGCTGCGATGCATTCGATGTGGTGCCTGTTTGAATGCATGCCCGGTCTACCGATCCATTGGTGGACATGCTTATGGTTCCGTTTATCCGGGGCCGATCGGAAAGTTGATCACTCCGCTTCTTACCGGGGAGACCGATGCCGCATCTCTTCCCCGGGCATCGAGCTTGTGTGGGGCCTGCTTCGAAGTTTGTCCGGTGAAGATCGAAATCCCTTCGATGCTTGTTTCTCTTCGCCGCGACCTTCTTTCGGTGAATCTCTCAAGGGAAGGAAAAAGAAAACAGAGCCTCTTGAAGTTCGCCATGATCTGTCAGCGTCTTCCCTTTCTTTACAGGATCGGCCAGAGGTTTCTTCGGTGGCAGCTCCGACGGCGAGCAAAAAACGGTTGGATCTCCAGTGGACCCGGACCGCTGGGTGCGTGGACTCGGGCTCGACGTGATTTGCCTGTCCCTCCCGCCCGATCTTTTCGCGATCTTTGGAAGCGGGGTGAGATCTGATGGCAACCTCGAAGGTACTTCAGGATGTGGCGAAAGCGACTCGAGAACGTCGAGGTCACGAAAGGCCGGAAGTGCAGGGAGAGATCGTGCGGTGTCCTCTCGGGGCGCCCACACTCGAGGCGTTCTTGCGGGAGGCCCGGGCGGCGTCAGCCCGGGTCGACGTGGTGGCAAGAAAAGACGTGAAGAAACATCTGGAGCAACTGGTGGTCGATGTTGCTCCGGAGAAAATTTTGCTTGAGGACCGGGTGCGAACGCACTTTTCCGGGCTCGAGAATCTGGGGATTGTGGGGCCGGTCGATCGGGATCAACTCTTCGCCGCCGACGTGGGAGTGGTGATGGCGGATGGGGGAATCGCCGAGACGGGAAGCCTTATCTTTTGCTCTCAACCCGGAGCGTCGAGGGGCTTTTCTCTTGCTCCGATGAAGCTCATCACTTTTCTGGACGAGCAAGAGCTGGTGGAGGACCTCTACGATTGGCTCTCGTCAAGAGATCCTCTCGTGATGCCCTCCAACATGCTGCTTCTCACCGGTCCGAGCAAGACCGCCGACATCGAGATGAAGCTTGTGACCGGCGTGCACGGACCGGGGGAAGTCCACATCCTCCTCGTGTCAAACGATGATTTGCTCTGAAAGAAGGCCGGTTGGATCAAGTCTTGCCGCTTTTCAGGCCGGTCTTGAGCTTGTTCTGGACTTCTCGCTTGACCCGTTTCTGCAGCACTTCATCGTGTTTTTTCAAGAACTCTTGCACGGCTGTTTTCGAGATGGGGATGAGGGATCGAAGGGCCCAAGAAAGACCTTTTCCCACCATGTCGTCCGGATCTTCAGCGACCAGTTCACACACCGCGATCGTCCGTTTTGAATCGCCAGTGCCGCCCCGAGATTTCATGTTGAGGGGGATGGTAGAGACGATTGCAGCTCGCCTCCACCATGGATTCTTCGATCTTGCCCATCGATGGATGGCTTTCTCGGAGATCTTCCCTTCCCGAAAAGCCTGACCGGTGAGAGATGTTGCGAAGACGTCCACCGACACCCAGTTGTCCATTCCCTTTCCAAGCAATTCGTAGTCCTTGAGGGTGAGGGCTTGAACGGTCGGCTCGTGGTCTTTGAGGATCTCGTATGCAGTCTGGCGTCCCTCAAGAGTGTTGTGCTTGAGAATGGCATGGATGAGGGAGAGGACCTCGTCTGGCGCTTCGGAACGAAGACTCTTCTTCATTCCTCGCACGACCTTTCGCAGATCCCCGACGGAGACGCCGAGGTTTTCCATGGCGCTGGGAAAGTAGTTCACCGTGAAGGCCTGCCGCTCCTTGTTGGTGTGGCGACGAAGCTGTTGAATCACGTCTTTGGCGACAGCTTCAATATCCATGGTTCTTCAGGACCTCGATCTTGGTTTCTTTTTGAACGTGAACTTACGGGTGGCTATTCGATGCCGAGGGCTCTTCGATTGTCCGGCGAGCTGTTCACGGTGATGAAACTCTGGGGCACGTCGAAATAGATGACGAGGGATTCCCTTGATTGCCGGATGTGAGTCACGTGGTCCGGATTGACATAGCGGGTTCCCTGGGGGCCATGAACCGGAATCCAGCCGGCGGGAGTTGTGGCGGCAGAAACAGGAACCGGATCCTGAGTCCCGAGGGAATCGCTGGCGAAGAATCCCACGCTGGCGAAGACGATGGCGAAAAGAGCGCCCAGAGCGAGTCGCTTGGATCGGATCATGAATCGAATCTCCTCAGAATGATACGGGCAGCCTCCTGTGTTCAAAACACGGGTACGAGACCTGAGGATACCCCACACCTTTTGTGGCGTAAAGCCCAAGACAGATTGCTAAGATTCAACCCGAGGTGATCATGGATCGATATGCTTTTCTTGCCCTGGATCTCGGAGCGGAGTCGGGACGAGCCGTTGTCGGTTTCGTTTCAGATCAGGAGCTTCGTCTGAAAGAGCTTCATCGTTTTTCCAACATCGGGCTCTCTCTACCGTCGGGTCTTCATTGGGATGTCCTGGGGCTCTTTCAAGAATGCTGCAAGTCGGTCACGCTGGCGGCGGATGAGTGCCGCGGTTCCGGAGTTCCTCTGGTCTCTCTCGGGGTGAACACCTGGGGGGTTGACTACGGGTTGATTGGCAAGGGGGGGGAGCTGCTCGGTCTCCCGTATTGCTACCGGGATTCTCGCACCGCGCCAGCCTTTGAAAAGGCCCTAAAAATCGTATCCCGGAAGGATCTCTACGATGCGACCGGCATCCAGTTCATGCCGATCAATACGTTGTTTCAGCTTGTGGCGCATCAGGAAGCGGATCCCGAGTTATTGGGGAGGGCAGAGCACGTCCTCTTCATGCCAGATTTGATCCACTACTTCTTTACCGGCGAGGCCATGGTGGAGTCGACGATTGCCTCCACCAGCCAGATGATCGATGCGCGAACAGGAGCGTGGTCTTACTCGATGATCTCCGAGCTCGGGCTTCCGACATCCATGCTCGGGAAGATCGTTCCTCCCGGCACCACCGTGGGAACGGTTCGGCCGGATCTTGCGTCGGAACTTGGCGTTGACTCGAATTTGAAAGTGATCACTCCGGGGGCCCATGACACGGCGGCGGCGGTGGCGGCGATTCCTGCCGATCCGAAAACCGATTGGTGTTTTCTTTCGAGTGGCACCTGGTCGCTTCTTGGAGCCGAGCTTTCTTCTCCCTGCTTGAGTGAGGCCGCATATGCGGTTCCGTTCACGAATGAAGGAGGCGCTTTTGGGACGTACCGGTTCCTGAAGAACATCTCCGGCTTGTGGCTCGTGCAGGAGTGTCGTCGGCAACTGGCGCTGTCGGGAACGAACCTGGATTATCAGGAGCTTTCCACACTTGCCAAAGGGGCAGGTCCTTTCAAGACCTTGATTGATACGGAACATTCACCCTTCGCCTCGCCGGGAAACATGGTGGATAAGATTCGGGACTACGCGCGAAAGACCTGTCAACCCGTGCCGGCTGATCCGGGAGAGCTGATTCGGTGTTGTCTGGAAAGCCTTGCTCTTACCTATCGGGTCGTTCTGGAGAAGTTGGAGAATGTCCTTGCTCGCCGGTTCAATGTGGTTCACATCGTCGGGGGAGGTAGCCGAAACGATCTCTTGAATCAAATGACCGCCGACTCGTTGCAACGCGAAGTTCTTGCCGGTCCTGTGGAGGCGACTGCCACGGGGAATGTGCTCCTGCAGGCTTATGGAGCGGGGGTAGTGAAAGATCAAATCGATGTTCGCCGTCGCTCGGCCTCGATGATCACTCCCAGGCGGTTCATGCCCCGGGATCCACAGCCTTGGGATCAAGCGTACGACCGATACTGTGAGCTTCTGGTCGGGTGATTTGTGATCTTGGTGATTGAATCTTGAAGGAAGATGGAATGTCGAACACAACAATGATTGAGCGGGCCTTTGAAGCGGCTTCCCTCCGATTCCGGGAGATCGGTGTCGATGCCAAGGTGGCTCTCTCGAAGCTCGAGTCAATCTCCATTTCCCTTCATTGCTGGCAGGGGGATGATGTGAGAGGCTTTGAAGGTTTGGACGAGGAGCTTTCCGGTGGGCTGGCGGTAACGGGAAACCATCCAGGTCGCGCCCGAAACGTGGACGAGCTTCGTTCCGATCTTGAGAAGGTGTTCTCGCTTTTGCCCGGACAGCACCGGGTGAACCTTCACGCGATCTATGCGGAGACCGGGGGGGAGACCGGATCCAGATTCGTCGACCGAGATGAGCTGGAGCCTGCTCATTTTGCCGGGTGGGTCGATTGGGCCGGGCAACGTCAACTTGGACTCGATTTTAACCCCAGCTACTTTGCCCATGAAAAAGCGCGAGATGGGTTTACCTTGAGCCACGAAGATGAAGGAGTGCGTGGCTTCTGGGTCGAGCACGGCCGGGCGTGTCGTCGCATCGGGGCGGAAATGGGAAGGGTTCTCGGGACACCTTGCGTCACCAATTTCTGGATTCCAGATGGCCACAAGGATCTTCCGGTTGACCGGCGGGGTCCGCGGGAGAGACTCACCGAGTCGCTTGACCTCATTTTTGCCAGGAATCTGGATCCGGCGATTCATCTTGATTCTCTTGAGAGCAAGTTGTTTGGAATCGGGTCCGAGAGTTATGTGGTTGGATCTCACGAATATTACCTGGGCTACGCGATGGCCCGTCAAAAGATCCTCTGCCTGGACTCCGGACATTTTCATCCGACGGAAACGATTACAGACAAGATTTCCGCCGTCTTGCCCTGGGTGCCCGGTCTCCTGCTTCACATCAGTCGCGGAGTTCGTTGGGATAGCGACCATGTTGTTATCCTGTCGGATGAGGTCACTTCGCTGGCGCAGGAAGTCGTTCGGTCGGGCGCCCTGGATCGCATTCACGTGGGGCTTGATTTCTTCGATGCCAGCATCAACCGGGTGGCTGGATGGGTGATCGGGGCACGTGCCGTCCAGAAGGCCTTTCTCCTGGCGCTTCTTGAGCCAACAAAGGAGCTTTGCCGGCTCGAAAGAGAGGGAGACTTCACCGGAAGGCTTGCGCTCCTCGAAGAACAAAAGAGTCTTCCATGGAGCGCCGTCTGGGACTTCTTCTGTCTCACCAATAACGTCCCCCACGGACGCCAATGGCTGGCCGAGGTTCGGGATTATGAGGCGAGGGTGCTTTTAAAACGTTGATGGGTAATGATTGCTGAACCGAACATTCAGCGCCACGGAAAGCGTCAGCCGCGATTTCCGTTTGTGCCAAGGAGGCCGAGGAGGTCTCTTTCTAGAATCAGGCTCCTGGTAGATTCTGTGGAGGATCATCGCCCGATGGCGGGTGTCTGTGTCATACTTGTTCGTCTTGAGATTGTCTTTGGAGACCAGATGAGATGAACAAGATTCAAGTGCTGCTTTTCGTTGCCATCCTGCTCTGGGTACCAGGTGTTGGCGTTGCCCAGTGTGCCTTTGAAGAATTGCAACAAGTTGTTGATCCGACCGGAGCTCAAGCGGACTGGTTCGGCAATTCGGTTTCAATTGATGGTGACGTGGCAATCGTGGGGGCTAACGAAGATGGCGTTGGGTCTGCGTTCATCTATAGGTTCAATGGTACGTCCTGGGTTGAAGAGCAGAAGCTCCTCCCCCAGCCTGGTCAATTCTTCGGGGAAGCGGTGGCAATCGAGGGGGATGTTGCCATTGTGGGTCGTAATACTCCTTATGTATTTCGATATAATGGGACTTCATGGGAGGAGGAAGCCACCTTGCTTGTGGAGAGTCCACGTTCAGTGTCTCTCGATAATGGTGTGGTGATCGTTGGTGCCCCGCTCTCTGGAGGTGGATTCGCTAGTATCTTTCATCATGATGGTGTTCAGTGGGTTCTGGAGCAAACAATCATGGCCAGCGACGCATCGGGCGATGACCGATTCGGAACTTCAGTCTGCATGGATGGAGAGAACCGCATTGCAATCGTCGGTGCACCAAACGATGACGATCCTTGTTGTGACACAGGGTCGAGCTATATTTTTCGTTACGATGGGGCGTCCTGGGTCGAAGAACAGAAGATAACAGCAAGCGACGTTATGCGGGAAGATGGTTTCGGTTCCGCAGTAAGCGTACTAGGCAATCTCGCAGCGGTGGGTAATGAATTTGAGGATGCATATGTTTTCCGGTTCGATGGAGCAGTGTGGGCGGAGGAGCAGATTTTGGTCGTCGAAAACGCCCGTCTTGGAAGGAGCCTTGTTTTTGGAGAAGGAGGTCTTTTGGCAGTCGGTGCAGCCGGTCGCATTGGTTCATTCTTTAATGGCTCAGTACACATTTTTCGCTTCGATGGGACCAGATGGATTACGATTCAAAGCTTTTGGCCACAAAGCGTGACAATTGATAATGACTTTGGTGTTTCTGTGGATATCAGCAATAGTATTCTTCTTGTTGGGGCCCGTTTGTCGGATGAAGCTTGTCCGATGAGCAATGTTTGTGACTCCGGGTCTGCGTACTTTTTGCAGCAGATTTTTGACGGTTCTCATGGAACTGTGAACACCGGGATGGGTATTGCTACTGATGTTCTTTTTATCAACGGATCCCCGGGCGATGATCAAGCTATGGTCAATGTCTCCCTCGGTGACCCGGTGACTCTTACTCTTGACGCACCCCCCGAAGGGCCGTCTCCAGGAAATTACGTTCTTTATGTTTGGACTGGATTTCCGGTTCAGTGCGTGGATCTCGTTGCGGGTGATTCCATAGGATTGTTGGTCAATCCCACACCATTCTCGCGGACAAAAAACCCTCAGCCTTTCCGTTGTTTGAGGAGTCCGCTGATCCCCAGCGCCGTCTGTCGAGGTGTCGTTGAGAAAGCTGGTCCAGCTACGGTTCCTTGGTCTCTGACGTTGAGCCGAGGTTTCGACCGGCCCGAGATTTACACCCTGCAAGGAGTTATTCAGGATCTGGGAGCTGGTAACGCAACAGGCTATTCCGTGACGAACGCGGTCACCGTCATCGCGGAATAAAATGGCAAGGGCCGGAAGTCGCGGGCATGCAACCGGGCAACCTTGTTCTTGCGCCGGGCGCGTTGCCACGCATAGCTCCGCTGCGACCGTTGCCGTTGGCGTCCCTGGTATCGTTTCCGGGGCCACGCCTTCTGGGATGGTTTCCGTTGTTTTTGCGCGAGGACGAGGTGCCCTATGCAGCAGTCGCGACTTGCCCCCCTGATTCTGGTTCTCATCATTGTTCTCTTTGCGGTGACCTTCTTTGTCCTTTCGAACACAACGGACGATGGAGTCCCGCCTGAGAATGTCACCATCTCAAGGGCCGAGGTGAGTGGCGAACCTCCGGAGAAGAAGGTTCCCCCGGAGAAGGAGAGTGCAGATTCCTTTGTTCTGCCCCGATTGGAGAAGGCGACTCTGCCACCGGCAAGGAGCAGAGATTACGAGATCCAAGTTCTTCGACCTTCAGGAACTCCGATTGGAGGCGCATCCATAGAGGTCTCACCGGGGCGAGCTGGTGTTACCGGGGAATATGGCCGTTTCCCCATTTCTATCGAGGATTCCGATTGGCCGATCCAGATTGATGTTGTTGCGGCTGGATTCGCACGAAAGAACGTAGAATTCTCTATTCCTGATGACGAAGAGCTCATCACGATCCGGTTGGATCCCATTTCTGACGCGATTCATGGAAGGGTAGTGATCGGATCTGAAAAGGAGCCCGCCGGCTCTGGTATCCACGTAGTTGCCTGGGCAACAAGAATTCGCGCACCTTCGTGGGGTACCTTAAGATCCCTGTTCGAGGGCGACGCTCCTGAAGGTGTTCTTTTGGCCGAAACCGATGATGCTGGTCTGTTTCTTTTTGAGGGGTTAGATACGGCAGAAAGATACTCCTTGATCGCTGGTGGAGGTGGTAGCTCAACTCTGGAGTCTACCGAGGGAGTTCTTCCTGGGACCGATGATACCGTCCTTGCCGCCATCGGTCTCTTCGGTGCTGCGCTTCGCTTTACTCAGGTCGGTCAGGTTGAACTGCGAAACAAGAACGGAATGCAGGGCGTTCATTTTGTAACGGCCTCGAAGGCCGGCCTTCATCGGATTGCTTATCAATCTCCTGCCTGCGCTCTGAACGGTTTTTTGTCAGAGGCCTCACCTGAAATGCGGTTTCTCTTCTTTCTCAAGGACACGACTCAGGAAGAACTCGGTCCTCTCGAAACGGTATGTTCCGTTCCTGGATACAACAAACACTTGGTTCGCTTCATCGCCCATCGAGCCATTGGCCAGATAGCAATCCAGGATGTAGAGCTTTCACCCTTCGGCGATCGCATGGGGGCAATTGAAGTGATCTTTGACGGCTGGTCCGGGACACCGTCGCCCAATAGCTCTGTTCCTGCCGGCGAGATCCATCTGACGAACCACTCGACTTATCTTCGCTACCCCGTCAAAACACTCTTTCAAGACAGCCAGTTGATCGAGGGCGTACCGCAGGGCTTTTACAACGTTGCGTTTCAGACAAAAGGCGGTTTCCTCCGCCAGCCGAAATCGAAAAAGGAAAAGGGTCCGGTTCCTCTCCACCTCACAGATGTGATCGCAAGGCTACCGTTTGAAGTCGAACACCTCGGTGCGCTGGGGGTCACGATAAGGGATGGGGCAAGACTCTATGATGGGGGCGTCTGGATTTACCTGACGGAGTCCAGCGATGGCATCGACCCCCATCGTCACGGGCTTTCTGACAAACCAAGTGATTTTCGCGAACCACCCTATGTGATTGAAGGCATCCCTTACGGAACATACGATCTTTCCGTCCAAACTCCCGGCGCCGGCGCTTCTGAGCCGAACTCGGGAAGTTGGAGCAAAGCGTACAAGAACGTCATCGTCCCCCGGCAATCTACGAAGTGGATTGAGATTGATATTCGTCGAAAATAGGGGGATGAGTGGACTCATCGGGACGGCAGTTGTTTGTGCTCTTTTCCTTGGCTACGTCCACTTTCGAGTCGCCAAGGAGGTTGGTTTGTCCTGGTGCCAGATTGATGACTTCGTCCATGAGTTTCCCCATAAGACTGTCTGCTCCCTCTCCCTCCAGCTCTGAGCATGATTTTGGGGCTCGCAAGGCCTTCAGGTGATTGTTTCTCTTGATGAACATGTTGAACCGATCTGCGTTGATGTGGTTTCGCAGTCGGGTTGGATTCTCTGGCCTCGAAGATTGAAGAACATGGGGCTGCCAGCATCTCCTTTGACGGTGAGGAGGCCTTCGTGGACATGGCTGTGGCAAGTTGCGCAGAGGGAAATGAGGTTTGACAGAGTGGTTCTTCCTCCCCTTCCCCGGAAATGAATGTGGTGAGCATTGAGGCTCCTTGTTCGACCACAGCACTTGCATCGATTGCTGTCTCGAGCGAGAACCCGGTCT
Source organism: Planctomycetota bacterium (assembly GCA_029260825.1). Taxonomy (GTDB): domain Bacteria; phylum Planctomycetota; class JACOTG01; order JACOTG01; family JAJDCM01; genus JAJDCM01. The sequence goes on along the minus strand of JAJDCM010000066.1, from coordinate 597 downwards.
CTCATCCACTCTGGGGTTGCTCGGTCGATTTCATGTTCACTCTCTTTGACTTGTGTTTCCTCGGTAAGATCAATGACCTCTGCGTCACAGAGCACTCTTTCCAGGGCCTTCTCGTCCACGGGAGCTCTTCCTTCGTCCGTAAGGACAGTGGCTTCCTTGCAAGTTGAGCACTTGGTCACAACGACGGTGTAGACGGATTGACTCTTCTTGTCGGAGAGCTTTCCCTGGACGTAGGCCTCGGCCAGAAGGGTGGCCAGCTGAAGGTCGTTCACGCCTTCCCCCATTTCTTCCTGCAAGCCTCTCTTCGCGGTTTCCCAGACCTCAAGAGAGGAGGCGTCAAAAGAAAGCTGATTGGGAGGAAGCGATTCCGTGAGTCCAGAGGACTTGTCCTTGGGAGCTTCTCCTGGCCTGGCGTGTTTGACAGCCAAGGAGAGATCTTTCAAGTTGCACTCCATGGCTTTCTTGATCCACGCTTTCTCGGTGGCAGATTCCGCGACGCGGACTATGAGTCTTACCTGAGACCAGGAAAGCTCACTCTTCCAGAACCGATGATCGATTTCCGTGAGCTTTCTCAGGGATCGCCCTGCCTGAAGAAGC
>JAJDCM010000065.1 GCA_029260825.1 Planctomycetota bacterium | reverse complement strand
GCGCGGAACATGGAATGGTCGAGAGATCGGTTCCCATACGATGGGGCATGCTCGCAAGGGGGGCAAAGAAGTCGAAGGTTCTCTGTTCAACTCGACCATCAAAGGGCAAGATCTCTGCTCCCAGATCATTTCCACGAAATAGGGACTCGAGAGCCGGTGGCGGCCGAAAAAAGACACTCGCTCCCTGGTCCTTGAGCAAAGGAAGATATCGAACAAACTGGAGCGAGTCGCCAAATCCTTGTTCAGCATAGACGAGGATCGTCCTGCCCCGAAGACATTGCCCCGTCCACTCAGAAGAGCCTTGGAACTCCTCCTCCGTTTTCCGATGCTTGTCACTTTCGCGACGACACTCGTAGAGAGACCACCCCCTATCGAACTCACCTTGACGAAGCAAGAGAACACCAAAGCTTACCTTGGCTTCCTGGTTATTCGGGTCAATCGATAGAGCTTGTTTGCAGATCTCCTCACACCTTCGAAACTCACCTCTCCGGTGGAAGACGGAGCCAACACCAAGCAACGATGCGACCCGCTCGGGATCGATTTCCAGAGCCCTCTGGAACAGCTCAAGGGCGTCGTCTAGGAGGTCTTGCCTCAGACGGACATCGCCAAGACCGTGTAACGCCTCCTGGCACTTCGGATATCGCTCGATGACCCTTTCATATGCAAGGGAAGCTTCGTCGAAATCTCCACACTCAAATAGCAGCTGAGCAAGTTCGAACCAGGCCCGGGTATGGTCCGATTCGACTTCCGCAGGAACGCTAACCGCAGCCCTGAAAGCGAACACAGCTTCACTGAGTCGTTCACGTTGATAAAGAATCTTTCCTAGCAGTAACCATGTCTTCGAGTGATCCAAACGCAATCTGAGTACACCGTGGAAAGCGTCAAGGGCTTCGTCGATCTCCCCCTTTTCGAAAAGAGCGATACCAAGAAGATGAAGGGTCTCTAAGTTCTTCGGATCAAGCTCAGCAGCGCGCTGAAGATGGAATGCCGCACCACAGTAGTCTCTTTTCGCAGTGAGCAGCTGCGAAAGGTTCACTCGGAATTCGCTGCGAGCGGGATCTGCTTCGATTGACTTCTCGAAGAACTCGAACCCTCGTTCCAAATCCCCCGATTTGACGGCGTTTGCTCCTTTGAGATGCAGCGCATCGGGGTGATTCGGTTGGGCTTGGAGTAGCTCGTCGCAGATAGAGTTGGTTTTTCCTAACTCGTCAGAATCGAAGTACTTAAGAGCCGCCAAGAAGAGATTGTCGCCAACCCGATCTTTCTCATATGAGAGTGGTGGACACTCGCTCTGAGTCGTGATTCTGTCGCTCATCATTCCGCTGGCCTAACGGATATACTTAGGAATTTATGGACTCTTTATTGCTTGCTTGGTTCCTTATGGCGTAACTTCAGATCGGCGATACTAAGAGACGCTTCGAGTCATAAACCGAACGGAACTTTCTCTCGCGTTGCTATCGAAACGATCTCGCAAGAGGTATTAGAGCCGGGGGGCGGCTTCGAATCTTTTACCTGGATTTACGGTACCATCGTTTCAGGAAGATCATCAAGAACTTTCAATCAGATTCTATCGAATCAGTGGGATTCCTAATCATGGACGAAACATCAAAATGCTCAGATCGAAGAGGCAACGAAGGATTCTTTGACCGATTCATTCAAGGAAAAGGGATCGACATCGGTTGTGGACGGGACAAGATCGACTCCACTGCCCTTGGATATGACCTTGAGTCCGGCATCTCCCGCAGCACAAGGTCGTTTTTATCCGGACGATCGACACAAACTACGATTACGAACAATTAGGAAGCGGTAAGGATCAGACGCTCGGCACCGCCGAGGCGGCGATCGAGTGCGTTGTCGAGAAGATCGAGGGTGAGTTCCCGGTTCGGAGTTCGCTCGACATGCTCGCCCAATGCCCCCGCTGCAAGAGGCTCGACCTCAATCTCCTCGGCTGGCACAAGACGGGCGAGCTCGATGTTTGTTGTCGCGCTTGCGGGACGTCATTCCGGATGAAGCGTGGAGGCGGTGAAGGTGCCCCCGAAGACAATGGTCATGATGGCGCGAGTGAGACCCGGCCGGTTGCCACGCGAGAAGAGCTCGAACCTCTCTGGCAGAAGGCTCTCGCCAACTACACCGAGAAGGACCAGGAGGGTGCCAGGGGGATCTGCATGGAGATCCTCGAGAAAGACCCATCCCATCCCATCCCGACGCCCTCCATCTCCTTGGGGCCTTGGCGCTCCAGAGCGACGACCAGGAAGGAGCGATCCGGCTCTTCAGCGACTCCATCACCGCCGACCCAGCACGAACCGTCTTTCGGATCAACCTTTCTCAGGCACTTCTTGCCGGCGGCGACTTCTCAGGAGCCATCAAACAACTCCGGGAAGCCGAACAGCGGGACCGGACAAATCCACGGGTCCAGTTCCACCTGGGAGAAGCTCTTCTGAAGAAGGGGATGAGTGCCGAGGCGATACGAACACTCCACGGTTCTCTGGGCCTCAGCCTTGTGGATGCCCAGACCTGGCTGGCCTACGGAAAGGCTCTCTTTCAGGATGAGCGGATCGAGGAAGCGGCCCTGGCTTTCCGGACAGTCCTCCTTCTCGACGGGAAGAAAGCCGAGGCCCACTACGAGTTGGGGTCGATCCTCAACAAGCAGAACGATCTTGAGGGAGCAGAGAAGTCCTTCCGCGAAGCGGTCCGTCTCCGGCCACGGGCGACCAAGGCTCGCCATGGGCTCGCGACGATCTTGGGGAGGACGGGACGTATCGAAGAGGCAAGGGAGCAACTCGAGGCGGCTCTTGCCATTGATCCGAAGCACACCCCATCTCTCCTCGAACTCGGAGTTCTCAGGAGCTGCGAGGGAGACTACGAGGAGGGGAAAGCGCTCTGCAAAAAAGTGCTCACGATTGTCCCGGAGGATACGCACGCACGGTTCATCCTCGGCTTCTTTTACCTCGCCGAGGGGGATTACGCTACGGGGTTGCCCCTCTACGAGGGGCGCCTCATCGAGAAGAACAGCCGGAAGATCCGCGAGCTTCTTACGAAAGCTTGCCCCGGGGCACAAGTGTGGGAGGGTTAGCCTCTCGAAGGAAGGACGATCCTCGTTCACTACGAACAGGGTCTCGGGGACGCAATCCAGTGCCTGAGATACCTTCCGCTTTTCCGAGAGGCGGCCGGACGGGTTCTTTTCCAGTGTCCACCCTCTTTGAATAATCTCGTTCTCGATAGCTTTCCCTGGGTAGAAATCCTCGGAAATGACGATCCGCCCGAGGGTCACTCCTTCGATTTCTTTCTCCCCACGATGAGTTTGCCGTATCGGATGCAAACGACCCTTGCCACCATCCCGTCGTCTACGGGCTACCTTCGAGCGGATCCCGAGAAGGTGGCAAAGTACCACGAGGACATCATTGGCAATGAAGGGGAGACAAAGCTGCGCGTCGGGATCGCGTGGCGAGGCAATCCCAACCATGTCATGGATCGACTGCGCTCAGTGCCTCTGTCGCACTTCTCGCCCCTCGCGGCAATCGAGGGCGTGTCGATCTACTCCCTCCAGAAGAATGAGGACGGTCGTGGAGAACCAGTTTCTCTTGAAGGTGGTGTCTTCAGGGATCTTGGAAAGACGTTCGGAGACTTCTCCGATACCGCGGCAGCGATCACCAACCTCGACCTCGTCATCACCGTTGATTCGGCGGTGGCTCACCTCGCAGGAGCCCTGGGGAAGGAGACGTGGATTCTGCTTCCGAGGCAGGCGGACTGGCGTTGGCTCCGGGATCGGCCGGATTCGCCGTGGTACGCAAGCGTGAGACTCGTGCGCCAAGAGGAGCTTGGCAACTGGAAGAGTGTCTTTGGGATTATTGAACGAGATCTTCTGCTAGCGGCAAAGGAGCCTCTAGCAGATCGAGACAGTGTCATTCAACCAAAACTCTGTGAAATGGAGGATCAAACGCCATGATGCTTGGAGAACTCATTTTTCTCGGAAACGAATGTTGTCAAGACCCCGTCAGTATCGAGCCAATTAATGTGGGACTTAGCACCAAGGGACCACAGTGACGATCATGGTCGATGTGACGCAGGAGTCCGGGACGGCGCCCAGCCTCACCGTTGATGACGAAGAACCGTGATGCAACCTCGTAGATAACGGCGGGCTCGGTCACTGTCACGTCGACGACCGAAGGCGTAGGCACAATCAATGCAACGGTTCTTGGAGCAGATTCTTCTTGAGTACACGATGGGTGGGACGAACAGCTGGATGCGGGTCTATACCCATGACCCAATGTGGAGCAACTGAGGGTGTCCTGCCACAGCGAAGTCCATCCAAAGGAGGTGAGGCCCCGTGTTCAAAGGTGAACTCATTTTCAAGGACGCGGATCCGGTCTACACCCAGACGTTCTTCAGGCCGTTTGACAGTGTCGGGGTGACGTTCTTGGTCGACCTCATGCAGATGGAAGGTTCATTCAGCATCCTATCAATTGCCATCGAGCATCGTGACCATGACGAACTATCTTGGACTAGTGCTGGGACCTTCACACTTTCTGATCCGTTGGTTCCGGGTATCTACACCAAGCAAGTTGGACCAGTGAAGGAGATGCTGCGGTTGAAGTTTACCCAAAGCAGCGGTGATTGGATGCGACTACTGGTTTATCCGCCCGCTTGGCAGTAGATTATCTGCTTCTCACTTTTCCTAACCGAATGTCGTGTTTCTCGGAGGCCAATCGGCATGAATATGCGAATTCCCGTCAATCCGCCACGTTGGCATTAGTTTCCGGCCTATGAGAAACACATAGACCGGCAGATCCGAACAACCGCAAAACCTAGCGCGAGTAACTCAAGTCATGAAGGAACAAATATCGAGTGTCTCCGCATCTGTCCTCGGGAGCGATAAATATCCAATCCAGGGCACCGATGCAATATATACTAATCGGTGTTCGTGTCACACCGAGAAGCTCGGTAGCTTCAGTGGAGATATTGGCAGTCATAGCGCTTCGGGGCCGCAAACGTGCAGATGTGCTGGAGCACAACCAGACGACGCAAGTGCCCCCCTGGCTTCTCCAGAATTATTCTTCGATCGCGATCTTGTATTCCCATGCAATGGACTAGAAACGGTCCGGCTTAACGTTTGTAACCGTGATAGAGTCGAAGTGCCCATTCGATGTTGGTATGTGGATGAAAACGGAAACGAATTGGGAGATGCTCCAAAACCTCCGGCAAGAGACTTGCCACGAGAGAGCGCCCGTGATATCCCTCGACTCAGGCTGAATCCAACCACTCAGAGATCTCGGCGAATTAGACCGAACAGAGTTCTTGTCTGTGAGTGGCTAACGATTGTTGCACGAGACTCCGCATCTGCAGAACGGATAGCTTTAATCCGATCTATGCGAGATTTCTTACTACGACCAGCGTTTGCGTGTCCAAGCAATTACTGTTGGTTGGACCAAGACATATTGGGCCTTGGCTTTAACCCACGCACGCGTTGCTGGCGGTTCATCGTCACCTTTGAGTGCAAGAATCATTTCCAACGCGACTAGCGTTACCGAATCAACAAGAATACAGTGGGTGCCGGAAGCGGAGGGATTAAGTCGAATTCCGCCGCTACAATTGTGGCGAGCCCTGGGAACTCGCTCCGACCTTGATGCCGCAATGAGGTTATTCACGCGTCGAGGATGCGCACTCGAGCCAGATCTTGAGCACTCTGAGTCCGAGATGTTCCCATCGTCGCCCGGGCATCGATCGTAGCCGGGGCTTCCTACCGCAATTCGGGACGATTCCCTCTTCCCACTATCATTTTCCCGAAGGCTCAAGGTTTCTTTCTCGCGTCTTCTCCACCGCCGCTCAGCCCCACAGTTACCTCTGCAGAGTCACATAAATTATCTGTCGTTCAAAAGATGTCGTTCCCCCCACCGGATAGAGAGAACATACCGGGAGGAACAAGTCTTACATCGAGCAGAATATACGTGTAACTACCGTAGTCGTTTAAGTTCGACCAACAATTCAACAACTTCTTCACTATTGATCGTTACCTCATGAACGGGCGAGAGATCGTACCCTTCGACCGGCGGAATCCTCACCTGATAAGTACCAGCATGCGGCACAATGAACTTCCCGTTTGAGTGCCAAACATGAACTAACGTAGTCTTATCAATTAAGACCCTAACCCGCGACCAGAAGTCAATTGGCATACGGATATGCCCGGACTCATCACACAACTGGAGGTGGAAACTAAACAGAGTATTCCTGCACACTTTGAGGACGATGTTGTTCCTACCAGGCCTCACTGTTAATCGTGTCACCTCACGTAACATTGGATTGTCGATTCTATTCTCCAGGTACGTTTCATCCTGAACAGACGCAACTATGTAATAGTTCACATCTGATACATCTAAAATGATTCGTCCGGATGGTATCTTAGCTGTATATGTCTTGTCAGCCTTCTTTCGAATCCCTCTCATATTATATAATGTTGATTGTTGTTTTATTGGCTCCCACCCTAGCATCAACGATCCAATATCTACCGGCTCGCATGTCTCCGCATCGACAACTCGTATGTTGAGATCAGCAAGGGCAGGAACCTCTAGGTTAACGTCTCGCCGCCCTCGGTCGCCAAGCTGAAAAGGGATGGAATAGGGTGACTTGAAGTCATCGATATATATCTGCGCTCTCCATGGGCCTGGAAGAACATTGCCAGCGTCCCAAGACAGGAAAAGACTGTCTCCTCCATGGGGGATCATGTCCGCACTAAATAGCCTCAATCTACCCACCTGACTTCCGGAAGAAATCAGCTCCAGCTCGACCGGTACGGACTTACAACCAGGCGGAAGTCTTAGGGTCCCGGCGAGTGGTACTTCGTGGCGTTTGGGACTATATCGTTCGCTCATTACTATTCTGACAAAACCTCGAGCACCAGCGGTTACATCCACGGAATGTTCGGAAAATCCAAAGGCTCCATCCATCGAATGCGCCTTTATTTCGTAACTTCCTGTTTTTAGATTCCTAATAATGACCAAGTCTTTATCTTGACTCCTTACGATTGCCCTATCTTTTGGCACATCAAGTTCAAGTACGTGCTCTCCATCAACGAGCGGTCTTACGGGACTGTGCATTGGTGCATATGCCGGATCACGCAAGGTGACCGTAAGGCTTTTGCAAAGAGCGAGGGGCTCGAGTTGCACTTCCAGTTCTCCGCCTCGTTCTAGGTGGACAATCTGAGGATCATCATCTGATTTATCAAGCTCCACCTGTTGCCAGGCGTATTCGGCTGCGCACACCCATATCGTATTCGATGTATTTGCAGGTATCGTAACCGGTGACGTTTCCGCCTTACAAATTAACAAGCCACGGTTGCTCCCCGGGTGAATGATAGATGCGTTGGTACCAGTGTCGCCTGTTCTAATATATACTCCTTCCAACTCACGGTTTGTGTCTTTGTCCCGAACACAAAGGAGACTCATTTGCTCACTCGACAAACTATCAGAGTTTCTCCCTAGTATGTTCGTCTGTTCTGACACGGGTTGTTTGGGCGACTCTTGGAATGGCTCTCGTGAAATACTCTCTTGAGACAATGCACGAGGTGTCTCCTTGAGGAACAAATCTGAATCGAACAGAGAGTACCGTTCGTGGATAATAACGGTAAGAACTAGGGCGACACCTACCAAAAGAAGAACGTTCCTGGACCGCCTTGGACTATTCATCGATACTTCTCCTTTGTTTTCTCCGTGACCACAAGTTCCTATCGATAGCCTCATAATGGTAAGTATTGTTGAAGTTCCTCACAAAAGAAATATAGGTAGAGCAAGTGTCGGGTGCGTTGTCAGATCGAAATCCTCTCGACGATGTTTCTCGTTACCTTCCTCCCGCGTCGATCATAGAGCCGCGTTGTGCGCGGATCGGCATGCCCTGCGAGGTACTGAACATCCTCAAGCGGAACCCCTTGCTCAAGCAGGTTGGTGATCGTCGTCGTCCGGTAGGTGTGAGCCGTCAGCATCCTCTCGGGTAGTCCCGCATCCTTGAACCTCCTCTTCACCATCCGAAGCACATCTTGTCCGGTGATTTGGCGATCCGTCAATCGTTTGGTCTTCCGGTAGGCGGTGCGAAAAAGACCTGAATCCTCCTGATCCTGCCCCACACCGCTCGCTTCCAGGTACTCGCGCAGGTACTCCTCTAGGTCATGGCGGACGGGGATGTCGCGGACCTTTCCCCCCTTTTCGTCAAATCTCAACAGATGCTGCGTACCATCACTGTAGAGATCTTTTCGTTTGAGCTTCGCGACGGCACCAGCGCGAGCGGCCGTGTAGATCAGAACAGCGATGATTGCACGATCCCGAAGTCCCACCGGATTACTGGTATCGATTGAGTTGAGCACCGCCCTTGCTTGCTCGGTCGATACCGCCGGCGTCTTCCCTTCGCTGACAAGCTTTGGTCCCTTCACCGATGCCGCAGGATTCAGGACGACCGCATGTCGCATCACCAATCGATCGAAGAGTTGCCGGATGGCGGCCAAGTGAACCTTCCTCGTTGCTTTGGACGCTTCTTTCCCCCGAGTGGTCCGAAGCTCGCGGATATATTTTCCTACCATCGCTGGGCTGATCGTCTGGAGCGAAACCCCTTGCATCTTCGCGTGCCGGAGGAATCGGTCGATTGCGTGGCGGTAGCTCTTTCGGGTGTGCTCGTTTTCGAGCTCGGCGTCCATGAACTCCGAGTAAGCGTACTGGGAGGCTCCCCCACCTTCTTTAATCAGGACAGGAGCACTCTCCAATGCCTTGATGTGAGCGGGCTCATTTTGTCCCGGTTGGATGATCTCGTAGTCCATTCCGCCCTTCTCGTCGTTTGGTTCCTGTTCGGCTTCTTTTAAAGCGAAATAACTCCTTTTATATCGCTTTATGGAGATGACATCAACCTCCATCGACCAAAACCCTAACCTTTGAGGAGAGCTGGGCCTGTTTGTGGCGAATATTGACACAGCCTCTCCCATGTGCCATACTTCCAGGATGACCGATCGCCAGACCATGAATGTGTCGCTACCCTCCGATCTCGAACAATTCGTTCGAGCCCAGGTCGCAGCAGGCCGCTACCGAACCGCCAGTGAAGCTGTGCGGGAGGCACTTCGTATGCTCGAAGCAGCCGAACACAAGCGGCTCCTCGAGAAGTGGCTCTATCAAGGTCTCACTGATGCGGAAGAAGCTGCACTTCCCCCCAATCTCCTGGAACAAGGCAAGACCCACATGAAGGGGCTGATCGATCGAGGCCTTGAGGATGCTCGAGCCGGGCGTCTTGAGGATGGAGACGTCGTCATGCAGAGGCTTGAGGATGAACTGAAGTCTCGCCTACCTTCATGACGGACTACGTTCTCACCAAAACCGCTGAAGCCGATCTCCGCGAGATCTTCGACTACATCGCAACGAGCGAAAGCCTCGATCGCGCTCTCCACTTGCACAAGAAGTTTGTGAGCGCATTTAAAGCTTGGCATCGAATCCGAGGATGGGAACCCAAAGAAATCTAACGCCATCCTATGTACGCTGGTGGCCGGTATTCCGGTTCCTCGTGATCTACCACGCGGAGAATTCTCCCATCCGGATACTCCGGGTTCTGCACGGAGCGCGCGACCTCTCGAGTTTACTGAATCAGCTCTGAACCTACTTCCTTCCCTCGCCGTCTACATCTGTTGCGTTGCATGCCCCAGTCACTCCTCGTTGCATCGAGAACGGCATAAGCGTTCCGTTCCGGGTCTACCCCTAAAGTATCTGGAACGGAACGGCAGAATGATGGTGTTTGTGATTGACTGGGATGATGTTCCCTTTTAGGGCATCTCCCGTTGAGAGTTCGCGCCAGGAGGCGGGCTCCAGCGCAAAGGGTGTCCGCTTGCAGCGGATCCTAGCTCTGGATGGCCGACCAGCCACCTTCGTTACGGTGGATTCTCTTCTGCGCTTCGAGCGCAAGAAGGCTGTCGCCAAGTCGCTGGTTGTTAACTCTCAATCGAGAGCGCAGATCGGTCCGCGAAAGAGCCTCCCCGGAAGAACGGAGAGTCTCGATGACTCTCTGTTCGAGCGAAGAAGTGGGGTCTTCGCCGCTCGACAGATCTATCTCGACGAACTCGATGCCGGGCTACAGAAATGCGGAGCAGAACCAGAATCAGGAAACCGGCGCGAGGACGTGCGGTCAGGCTACTGGTTCATGCTTGTGCACAGACATGTCGTCTTCTACTCCTTCACGGACGACGAGATCTTAATCCAACGCGTCCTGCATGAAAGGATGGATCCAACCCTCCACCTCTTAGACGAAGGCTGAAATCAGATATCTCCGGCATTGTGTGGCCGCGTGTAGCAGACCTCGGCCCAGATGTTCGTTCCCGAACGCATGTGCTCAGGACTCCCTGGCGCTGGATTACTTCACTGTCCTCGCTTGAGGAGACTCTTCTCCGAGCTCTCCAAATGATCCGCGGCGTCTCACCATCCTCTTCTCTCTTTCGCCGACCCCTCCTCTTACCCTTTCGGAAGTATCGAAGCGAAGCACGCAAAATCCGGCTCGAGATTCTC
>JAJDCM010000064.1 GCA_029260825.1 Planctomycetota bacterium | reverse complement strand
CCTGCGGTTTGTGGTAGCACACATTATTTTATCGTGGGGAGGGAACTCCCATGCCTCTATTTTCATGAAATCGCTCGAGAATCTGGCGATTCTCGGCCGTTTGCTTTTCTCCGCTCCGCCCATCGAACAGCAACTAGCTAGCGGACTGGCACCGGGACTTCAAGAATCTGGAAAAACCTGCGGGGACCAAGATAGAAGCGGCATCAGTTGCGTCCACTTGAGCTGCGGTTTAGGGCTGGATGTGCGGTTTCTCGCTGTTTCTCCGCTTCCGGGGTGTGATATGAACTTGGAATGCCGTCGAGGAAAAGTTGCTAGGAGAGAGAAATGAAGACTTCGAAGAGCAGGGGTAGGGTATCAAGAACTACCCCTTCGTCTGGGGTTCTTCCTGGGAGTAAAATTCTTGAAAGGGGAGTGTGGAGTCGAAAGCTGAACAAATATATCTTCAATATCAAGATCTTTGCAGGCAGCATCCTCTTTCTTGCAGCACCATGTTGGCTATGGGGAAATGACCTCGGACTTGCTGCCGTAATAGTGCTTTTTGTACAGCTAGCCATGGTCCTGATCACGGTGTGCCTGGTGGTGCAGGACGACGATGAAATCGATGGGATGGTAGAGAAAGCGATATCGACGTAGCCGTCATCGGTCGGCTGTACCACGAGCCCGATGGACAGCTCCGAATCGTTCCGGAGTCTGATTGGCTTGTGATTGACTCGGACGAATGAGCTTGCAAGGCGACGTTGCGTCGGACGGGTTCGGTCTGCCGGGCGAAAAAGACGGCGCCCATTCCGCTTTCTCCAATCGGCTCGAGGATTTGATAGTCGCCGATGGCCTTGACTGACGAGGGTCGAGTCTAGCTTCTCCTCTAGCTATAGCTAGCTTTTCGAGCCGTTCCTTATGCGTAGGGGCCTCGTCCAGCGGGGTTTTGTACTGTCGTTTGTCTTTCCGGGAATCTGGCACGGTGGTTGCCCCTTCTCCATGTTTCTACACCCCCAGGATAGCGGATCGTGTCAGCACGTTAAGTCTCTGGAGAAAAGGGGCTTGGGATGACAATAGCACCCTCTCTTCGGGTGTAGTGGCGACTGTCTCCATTTTTCCCCGTGCGGTTTCGCGGTCCTTCTCCGCTCTCGGAGATGTAAGCGCAAACCCGACCCGGCAATCATGAACGCCGGGTCAAGAACAGGAGACATGAGATGGAACTTTCAACCACCAATCGCAAGGCACTTCGCTCCCTGGTGCTGATGGCCTCGATGCTTTTTCTTGCCGCGTCAGCAGCTCTGGCGGAGACGAAGTCCCCGATGACCAGTGTAAAGACGTTGCTAGCCTCGAAACCGAAGACCAAGAGCGTACTCGAGTTGACCGTACTTGCCGTGACTCGTGAGCATGAGAAAGTGACCCTCAAGTTCCGGGACGGAAAGGGGTCGACCCATCGAGTCCGGGTGGAGGGCCCCGGGTCCCCGAAGAAATTCGAAGCATCTCTGAAGAAGCTCGTTGGAAGCAAGGCGCGAGTTCTTGCGGAAAAGAAGGTCTTCGTGGGTAGCGGTCTCAAGAGAATCGGGAAAAGGAGCCGGGTGACGAGGTCCACACCGGGGCTGAGGATTCACAAGGTACGAGTTCTGAGCGCTAGGGAAGTACGGGGAAGCCGCGAGTGCGCACAGAAGAGCTTTGGCTCTTGAAATAGCCATGTATGGAGAAGAGTTCCCGAGTGTCTAGACTTGTCTCTGCTACCTGGGACGCGCGTTTGCACTTCTTGCTAAGTATGAGGAGGCGCGGTCACTCTTTTGAGAGAGCCTTGGCAATAGACTACACTGGAAGACGGAAGCACCGTACTTGCCGCGTCGGGGGGGGGGCACGTGTTGAACAAAGTTTCCTATGGCAACGTCCCACTTCTCAATTCATCGAGCCTCTTCGCCAATCGGGGCATGGCGCGGTTAAAACGCATACGCACCGTATTCGCATCGATCCCGAGCTGCTCGCCGATCTCGGGGAAAGAGCGATCCTCGAGTTGACGAAGCACGATCACCTGTCGATCATCCGGATCGATGAGCTCCAGCGCCAATCGGATCAGCGCTTCCCGCTCATTCTTTTGAGCCAGGGTTTTTGGGCCATCGGCCTTGCGCCCGGCAGCGTCGAGGTTGATTACCGTGTCCGACGGAAGTGGCTTTTCCCTGTCAAGAGCGCGTCTTTTTGCTTTGTACCAGTCGTTCTTGTCACGAATCGTATTCGCCACGATCTGTGCAACCAGCCCCCGAAATTGATCCTTGTCAGAAATGAGGAAACGTGGGCCGTACTGGAGGAAATCAATGACAGCATCCTGGACAATGTCTACCGTCTCTTCTTTGCTCCGAATGCGGTCACCCAGTTTGAAGTGGACCTGCTTGTGAATCCACGACAGGTCACGCACGAGAATCTCGTCTAATGCCTCTCGGTCGCCTTCGTGCCAACGCTGGAGTAGCCCGATGGTGTCCACGTTATTCTCCTGGATTGCGCAAGTGAATGGCCCTTTCTTCATGCTGGTTCTCCTTCGAAGATAGCGGATCGGCACTGGAGGTCAATGTTTTGAGGAAAAAGGACTTGGAGTGGCATAAACTCCTCCTGTTTGTTCCAAGCCTTACTGAACCTGCAGCTCTTGCCAGATCGAGATGGACTTCTCTTGACCCTTTTCACCAGCCGAGCCGTTCCAGATGGCAAGGGCCACGAGGCAGGATCCTCCCGGCGCAAAGCTGATTTCTTTTGAACCGTCATCGATGAGATTTCTCCTGAGGACCACCGACCATTCCCCATCATTCCAAACTGCGGATGATTCTACCCGCGCTTCTTCTCGAAGAGTCATGGGAAGAGAGTTCGGACCGGTGCTCACCATTGACTTGACCTTTCCGGTTCGCGGATCGAAGGCTGGCTGATAGGGAGAGATATCAGAAACACCGCCCGAGATCCGATGGGGTCTTCTTTCCATGATGTCCAGCAGGCCCGCGACGTCGTGAAAGTCAAAGGACTTCCAGTGCCAGATGGAGACGGGAAACTCGGATGATCCCATCCCGAAGAGGGGCGGATTCGACTCCCCGGTAAACTGAAGGGCAAGACCATCTCCCGACGGCGCGTTTCCAAACGGTCGGGAATCCTCCGTGGGGTCGGCCCAGCGCACGCGAACCGCCAGATGAGTTCCGTCATGAACAAAAGCAAGAGACGCCGCAAAGATGGCGTCGTCCTTCCAGACCAGAGGGGCGAGAACCACCCTTGTCGTTTCAACCTCATCCCAGGCCGAATCGCTTGCCGTACCGGGAGCCCGCGGAACTCGCACGACCGAAATCTGATTCCGCTTGTGGAGGAGGCGCGTCCCCACGCCCTCGGGCATGAGAGTCTCGAGATAATAGAGGAGCGCCGCAGACTGATCCGTGGAATCAAAGCGAGTCGGCGGCATCCCTGCACCGGGCATTCCCGCATGAATCCGATGAGAGAGGGCTTCGGGGGATGCCCCGCCGCGCAGGATACCCGCGGTAAAGTCGCGAGCTTGATTGAAATCGTGTTTCAATCTCCAGTCACCTGGAACACCTCGGCCTTTCCCATCTTCACCGTGGCAGGCGGCACACTGGGCGACATAGAGTGTTCTCCCCAGGTTCAGCGTGTCCACCGAGGGATCGGCGGGAGCAGAGGTAGAAACGATGGCGCCTGGTACCGTCTGCTTTCTCGCCTCCACAAGGGCCCCTTCGACCGAGATGGATTCTCCGTTCTGAAATTTCTGGTCATGAATGAAGCTGGCGATGCCCTGTACATTCAGATGACGCACATAGCGAACCACATCTTCAAGCTCCGAATCCTGCATCCATCCAAAACCTGGCATGGAGGAGCCGGGCATCCCGCGCCGGATACTCTGAAGAAGGTCATCATCCGTGGGGACACCGTTTTCCGTGCTAACGAGATGAAACAAACCGAAGCGAAAGTCCCGAGGTGGGGGAGACAGGAAGTAGCTGACGGCGCTCCCTCTTCCATCGAATCCATGACAAACCGAACACTGGTGGTCATAGATCCGCTTTCCCCGGATCAGATGAGCGGGCAGGGGAGAATCAAAACTCGGGTCCTCGATCAGGCGGGACGGAGCTGGCCTTGGCTCTTCTCCTGGCTGAGGCTCAGGCTCGAGGTAGGCACAGGATAGAAGACAAAACAGCGAAGCGAAAAGGCACACGGGAAGTACATGTGAGGTCAGACGGATCGGTCTTGATCCTGCTCTCTCGGTCATGGCTTTGTCCTCCTTTGATATGAGATAGTCTCAAAAAGACAGTATCGATTTCGTCATCGCTCCAGACCTTGATGGAGGTCAACGCTTCAGGGCTTGGCCGGGTTTTGAGAGCTGTAGGAGTCCCTTGTTCGCGAAGGGAAGTCGACCGGTCTCGGCAAGGCGGTGATAGGCTTTGAGCCTGAGCGAGTCGACCGAGACGCGGGCTGGCGTTTTGGAAGCTTGAAGAATCGTCTACGGCCGGTGACGATAGGGTGCGTGACTGCGCGAGAAAACTCCCGTGTCGGATCCCTCGGTTCTTGATCGGAGTGATGAACATTGGGCGACAACAGCTTCTTTACGGACAGTCTGCAGCAGCTTGCGAACGAAGGTTTGCCGCTTCTGGGGTTTGTGCTTGCCGCGCTGACTCTCCACTACTTTGTCTACTTGGTGTTGTTGCGACTTTCGAAGGGAGACGAGAGCGAGCTGGGGAGGGAGATCTTGCAAGGCCTGAGGCTCCCGACGGCGATCGTGTTGCCGGTGGGTGTTACCCAGATGCTGGCCCCTTCGTCCGGGGTGGGCGAGGAGCTGAGAGATCTTCTTCGCCACTTTCTCGCCGTGGTTCAGATCGTGGCGATTTCCTGGCTCCTTATCCGAATCACCCGGATTGTGGCGCGTCATCTCACTCGGATTTACAGGACGGACGTCGCGGACAATCTCCACGCTCGACGCATTCAAACTCAGCTTCGAATCCTTCATCGGGTCGTCCTGGGCTCAATCGGAGTGATCGGGCTGGCCGCGATCCTCATGACCTTCCCGAAGATTCGACAGCTCGGAACGGCGCTCATGACCTCGGCAGGGGTGGCGGGTCTGGTTCTGGGCATGGCGGCACGGCCGGCGCTTGCCAACCTCATCGCCGGGGTCCAGATTGCGTTGGCGCAACCGATTCGGCTTGATGACGTCGTGATCGTCGACGGCGAATGGGGACGTATTGAACAGATCAACATGACGTACGTCGTGATCAAGATCTGGGATGACCGGAGGCTCGTCGTCCCACTCAGTCACTTCAACGATCATTCGTTTCAGAACTGGACGCGGACCCGCGCGAATCTCCTCGGGTCAGTCTTTCTGCACGTGGATTACTCTGCACCTGTGGAGGAGATCAGGGGGGAACTGAAGCGAATTCTCGACTCGTCCGGGCTCTGGGACGGGGCCATCTGGAATCTGCAGGTGACAAAGGCAGACGAGCGTTCGGTGGAACTTCGCGCCATAATGAGTGCTCCCGACTCTTCAACGGCCTGGGATCTTCGTTGCCTCGTCCGTGAAAAACTCATCCGGTATCTCCAGGAAGTGCATCCTCAGTGTTTACCGAAAGTTCGTGGCCGAATCGAATCCGCCGACCCCGGTGACGACGAAGAAGATCTTGGGACATCGCCGTGAGATGAGAAAGCTCGGCAAACCCGACATCGAGACCCGGTAGCTTCCCTGTAGATCTAGGGGACAATCCATGCTAGCGTGAGCGTGTCCGGATGGGCACCCTCCGTTTTGAGTGTTTCAAACCATCCTGTCTCTGAGGGCTCTCGTTGCTTGCGCAGCTTCCTCCGAGGCTCGGTTTTCTCGGGCGGAAGAAAAAAGGCAGGTAGCTCGGATAACCTCGGATACCATCGTTCCCATAGATCGCAAGATATACACCCCAATCCTCCCTACCTCATTGTCTTTCGAGCGGAAGCCCTGTCGACCTCAAGAAATGACTCGGGAGCTCAGTCTCAAAGTCTCCCGCAGGGCGAGAGCATGAAAGAACAGAATTCAGTGACTACAAACATTTACGTCGGTAACCTTTTTTTCGGAACGACCGCGGATTCTCTAAGGGGCGTATTCGCTCAGTACGGAGAAATCGGCATCGTCAAGATCATGACTGATCGGAACACCGGGTGCGCCCGAGGGGACGCGATCGTCGAGATGGAAAACGAAACCGACGCCCGAACAGCCATCGACGCCCTTAACGGAACCACGCTCGATGGAAGGCCTATGTATGTTCCAACGAGACGCAGCCTGAGGAGAAGAGACACGCTCTCTTTGAAAGAGGAGCCCGCCAGCTAGTGCTGGCCGTACCGTCGGCGCAGAGAGGAGACGAAGTTCATGAAAAACGAGTACCTCTTACTTGCGGCGCTCGCTGCACGATGCAGAACGATGATTCTTGAGTCAACGAAGCCGGAGCTGAATCTACCAAAACCAGTTCGACCAGCGCACCTTGCATGGATGTGCCGTAGCATCGAGCAAAATGCTGAGAATTGGCCAGCCAGCAAATTGCACCGGTGGATCGGATTTGTTCAGAGTGCAATGATCGCAAACCGAAGGCTCGACCTTGACGAAGCGAAAAGGATGTTCGACGAAGCCAAGGCCGCCCACGGAGAAACGAGTGAGGACTTGCTCGATCATCTCGATCCGGAAAGTTCCTTTGAGTTTGATATCGGAGGAGAGGGTTAGTGATGAGAAACGGGGCCGAACCTACTCTCGATACCAAATAGAATGACAACTACCTTACCCTTGGAGGGTCCCAAGACCATGGAATCGACGGAATACCTCATCCCGATTCTTCACAAATACTTCCAGGACAATCCACTCGCTGCCGCTCACAACCTGGAGACCCTGACCGAAGAACAGGCCGGTCATGTTCTGGCAGCAATTCCCGCGTCCAATGCGGCCGCGATCCTTGCCCATCTCTCGCCTACGTTCGCAAGCAGCCTCGTGCTCAACGGATCGGTCCAGAACATGGCTCGTATTCTGGAACGGGGCGGAAGCGAAGCTTGCTCGTCCATCTTGCTCAATCTCGACCCGGCGAACAGAGAAGAGTTCCTGAAGTCCCTGTCCAAGAAAGCACGCGATCAGATTCAGGAAATTCTCTCCTTTCCCGAGGGAAGCGCCGGGAGAGTGATGAAGACCGACTATACGGCCTTCAACGTTGATTTGACGGTAAAAGAGGCGGCGAGCAAGCTGACGCCCCGGAAGGGAAAGCAGAGAGCGCCTTCGAATATCTACGTCACTGATGCGTCAAAGAAGCTCTTGGGTGTCATTGCGATGAGAGATCTTGTGATCGCGACCGGCTCGACGAGGCTGGCGGATATCATGCGCACCGATCTGCTCACCGTTGGCGGTTTTGACGAAGCGGAAATGGCCCTGAAGATTCTCTCAGGAAGAGGGTTCACCTCCTTGCCGGTCGTCGATGCGCAAGGGCGGCTCCTGGGAGTGGTACGGGCTACGAACTTGCTCGAAAAGGCACAGGAAGATGTTTCCGAGGACATTCAGAAGCTCTTTGGTGTAGGCAAGAATGAGAAGACGTTCTCTCCGATCGGCTTTTGTCTGCGCAAGCGTCTTCCGTGGTTACACGTGAATCTTGCCACCGCGTTTCTGGCAGCGTCGGTCGTCGCGCTGTTCGAGGGTATCATCGCAAAGGTAACGGTCTTGGCGATCTATCTCCCCGTTGTAGCCGGCCAGGGGGGAAACGCCGGAGCACAATCACTGGCCGTGGTGATGCGAGGACTGGTCATGCGGGAGATTCCGCCCTGGGCTTTGCCGTCGTATTCCAGGAATACTTGATCCCTGGTCCATGAATCACACCTCCTAGCTAGCTTGGCTCGGTGGAGGACAACCCGTCCAGGATTCGTTCGCGAGCCAGGTACAGCACCATGGTATCCGGATCCAAGGGGAGGTTGTCTGAGGGATTGACGTGCTCCTTTCCCGACTTGCTGTTTGTGACCCCGATGATGAGTCCTCCCTGGCTTCGGAGGTCCAAAGCCTTGACCATTTCTCCGTAGGTCAGGGAGTGGTGTTCCTCTGTCAGCCGCCCCACATATAATGTGTTCTCCCCCCGGAGCACGACCTGGCTCAGGGTATCTGCCGTGCCGTGATGCTCGATGGCGTGAGCGAGGAGAGAGAACCCAAGGCGCCTGGTTTCGATGACCTCGTCAGCGCCGGCGGCGCGGGCGTGATCGACGTTCTCGGAGTCGAGGATTTCGGCGACGATGTAAAGTGGCCGGTGGCGGCTAGCCAGGGAGCGTTGCTTCCGGAGATAGGAGCGAATCGTGAACAGAGTCAGGAGGGTAAGGGCGTCGGCCTGCTGAGGGGAGAGTCGACGGAGTCCGGCCACGACGACCGCGGCGGCCCTGGCGATCCGGACCTTGTCGAGTTCGGTCTCCTTGGTTGAATCGCCCTGGACCCAGTACAGCTCGGGCGCAATGTTGGCTGGTCGTTCCGCATCGGCGAATACGACGATCTTCGAGTGCTCGGCATCGTGTTCGGCCAGCATCGATTCGAGGAGTAGATCCATGCCCTGTTCGTAGCCGCACACCACAAGGTGGTTGACGTAATCACCCATTCGAAACTGTTCCTCCCGGATGCTGAGCACCGCGTTTAGCAGACTATGCCCCACTATGCCGGCAAACGTGGCCAGCGTGAACATTCCTCCGACCATCAGTAATCCCGCAATGACCCGGCCCAATGCCGTGACCGGGATGATGTCCCCAAAGCCCACCGTGGTGATCGTCACCAGGGCCCACCACACCGCATCCGCCAGAGACTCGACTCCGGGATTATGAGCGCCCTCGATGATGTAGAGGCTCAGGCCTCCTACGGCGACCTGGATCATGAGAAAGGAGATTCCCACGGCAAACAGAAAGCGATCGCGTTCGAACGCGTGAAACAGCCCGGCGAACGGGTTGCCGTAGCGGAAGATCCGGACCGTTCGGAGGAGTCTCAGGAGACGAAGTGCGCGGAGGCCGCGAAGTCCCGGAACCAAGGCGAGAACCGTTACAAGGTCGATGAGCATCAGAGGCTTGAAGAGGTAGCGGAGCCGGCCGAGCACGTGAACCCGGATGCGCCCGACCGGCGGGCGTCGAAAGATCTGGAGCTCGGGCGGACGGTAGGTGACAACGCGGAGCAGGAATTCGATACCGAAGAGGGCGAGAATAATGCGGTCGCCACGTCTGAGGAGTGACCGCAAACCATGTTCTGCCGGGATGACGAGGTCGGCGATAAGGAAACTGACGGATAGCACGATGAGCCCCCACACAACCGAACCAACGAATCGGTATGCCGACGTCTCCCTTGCGTGGAAGGCGGCCTCGACTGCATTGAAGAGTCGTTTCACTCGGCTAGCTCGATTCGCGGTGGTGTGTGGTCTGTTCAGTCGTCAGTCCAGTCGCCGAGAAGATTCCGTCAAGAGTGGTTTGGTGTTGAAATCCCTCGCCTTCCGGGACTGAAGTTCAGCGGCTTTTTCCTCATGGACAGGTTGACGCGCAGCCGGAAGTTTGGCTGGGTTTCGCCATGACTATGACCCGGGAACGGTGATCTTTGGTGTTTTGAGAACGGCTAAATCCCAGTTGTTCGGAGCGGCGCGGAAAGCGGGCGACCGGCCAGCTGAAGATTCAACATCAAGAGAACCCGGGTAGCAAAAGAATAATTCTACCCGCTCATCCCTTCTGACCAATCAAAGAGCTTCTGGATGGGGCCAGCGAACAAGTCGGAACCGACATAGCCAAAGACCACTCGGCCGAACTGCTTCCGTATCTGAGCGAACATGCGGTCCAGGTCTTCGAGGTTCGCAAATCACCACGGATGCCTGTTGCCCGGTCACCGAGTTCGGAAGTGGCTGCATCGAGTGCTTCCTGGTTGCGGCCAGTGATCACGACACTCCGCGAAGTATTTGTCAGTGCCTAGCCGTTGTTATTTCAAGGATTTACACGGATTAACACGATGTTTTTGACAACTCCGTGTCGGGTAATTTTGGCAATTGGGCATTTCAGGTGAGGAAGCCACGGATCGTCCGCCGCAACCGAATCCACTTGAACTTTTCTCACCGGAGAATACTCGTGCTGAAATCAATGAATCTCTTGAAGCTCGCTGTTTCTGTGATGACGCTGACCTCGCTTGCAGCAGCCTCCAACGCTCAGACTACCTTCTTTGTTTCACCCTGCGGAAATGATGCATGGACCGGTACCACGAACATCTGCGTTGCCCCCGACGGGCCTGTGGCGACCATCCAAACTGCGATCGACGCCTCCTCGGACGGAGACACCATTCTTCTGGTAGATGGCATTTACAATGGCCCCGGCAACGTCAACGTGACCTTCGGGGGGCGGCAGATCTCGGTTCGGTCCCTCGAGGATAATCCTATGAACTGCATCATAGACTGTGAGGATGTCAGCAATGCCAGGGGATTCCTCTTCGATTCGGGCGAGCGACCGGATTCAGTGCTTCGCGGCATCACGGTTCGCAACGGACACGGGACGGTCTTCACTCCGGGTGGCGCCATTCTGATCGACGGAAGCAGTCCGACCATCGAGAGATGTCACTTCGAGTCCAACCGGGTTGGCGGGATCAACGCTCATGGTGGTGCAATCGCCAGCAAGGGAGGCGGCCATCCCAGGATCCTTGATTGCTCGTTTCGGGACAACCGGATCGACGGCTCTGTCACCGGCACGGCCCAAGGTGGCGCTCTTTCCATCGAGAACGGAGATGTTGTGCGCTGCGATTTTACAAACAACATCAACTTCACCGCGTCCGACTCGGCCCTCGGGGGAGGCGTCCATGTTTCCGGAACGGCAACGTTTGTGAGCTGTCTCTTCGTCGGAAACGAGACGGAAGCGAGCCGCGGCGCCAGCTACGGAGGAGGTCTCTACAATGGCCAGAGCGCGACCATCATCGGCTGCACGTTTGTCGATAATCGGGCGCGCGCGACCGGGCTTGCTGTCGCTGGTGGTTCGGGTGTCTTTAACGATGGCTCGCTGAGCGTGAATAGCTCGATTCTCTTTGCCAACCGCGGGGCAGCGCTTGAGTCCTCGAACGGCATGGCCTCGGTGATCCACTCCAATGTCGAAGGAGGCTGGCTCGGAACCGGCAACATCGACGCCGATCCTCACCTCGACGTCGATTACACATTACTTGTGTCATCGCCTTGCCTCGATGCCGGTGATCCATCCCAGGGGTTCTGTGGCGACCGAGATCTTGCCGGTAGCTCACGTGTCCTCGACGGTCTCCTTTCCGGTGCACCCATCCTGGACATGGGAGCCTTCGAGTTTTCGCAGGTCAAGTTCGAGGCTCGTCTGCAGTCCGGCGTCATCACCCTCTCTGTCGACGCACCGATGGAGTTGACTTCTTGGCTGATCGCTGGTTTTGGAACCCGCGATGGTCGCTGCGTCCTGGATTACGGTACGTTCTCCATCGACCGGAGCTTCCCGTGGGGATACCGTCGACTACCGGCTGGTCCCGGATCCTTGAACATTCCGGTCCGTGCGATGTGGCATGGATCGTCCATCGCGTTCCAGGTCTTGGTCCTGGATCAGGATCCGGCACTCGGGCTACCCCAAGCGATCAGCGCGGGCGCGGCCGGTCAACTGTCGCCGGTTCGTGTGGTCTCGGTGCCCTGAGGCAAACACCGGGTAAGTCGCCCCCACCCTATCCACCGATCTTGGGTGTCGCGGTCTTGCCCGGTTGGACGATGACCTTGACTCGCTTCGACAGGAGAACAAGATTTCCGTCAGAATCTTCTGTCTCGACCCAGACGGAATAGGTTCCGGGGAAGACGATCGGTGCCACCAGCGTTCCACCGTGGGTGGTCTGATCCAGGGCGAGGTGGATCCAGAGATCATGGGTGCCGGGAGCCTTGGAGTGGATCTTCAGGACGCCAAAATCTCTTGCCTCGCGGGCACCCATCCACTCGACGGCGAGGGAACCGGAGGGTGGAAGCTGTAGCGCGTGGGTGCCCGGCACGACCTTTTCCCGGAACTCGCGCCCTCCGACCTTTGCCAGGAGCATCAGGGGACGATCGGGGAGGTCGGTGAAATCAAAGATTCCTTTCTCTCGCCATTGTCCCCGGCGAATCTGGCGTCCCTCCTCCAGGATCTCCATGGATAGGGCATCCACGAGGTCGCCGTTGCTGTTGAGGAGCGAAACCGTCAGGGGCTTGCCGGGTGAGAGGACGAATTCAACCGGACGTTTGGACGATGCCAGATCGAGCGGATCGAGATAAGCGGAGGCGAAACCTTCTTTTGAGATCCGCACCGCGATGGACGCGGCAAAGATGTCTTGGACTGCGAAGTTGCCCCGGGAGTCGCTCCGCGTCATCCTGTTTTCGCGAGGATCGAAATAGGGCGCACCGGGGGCGGCGATCACCACTTTGGCTCCCTCGATCGGGCGCGAGTTCCCGTCAAGAATCTTCCCCACGAGGGATCGGCTCCTGGTGGAGACTCGGATTTCCGCGGTGGGGAAGCCGGGTTCCGTGGCTTTGAATTCGAGGACCGCTCCGCTGGGGAGGCCTCGCGGGGTGATTGCATGGAACTTGATCGGCAGCCCGGGCTTTAGCCTGACGAAAGAGAACCTCCCTTCGGGATCGGGTTGGAAGCGACAAGTGACCTTGTCCGGTCCACTTTGCCGGGTCGTGGGCATCGGGAGCTGGAAGTACTGCCTGAGGGGGGAGAAGAATCCGATCTCCTCGACAAAGGGATCCTCCGGGGCTCGGAGTTCCACGGTGAAAGAAGATGCGGGGGCGCCGTTTTCCGTCACGAGCCGGAGGTCCACGCCGAACCCGAGGGGAAGGGTCGCGAGGATGGGACCGTCGATCTCGTCTGGAATGGCCAACTCGATGGACGGCCGGCAAAAGGCGGCAACCCGAACCTTCTTCGTGGTGTCCATGATCGAGGCGAGAAGGCCGTGGCCTTCATCGTCCGTTGGCAAGCTGATGACCTGGGTCTCGTCCTCGGTCCACGCGATGGCGCCCGGGACCGGACGGCCCGACCGATCGAGTACAACGAAAGAGATGTCCCGGCCCCGGCTCAGCACGATGTCTCCCAGATCGGCGCCGGACTTGGTATCGATTTTTCCGAGGGAGACGATGGCCCGCTCCTGTTGGTTCCTCGTAGAGAAAGCGATACTTCCCTCGTGGATCGTATGACCGCCGATCGAGATCCAGAATCGGCCCTTCTCGTCGCTGACGACTCGACCCGCGGAGCCTTTGAAGTCGTACCATCCCGAGGCGAACGCCGACGGCGAACCAGTGCTCTCGACGATGCGCCCTCGAAGGGTTGGTTTCTTGCGGAGCTGGACATCCATCTTTGCCTGAGGTGCACGAACGGGTACCGAGTAATCTCTATTCTCAAGGCGGTAGAGAGGCGACACTTCGAGAGTTCCTTCCCATCCCTCCTCAAGCCCCCCGAAGAGAAACGTCCCGTCCGGTCCTGTCGTCTGGCCGCGGAATTCATCGCGGGCGTGATCGAACAGGTACTGAGAGATCGCGTTCAACTGGGAGTGGGAGAACGGCTCGGGGCGATGGTTTTGTTCCGATGGTTGAAGCAAGAGCAGGACCGGCTCCTCCGGCCTGGAGCCCTCGACCCGAACCTTCCCCTCGATGGTGGATCCTGCCGGTAAAAGGATCTCTTGCAGGGTCCGATCGAGTCGGGCTTCTTCCCGATGCGAAGGATGGGTCGCTCCCAGGACGATGATGCTCGACCCGGGAACTGAAGGAGGTAGGGTGGTCATTCCGGAAGCATCCGTGATGCCATGACCGAGGATGGTTTCGTCATCCGTGACGAGAACCGCCGCCGCTCCCACCGCGGGGCGATCGTCGGCGTGCAGGATTCGCAGGGAGAGTTCTCCTGCTTTCGCCGAGTGGGTAATTAGAATTATTCCGAGAAGAAGGATCGTGGTTCGGTTTCGCATCATCGGTCTCCGATTTCTTCACATGCCCAGGTGGTCCTTCCGGTCGCCACTACTCCCAGCGCTCCATCTCCTCCGGCCGGCCCAGACCCTCGTATACTTCGGCAAGCAGCGAGCGAGCTTTCCTCGTGTTCGAGCTTCGGCGCCCGAACTTCTTCCGGTTTGCCTCGTAGAACTGGATCGCCAGCGGCTCGGCTTCCTTGTAGCGGCCCAACCTGACAAAGGACTTTGCAAGGAGAAAGGCCGACAGCAAAGTGTCTTGATGATCGTCACCTTGAAGGCGACGGCTGAGCTCAAGTGCTTCGCGGATGGGTTCGATCGCGCGCTCATACTCTTCCTGCTCGAACAGGCAGTGCCCGAGCTGATGCAGGGCGTAGCCAAGGTTTGAGGTCTCGACCTCCGAGGCGCGCAGCAAGTCGGTCGCTTCACGGAAAAGGTCCGCCGCCGCCTCGTACGCCTTCTCCCGCAACCGAAACTTTGCAAGCTCAAAGAGACAGGTCATCGTGTTGGGATGAGACGATCCCAGCGCCGCACGGTGCCGGATGAGAGACTCCTCCATGAGCTCGATCGCTGCGGCACGGTCGCCGGATTCATTCTTGATCATGGCGCGGTTGAAGACCGTCTTGGCCACATTCGGGTGCTCGTCCCCGTATACCCGTTTGCGCCCCTCCAGCACCTTGAGGATGTTCGCGTCCGCCCCTTCGTAATCGCCCTTGCGAAAGAGCAGGTTCCCGAGGTTCTCAAGCGTCGACAGGGTCTGGGGGTGGTCCGGCCCCAGTACCTTTTCCTCCAGGAGCAGAGTGTCCCGGTGGAGCTTTTCCGACTCCTCCATCCGTCCGAGATTCAGATAGAGCATGGCCAGATTGCTCGCAGAGAGGAGGGTCTCCGGATGCTCCTCGCCCTGGACACGCCGCTGGGCCTCGAGGGTCGTGACCCGCAGCTCGAGTGCTTCCTCGTGCCGTCCCTGCCGCGCCTGACAAACGGCAAGGTTGTTCCGGGCGAGCAGGGTTTCCGGATGATCATAGCCGACGGATTTGCGCAGGATCTCGATGCCTTCCTCGATGGCGTTCTGGGCTTCAACGGGGCGCCCCAGGCTCATGTAGGCGACCCCGAGATTCCCGAGCCCGACCGCGAGGTCGGGGTGGTCCGGCCCCAGCATCTCCCTGCGGCCCTCAACAACCTCCAGGTACAGAGCCTCGCTCTCAAGGAGCTTTCCGAGGTCGGAGCAGGTCAGCCCAAGGTTGTTCATCGACGTCAGAGTATCCCTGTGCCGGTTGCCGAGCGTCCGGCGACGGATCTCGAGGGACTCCCGCTGAATGGCCTCGGCCTTCTCGAAGAGCCCCTGGCTGTGCAGTAAGGCACCGAGGTTCTCCAGGGTTGTCAGGGTGTTCTCGTGTTGGCGGCCCAGCAGGCGTGTCTGGGCGTTGACGACCGACTCGTAGAGCATCCGGCTCGCGTCGAACCGACCGAGTTTGGAGTCGGCA
>JAJDCM010000063.1 GCA_029260825.1 Planctomycetota bacterium | reverse complement strand
GACGGTCGACTACGGACTGGAGCTCGGTGATTACCGATTCCTTTTCAGAGAGGACTGCAGTGACATTTGAAATGACAGATTCCTTCACCTGGAATCGAGTTTCCAGTTTTTGAAGTGAATCGTAGAGTTGTGTTTCTCTTTTCCAAGAGCTCCTGATAGGTGGGCTACCGCGGTTCATTGCGGCTGGAATCGCTTTCTCGGCGCTGATCGGTCTAGTGCAACGACTGTTCCTTCTGACCTACTTCGGCTGGTTGACTTTCGCTTGCTTCAGTGTGCGTCGGCGGTTGTGACGCGCCGTGACTGTCGGGAATTCTGGGGGGATGTGCTGGATGTCGGGCGTGACGATGGTTGCAATTTCATTCAGGAGTTTACGTCCGAGGATCTTGCCTTTGGCGGAGACCCGTCGGCGTTGATCGTCGGTGAGTCTGAGTCGCTTTCCTCGGAGCTGTTCCTTGAGGACGCGGTTCTCTTCGCTGAGGTAGTCGATTGAGCTACGAGGAAGCGTGAGGACTTACGTCTTATTCGACTCTTGTTCCGGGTTTTCTGCGGGTGAAGGTTCGGAGGCGAGCCGTTCGGTGGCATAGTTTCGAACCATGTCCGCCCGATCTCCCCTCATCTTCTCGAGGACCGACAGCGCTTCGGGGACGTTGAATTTGCCGAGGGCCCAAGCTGCTGCATACCTCACTTTTTCCGTGTACTTTTTTCCGAAGCCAAAGAAGCGTGCACGGGTCAGGACCTTTTGCAGATCCGCGATGACGCTCGTGTCTCCGATGCGGCCAAGCGCGATGCAGGCCTCGTAGATGAGCTCAGGACTGTCCGATTGATTCATCTTCGATTGAATCTCGGGGACGGTGTCTTTTCGTCCGAGTCGTCCCAGTTGAGCAATGGCTTCGGCGACCACGGTCGGGTCGTCGTGATTCATGGCGAGAGTAAAGATCTCAACGATGTTTCCCCGGATCCGATTGATGACGGCTGCGGCTTCGGTGCGCACCCCTTTGTTCGGATGGGTCAGAGCCTCGGAGAGCTCGGAGGTAAAGTCGCCGGGAAGTGCATCCAGCACTCCGAGAATCCGTCTGAATTCGGTATCGGGGGTGTCGAGGGAGAGTTTCTCTCGAATCTCCTCCACGGCCTTGTTGCCAAGTTCAGCAAGGATCATGGCGGCGTACTTTCGAATGCGGAAGTCTTCTCTTTCCCGGATGACTCCCACCAGAGGCCCCACGGCGATGTCACCAAAACCGGTGAGGATCTTGAGGGATTCGCCCTGGCGCTTTGCGTCCCCGGAGACGAGATCCGTCAAGAGGATCTCGAAGGTGGCGCTGTCGGCGATCTCCTGGAGCTGGCGTGTGGCTTCCGCCGTGAGATGAGGCTTGGTCTCACTCATCTTGCCTTGCGCCTTTTTCAGGGCATGGACGGCGCGGGCGGCGTATTCGAACTCACCTTTTTGCACGAAATCGTTCACGCTGGAGCGAATGATCTCGGCGAGTTCGTGGAAGGTTTCTGAATCGTCCTCGTTGGCGATGGACTCCACCAGAGCATCCTGGACCTTGCGATTGACCTCGGTTCTGGCGGCGGCTCCTACGTTGCCGATCATCGACTTCAGGAACTGGGCCGAATCGAGTCGTTCCTTCGAAGAAGGACTCTTCATCTTGAGCATCAGGTCGTCCATGATGGCGTCGACTTGATCCTCTTTGTTTTCCAGAATCATCTCATCGAGAATTGTGGGAAGTTCATTGCGAAGCTCATCACTGAGGAAGAGGGGCTCCTCCTTGTCGAGCATCTTCTGGAGCTTCTCCCGGATCACATCATCTGTTCCCTTTTCACCCGGTTTTGCGGGACAGGGATCGGGCTCGCTATCTTCCTTCGAGGGCTTGCCCCCTCCCCCGTTTTCTTCACCGGCAACGACATAGACCCGTTGATCGACGACGAGATGTGAGATTTCGTGTCGATCGAGGACTTCATCCCAGAAGCTTGTGGTGAGAGCGAGATCGTCGCGGATCTCGTTTACCACGATTTCAACGAAGCCGCGGAGCTCCTCCGTTGTCAGCTGAGAAGTGATGGTAATGCTTTTGATGTGGTGTTTCTGGAGAACCTCCAGAACCTCGATTGCACCCACCGAGAGGATTTTCCGATCCGGGTTCACTCCGTTGATCAGAATTCCGTGGGGGGAGTCCGCGACCGTGAAGACTTGAACCGATTCGAAAACTACATTGATTGCCTTGAGTAGATCGGCAAAGCTCTCCCGGGCGATTTTGCTTCCCTCGGGATACATCTTTCGGTTCTTGAGCGCCGCCGACAGGAAGCGAAGAACATCCACCATGAGACCCATCTGGGATTCAGTGAGAGCGGTGTCCGCTTCGCGAATTTTTCTTCGGGCACGAGAAAGGTCTTCGGTGGAACCTTCGCCGCCATCCCCGTTCTCGCTGTTTTCGAGGTTCTCCCACAAGGAGAGCTTGGAGCAAACTTCGTCCGACAGCTTGTTGTAGTACTGGGCCTTTTCTGGCTTTCCCGCCCGACCATAGTGATAGGCAAGGCGACTCACGAAGAGATCAAGGACCCGTCGGTCCTTCTTTTCTTCATGGCGTGCGATCTTTTCGTGAAGATCTTGGCTTCTCTTGGGATCGAGAGTGGATTCAGAGATCTTGTGGATGGTGTCGCTGTAAAACGCGATCTCCTCTCCATCCTGACCATCGGCCGGCCGAAGGACTCGAGCTTCGGTCGCTCGATCAATCATTTCTCTCACCTCTCCTTCCGGTTTTCCGGAGAGCTCGGTGAGGGTTTCCATGTCAAACGTGGAGCCGATGGCGGCGGCGTTTTGAATCACCTCCATCGTTTGACTGTCCAGATTCGTGAGCTGGTAGCGAATCGCGTCTTCCAATGTCGCAGGAAGATCGTCCAGTGTGATCCTGGCCATTTTCCACTGGACACCGGCCCGAACGATTCGCTCGCGAGTGAGGAGATTCTTGAGAATCTCTTCGATGTAGAGAGGGTTACCTTCCGACACCTGAGCAATGAGGGAGCAGCAGTCACCCGGGATGACGATGCCGGGAAAGATCGACCGACACATGGACCCGACCGATTTTTCGGTGAGGTTCTCGAGCTCAAGAGTCTGGGCACCGACTTCGAACTTCCTCTTCTTGGC
>JAJDCM010000062.1 GCA_029260825.1 Planctomycetota bacterium | reverse complement strand
CCTGCGTCGCAGGTCTCCTCGCCAACCGTCAGGCTTACAGGCGTTCCGAAGTGATTGACGATCTTCACCAGGAGAGTTGCCGGACGAGCATGAAGGACCACGTTATCGGGAATGTCGAACGAATACTCGCGCACTCGGGTGAATTCGCCAAGGAGCTGAGATGCTATGCGATCGCCATTTCCCAGGTACTTGCGGATATTCGGGAGAAGATACTTCCCCACGTAGCTCACGACCTTCGTGGTGTCGACGATGCGCGAAATCCGCTCGGCAATACTTTCGTATTTGATGCTATCGGAACACCGCTCTCGAAATCGAGAGAGAAGTGCGGCCATTTCCAACGTATGCAACACCATGGAAATGTGCCCTCTCAGCGGACGTAGCTCCGGGTTCTTGGCCTCCGAGAGAGTGTTCTTGATATGGGTGTCATATTTGAGCTGCATGGCGCGAGCAGCCGTTTCGAATTTCTCGAAATCGACTTCCGTGCATCGTTCAACCACAAAATGGTCAATATCCAGACGCAGATCGGTGAGATCTCGAAGGAAGCCACGAAACTTCTCGGAAAAGCGAAGGAACCGAGTGGCGATCTCCGCCACTTTCTGCTTTTCCTGGAGGAGTTCCTTTTCATCAAGATTGTGGGGGAGATGCTTCTTGCTGGGCTCATCACTGGAAACAGTGACATCGATCTCCTCATGGGTGATGGTACCGCCAAGAACGGATCGATACTCTCGCTCGGCATGAGACAGAAGATCTTCGAGCCCGTCGTTGCAGAATTTGAGGATCTTCTCGGCACCCTTGTGAAAGAAGAGGAATTGCTCCCGATCATCTCCAAGGGTGTAGGAAGGATAGCGGATCAGCACGTGCTTCAGGATGTAGGCCACTTCCGACAGGATTCGGGAAAGGCCGACAAGCTCGGTGAAATAGCTATAGGATCGGTTGTTTCGAGCACCATAGTCATCCAGAAAGCTCTCGAGCTGATGAGCCGAATCATGGAGGCTTGCATAGAATCTCTTGAAGAAAGTGGAGTTATCCTGACTTCGAAAGAAGTTGAAGGCCCGAAAAAAGTCCTCAGCCTCCTTTTGAAGAAGGGGCTGAAAGTCTTCCTCCGTCACAACTTGATCGAGTGAGCTATCCACCATGAGTTTTGCTCGGGGGGAGGCCAGAAACCCGGTTTGGGCCTGAGCATCCGTATATCCCTTGTCTCCCATCCTGGCGGCGGTCACATAAGAGGTGATTCCTGTTCAAGGCACGACGACTAAACGTTTTAGAAGAAAAGACATAGCGCCGCCTAACTCTAGAATCAGCGCCAAGGGATCGTGCAAAGCCTGTGACTGACATCACCAGGGGTCCCGTTCTTATCATGCGGTGAGAATGGCTGTCAAGCAACCCCGACACCCTGTCACCTGGACAATCGGATCCATCTGCCCAAAGAGCCTTCATTCGACTGGAGATGAGCACAAAGCTCCAAAAAAAGTTGATGGTTCTCCTGACGCTTGCATACTATCCCTTGGGTGCTCTCCTCGCTTCCGGGCGGTGGTTGCAGATGAACTTCGAGGAACCTTCATGCTCCGGCGCTATAGCCAGGTCCTGGCATTCTTTTTCTTTCTCTTTGACATGCTCATGACACTCGTCGCCCTGACGGGTGCCTTCGTCGTGCGTTTTCACGCCGGCGTGATTCCCCTCCATCCCGCAGGAATTCCAGATGCAGAGGGCTACATCGAGGCGATTCCCTTCGCGTTGCTGATCGCCGGCGTGATCTACTGGACGTCCAAGCTCTACGTCCCGCGCCGGGTGAACCGGATTCGGGTCGAACTCCTCACCATCATCAAGGTCTCTCTCCTGACAGCAGGGGGGTATGCTGCTGCCGGGTTCTTCTATCGAGAATTCTTCTTCTCTCGTGCCGTTCTCGTCATGTTTACCGTGGCCAACGTCCTGCTCCTTGGTGCCTCCAGAATTGTGTTACGGAGTCTCCTCCGATGGATCAGGGCACGGGGTCGAAATCTACGTCACGCCGTGATTATCGGATCTGGACGTCTCGGGCAGCGGGTTGCCGACGCCATCGAGAAGAACCCCTGGACAGGCATTCAGGTCGCCGGCTTCCTCGATGACGATCCGGACCGGCTGGGAAAAGTCGTTCGCAACATCCCGGTCCTGGGCAAAGTCGAAGACGCCTCGGTGATCGTTCGTGATCGCGGGATCCAAATGGTCTTTGTGGCGCTACCGTTCCAGCTCTATAACTCCGTAGAAGACCTCGTAAAGAGCCTTTCTCGTGAAGTTGCTGACGTGAAGATCATCCCTGACGTGAGTCACATCTGCCGCCTCGAGATCCCCGTCACCGACTTTGACGGTCTTGCCATGCTGAGCGCACAGGCAAATCCTCTCATGGGGTGGAATTGCGTACTGAAGCGGATCACAGATGTTTCAGTAGCCATTCTGCTGCTCATCCTGTCCTGTCCCATCTGGCTGCTGATCGCTCTCCTGGTGAAACTGACGTCCAAGGGTCCGATTTTCTACAAACAGACTCGAATGGGATTCGACGGAGAGACCTTCTCCATCTACAAGTTCCGCACCATGAAGGTGGATGCGGAAGGGGAGCAACATAAGGTCGGTTGGACTTCCCATGACGACCCCCGGCGAACCCGATTGGGGATATTCCTTCGCCGGACCAGTCTCGATGAAGTTCCACAGTTCTTCAATGTGCTCCGAGGCGACATGAGCATCGTGGGTCCACGCCCCGAGCGTCCGGCGCTGATCAGTGAGTTTCGCGAAGACATCCCGCTCTATATGCTGCGGCACAAGATCAAGGCCGGAATCACGGGTTGGGCTCAGGTGAACGGTTGGCGCGGAGACACGTCACTTCGAAAACGACTCCAGTACGATCTTTATTACCTGCGCCATTGGTCCATCTGGTTCGACATCTGGATCATGCTCCTCACCCCAATCCGTGGATTCATCCACAAGAACGCCTACTGAGAGATCGCACGAGCGTTTTGCTCCCACTGCTGGCCAACCCCAAGTTGCCCCTTGTCAACAAGGGGGCGCGGTCTCTATCACTTACAAAGACATCCGTCCTCGCGAGTCCAGGAAGAAGGGGCTCGAGTGGGTATTTTCGCCACATTCTCCTTAACCCGAACACCGGGTCCTCTCGATACCTCTCAAAGATCAAGGGCTGACTCCCTGTCACAAGGGTCCACGTCGTGCTGGGGCTGTTCTTCAAGAGGAGAAAAGGACATCGCAAGGAAATCCGTCCTGGAAACGTACCTCCACGACATCAATCAGGTGTCATTGCTGACCGCGGAGGAGGAGATCACCCTCGCCAACCGGGTGCAATCCGGTGATCTGGGTGCACGGGAACAAATGATCCGGGCGAACTTGCGTCTGGTTGTATCCATCGCCAAGGCTTACATGAATCGCGGGCTTTCCTTCATGGATCTCATCGAGGAAGGAAATCTCGGTCTTCTCAAGGCAGTGGAAAAGTTTGACCCCGCAGAGTCCTGCCGATTCAGCACCTACGCCACCTGGTGGATCAAACAGGCCATTCGTCGCGCCCTCATCAATACCGTGAAGACCGTGCGGATCCCTTCCTACATGGTCGAGCTCATTGCCAAGTGGAAAAACGTCTCCATTGAACTTACCTTCAAGCTGGGCCGACAACCATCCGTACCGGAGATCGCCCAGGAACTCGACATCCCGCCCGAATCCTGGCCCCTCATCAAGCGAGCCATCGGAACCTCTGCGTCCTCCTACCAGGACATCAGTCTCGAATCCATCTTGACCGCAAACGAAGTCATCTTTGATCCCAATGATAAGAAGTCCAATGCAAGCGCCATGGACGACTTTGACGCGGAGAAGATCGGAGACCTCCTTTCCGCCATCGATGATCGAGAAGCGAAAATTCTACGCATGCGATACGGTCTTGGGGAGCACGAACCCATGACCTTGAAGGAAATCGGAAAGCACGTCAAATTGACCCGGGAACGAGTCCGTCAGATCGAAAACGAAGCCCTCCGGAAACTCCACGGTATCCTCAATAGCCGCCGATACCCCCGGTAGAGACCTGCCAAAAACTCCCTGATTGAAGAACACACCATTGCCAAGTCGACCCACAATCGGCTAAACCTGTCCTCCTTCCATATGAATACAAATGGACCCGGGACAGGCACAAGTGCACATTCTCGTCATCGACAACTACGATTCGTTCACCTTCAACCTGGTGCAGGCTTTCGGTGCCATGGGTTGTCGGATCACCGTCCGTCGGAATGACCGGATCACCCTCGATGAAATCCCTGTCCTCCAACCGGATCGGATCGTCATTTCTCCCGGTCCCGGTCGCCCGGAGCAGGGGGGGATCTCCACGGACGTCATTTGCGCCTTTGCCGGGAAGATCCCCATCCTTGGCGTTTGCCTTGGACACCAATGCATCGCGCAGGCCTTCGGGGGAGAAATCGTGTCCGCAAAGAGGCTGATGCACGGAAAGACCTCGCAGATCGTGCATGATGGATCCTCGCTCTTTCAGGGCATTCCCAACCCATTTCAAGCGACTCGCTATCATTCGTTGATCGTCGATGAGGATTCCCTTCCCGAGGGGTTCTTCCCCACGGCACGATCCACCGACGGTGAGCTCATGGGAATTCGTCATCCTGAGCTCCTCCTGGAAGGTGTGCAGTTTCATCCAGAATCGTATCTGACGCCCGACGGCGCGGATCTACTCCGAAACTTTCTTGCGGGGTTCTCATGAACAACTTTGCCGACCATCTCTTCGAAGCCGTGGCACGAACAAATTGTCGAGTGGTGGTTGGAATGGACCCCCGTCTCTCCCGAATCCCCACATCCTTCCTTCATCCCGACGCTACCGGAGACTGTCCGTCTGACGAAGCAGTGGCCAGCTCTTTTCGATCCTTCGGCAAGAGAGTCATCGAATTGATCGCGGGGAAAGCCCCGGCAATGAAGATCCAGGTTGCATTCTTTGAAGCCTACGGTGTTCCCGGAATGCAGGCCTATGCTGATCTTGTCACCGCCGCTCATGACGCCGAGCTCATGGTGATTGGCGACGTCAAGAGGGGAGACATCGGATCAACCGCCGCTGCCTATGCTCAGGGTCATTCCGGAAATCCAAAGCGATCCGCCGATCTTCAACGAACCCCGGCTCCCTTTGGAGTAGATGCTGTTACCGTTAATCCCTATTTCGGATGGGACGGGATCGAGCCATTCCTTTCCCCGGAAACCGGACGAAACGCCGGCATCTTTGTGCTCGTCAGGACATCCAACCCGTCAGCTCCCACTTTTCAAGACGTTCGGGTTGGCGATCGGCCCTTCTTTGAAATCGTGGCGAAAGAGGTGAGCGACTGGGGATCCCGGTTCATCGGAGATTCCGGATATAGCTCGGTCGGCGCGGTAGCAGGGGGGACCTATCCGGCAGAGCTTGGCCGTCTTCGCTCCCTTCTTCCTCACACCCCTCTCCTGGTCCCCGGGTTCGGCGCCCAGGGAGCTGGAGCCAAGGATGTGGCGCCTGCCTTCGATGAAAACGGTCTTGGGGCCGTGATCAACGCATCCCGCTCCATTCTCTTCGCCCACGAGGAGTCATCCCTTCCCTTTGATGACGCACTCATCGCCGCCCTGGAGAATTCTCGAGACGAGATCAATCAGGCCGCGAAGATGGTGTAGAGGGCTTCTTCGGGAAAAGAGCTCCCAACCGTGCGACTCGCCCTGTAAACCCTTGTGAGAACAAGGTATAGTAAGCCAATAGATTTGCTAGCCCATCCCCGTTCAAGGGTCGAAAAACAAGAAATGGCGAGGCTCTAACTCGCACCATTTAGGATCGTCGAATCCGGTGAAAACCCCCTGGTTCAAGAAAAGCTTCGGTGCCGAATACCTGGAAATCTACCCCCATCGAAGTGCGAGTGAGGCCGATGACCAGCTTCCCCACATCCTGTCCGTGCTCGAATTAAAGAACGGTGAACCCGTCCTTGATCTAGCGTGTGGAGCGGGTCGTCACACCAGCCGACTCCGAAAAGAAGGGTTCAAGGCTCTGGGGATGGATCTTTCCGCCACTCTGCTCCGGGAAGCTGGAGATCGATATCCAGAGCAAGACCTTCCTCTTGTGCAGGGGGATATGCGAAGCCTACCTTTTCCACAGGATAGCTTCTCCTCCGTCATCAACATCTTTACCAGCTTTGGTTACTTTGACACGGACGAAGAAAACCTCTCTGTTCTCGAGGAAATTCATCGAGTCTTGAAGCCGGGAGGCCGACTGTTTCTGGATTATCTCAATCCTGACCTGGTCCTGAAGAATCTAGTACCCCATTCCGAGAGGAAGCATGGCGAGTCCTTGATCATCGAAGACAGGAAACACAACCGGGAACGAGGTCGAGTAGAAAAGACCATCCAGGTTCACAAGTTCGATTCTCTGACCGGCTCTGCCACCGAAACCAAGACCTTTCAGGAGTCAGTAGGACTTTACTCGCTTCCTCAGATGCGATCCTTCTTTGACAGGGCATCCCTGCCCCTTGTCGACGTGTTTGGCAACTACGACCTTGTCTCCTTCGAACCTCTGTCACCTCGAATGATTCTCCTGGGAAGGAAACCAGCATGAATCAAGAATCACCGACGATCTCGGTAACATCGGTCCCCTGGAGCCTGTTTCCTGGTGTTCCGTCGTTCTTCCAGGCATACGTGGAAAAGAAAGCTTCCACCGCGGGCTTCTTCCCCCACAGCCCGGAGGAAGTGGCCAAGGCAGCCGCCGAGGTGAGGAGCCATTCCTATCAAAGGGAAGAAATCGTCGAATGCCTGGCCCGTGGACTGGAAGACCTTGAGGCCCCAGAAGAAGCTCGCGAGTCGCTTCGTCGCATTTCGAACCCGGAGACGGTGGTGGTCATTGCCGGACAGCAGCCGGGCCTCCTCGGCTCTCCTCTTTTTCTTCTCTTCAAGGCGATTAGCGCGATTTCTACCGCCCACCGGCTCCAAAGAGATGGAATCCCGGCGGTACCTCTCTTCTGGTGTCACAGTGCCGACCATGACATCGATGAAATCAATCGAGTCGGACTCACCGACTCGAATGGGGTCTTTCATCGGCACCGAGCCAAGCTGAATCTTCCTCCCCGAACCCCCATCGAGACGGTCCCTGTTGACGGACCTGTGGAGGAATTGTGGAGAACCGTGCAAGAGTTCCTTCCTCACTCAGATCATCGGACCAAGATTCTTGAAGCTTTCACCCCGAACTCATCCGACCAGGTCGGGACCTGGTGCTGCCGGATTCTATCCCGGCTCCTTGGACCCTACGGACTCGTCCCTTTCGAACCCAGGCAGATCCGACATCTTTTCGGCCCCAAGATCGGTCAAGCTCTTGCCAGTGCGGAAACCCTTTCTGCGCGAATGAGGGAAACAACCCGAAGCCTCGAACAATCCGGCTTTTCGGCACCACTCGATCCGAAAGACACCCCTTTCTTCTACCGGCTGGAAGATCTGGGCAACGGACAGATCTCTCGTCAACGAGTGACGATCGACCCGAAAGATCCTTCCAGAGTTGAGTTCCGTGGAGCAGGCAAAGGATCTTCTCAGGAGCGTTCGATACTCCTCGAAGAGATCAAAAACCATCCGAAGCGCTTCAGTCCTGCGGCGGCACTCCGGCCGGTGATCCAGTCGGCGGTCCTCCCGGTAGCAGTATCTATTGTTGGGCCAAGCGAACTCACATATCAGGCCCAATTGCCTGGAATCTTCTCCGAGCTTCAGGTGCCGATTCCGGTGATTCTTCCCCGTGTAAGCGCCACCTTGGTGGATTCACGGTCGAGCGAAACGCTTGCCGCACTTTCCGTGGATGATCGATCCATCCCCCAGCTCAATACAATTCTCGCCCCATCTTTGACCGAAGAAGATGTGAAGGAAGCCCTTTCTCCAGAGCTTCTCGCCCGGAAGAATCAGGTCTTGTCGGACCTTGACGACTTCTTGAGGAAGCTGGCCGAGCTTGAACCCGACCTCGCGCGGCCGTCTCAAAAAACAGCCTCACGTCTCCAGTCGGAGGTGGGCCGGCTCGTGGGCAAGTTCGTGGAGGCACAGGGTCGCCGGACTCAGACTCTTCATCGGAGGCGGAAGAGGTTACTCAGCCAGCTGGCTCCCGGAGGCGGACCTCAAGAACGTCAGCTCTCCGCGCTTCCCTTCCTACTTTCCTACGGTCCAGGCCTCATTTCTGCACTTTTGACCCTTGATCCCTTCCATCTGGCCCATCAGATCGTAAGGATTCCAAAAATCGGGCTTCCGGACATGACCCGGACCGAGCCCTCTGTGTCAGCCGGAGAAGAAACACGATGAGCAGCCGCCTCGATATGCTCGCGTTCGGTCCCCACCCCGACGATGTCGAGATCCGATGTGGGGGCCTTCTGCTCAACCTTTCCCGGGACGGAAAAGCCCTCGGGATCGTGGATTGCACCCAAGGCGAATCCGGGAGCCGTGGGACCGTATCCGAGCGAATGAACGAAGCAGAAGCTGGAAGGGTCGTCCTGGGCGTGGAAATGCGTGAGAACCTGAAGCTTCCCGATGGGTTCGTTTCAACCGGAAGAGAGGAGAAGGAAGCCATGATCGGCGCTTTGCGGCGCCATCGACCGCTGGCGGTTCTTGCTCCGTATCCCGAGGATCATCATCCGGATCACGCCGCAGTGGGGCAACTCGTCCGAGACTGCGTTTTCCTTTCTGGCCTTCGTAAAATCGGGGATCTCGAACCTCATCGACCTCTTTCTCTTTTCTACTACATGTGTCATCAACCCTTCGTCCCCACATTTGTGGTGGACGTCACGGAGGTGTTCTCACGAA
Source organism: Planctomycetota bacterium (assembly GCA_029260825.1). Classification (GTDB taxonomy): domain Bacteria; phylum Planctomycetota; class JACOTG01; order JACOTG01; family JAJDCM01; genus JAJDCM01. The sequence goes on along the minus strand of JAJDCM010000062.1, from coordinate 6,070 downwards.
AGCTCGAGGCAATCCAGTGCTATCGCTCCCAATTGCATCAACCGGGGATCGATGCCCCCAAGACGGACATCGGGAGTGCCGACTACCTTGAGCGAGTCAAAGGCAATCATCGTTACTTTGGCTCCATGATCGGTGTTCGCTACGGCGAACCGTATTTTGCTCCCCGTCCGTTTCAGCTGGACGACCCGGTGTCGAGCTTGCTTTCTCGATCCGTGAACTGAAAAAGGAGATTCCCGGTGAAAATCGGTATTATTTGTTATCCAACTCTCGGAGGTAGCGGTGCCATCGCCGCAAACCTCGGATTGAACCTGGCCTGCCTGGGACACGATATCCATTTCATCAGTTATGGAATTCCCTTTCGCCTGGAGGGATACCACGAGCGAGTGCGGTACCACGCGGTCGAGGTCTCGTCGTATCCTCTCTTCAAATATCCTCCGTATGACATGGCTCTGGCGTGCAAGATCATGGAGGTTCAGGAAAAGGAAGACCTGGACATCCTCCATGTCCATTATGCAATCCCCCATGCAATCAGCGCTTACCTAGCCAGGCAGATGCTCCCGGATCATCCGGTCAAGGTGGTCACGACCCTCCACGGCACGGATATCACCCTGGTCGGGAACGAACGCTCCTATTTCGAGGCAACCCGATTCGGGATCGAGCAAAGCCACGGGGTAACTTCGGTGTCCCAATACCTCCGGAATGCCACTGAGTCCATCTTCAAGACCAAAAGAGAGATTCGGGTCATCCCGAACTTCGTCAACCCGGATCGCCTCTGTCCCTCAAACGACCCTGAGCTCCGGAGACGGTACGCACGAGACGACGAGAAGCTCATCGTTCATACCTCCAACTTCAGGCCGGTGAAGAGGGTCCTGGACGCGGTGAAGATTTTTGCCCAGATCCACGAGCGAGTCCCTTCTCGCTTTCTCCTCCTGGGAGATGGACCGGATCTGCCAAAGGCCTCAAACCTAGCCCAGGAACTCGGGATCGCCGACCAGGTGGTTTTTCTCGGCCAGCAATCCGAAGTGGGCCGAATTCTCTCGGTCTCCGACCTATTTCTCCTTCCTACAGATACCGAGAGCTTTGGACTTGCAGCTCTTGAAGCCATGTCCTGTGGCGTTCCCGTGATTGCCACAAAAACTGGCGGCATCCCGGAAGTTGTTTCGGACGAAGTGGATGGCTTCCTTTGTCAGGTGGGAGATGTGGATTGTATGTCCCAAAAGGGGATCTCCCTCCTTCTTGACCCGACCAAGCATCGGGATTTCTCGGCACGAGCTCGCCTCAAAGCCACGGATCAATTCAATTGTCGAGATATCACCCCGCTCTATGAGGCTTATTACGAAGAGGTTCTCGCGCAACCATCTGCGCCGGCCACTGGCCCGGTTTCGTTCATCGAAAGCGAATGCAAGTCGGGCTGAAGCGACCCGGGCTTCCGAGTTGTGGAAAACTCAAACGACAACCCGAAAATATTTCTATCGACGCCTCTCGTACACAAATCGAAGAGTGTCTCCGAATAAGCGATAACCGATCCCAAAAGCTCGAGCGCTCGCGAGTCTTTGAGGGCCTTTTCTTTTTGACATGATCCCCGGCGACGGTTTAACTTGGTCATTGTCCAAGGGCGGTAAGAGGGAGTTCATTCCCTTCCTAAATCATCAGCGTTTTGATCATCTGCGTTCGAGATCGATCTGCGTATTAGTTGCCGAGGCCAACCCTCGATTTTCCTGGCTGTTTGCAGGTAATTCTTTGGTGGCTCCAAGACTTCAGTCTGTCTCTCGGTAGGCATGCAACGTGCCATTTCGCGTTTGCACAGAGTTCGCACAAGGCTCAGAGTTTGTCCGGACCTGCCGATCTCATTGGTCACGATGGTTTTGTAAGTAAGAGAATGCTCTCCTTCCCCTGGTGATGATTCAAGTCGTGTCAGCACGGGTAAAGGGGGGGGCCAAATGAACGAGCCTATGGTGGCGACGGATGTCGCTGCTCGAGTGCAGGAAATTCTCAAGGAAGAACTCGGTGTCGGACCATTCGAGACCTGGTTTTCACACGTCACGTTTGAGCTAGAGGGCGATTCTCATCTAGACCTGTCTGCTCCGAACAGTGTTATTCTCGAATGGATTCGGCAACGATATTCAACGGAAATACATGCAGCAGTTGCCGTTGCAGCTGGATGTCCAAAGGAGATCCGGTTCTCAGTAACCCCGGGAGCGGTGCCTTCGTACTCCTCCAATTCCCCGGAAAAAACGAAGTCTGATTATGCTGCTTCGTCGGCGTTGACGGCTGTTCCGGAGTCGATTAGAACCCGGAACGCCACGTTCTTGAAGGCACACTCCAACGTGCTTCTGAACGAGGAGTACTCCTTTGCCAACTTTGTTGTTGGAAGTGGCAATCGCTTTTCCCACGCCGCCGCTCTTGCCGTGTGCGAGGATCCGGCCCAGGCTTACAACCCTCTTTTCCTCCACGGCAATGTCGGGTTGGGGAAAACTCATCTCATGCAGGCGATTTGCCACGGTCTCATTGAAAAAGGCAAAGAGATCAACGTCGTCTACCTTACATGTGAAAACTTCGTCAATCAGTTCATCAGTGCCATCGAAGCCAGCAAGCTTGATGCGTTCCGAGACAAGTACCGGCAAGTTGACGTACTCCTCATTGATGATGTTCAGTTCCTCTCACGCAAGGAAAGAACTCAAGAAGAGTTTTTCCACACCTTCAATGCTCTTCACGAGAACAAACGCCAGATCGTCCTATCCAGCGATCGTTCCCCACGCGAAATTCCCAATCTTGAAGATCGTCTGGTATCCCGCTTCAAGTGGGGGCTTGAGGCCGAAATCCATCCCCCCGACTACGAGACTCGGATGGCCATCGTCAAGAAGAAGAGCAAGCTTCGAGGACACGAGCTACCGGACGATGTCGCCGACTATATCTCGGCCAAAATCAAAACAAACGTCCGTGAGCTCGAAGGCGCCGTCGTCAAGGTGCTGGGCTTTGCAGCACTTCTCTCCCGCCCAGTCGACCGTGAGGTGGCTCAAGAAGCTCTGTCCGATGGATCGGTCATCGACACTCCCAGAGTCACGTGCGACCGCATCATGGACACCATTTGTCATCATTACGAGGTCCGCAAATCCGAGATTCAGTCCAAACGCCGGATGAAGTCGATTGCTTTCCCACGTCAGATCGGCATGTACCTGGCTCGCAAGAACACCAATCACTCTCTTGAGGAGATCGGGGCCTACTTTGGCAATCGAGACCACAGCACCGTCCTCTACGCCGCAGACAAGATCGAGAAGCTTCTGAAAGACGATCCAGAACTCCTGGAAACCGTGTCCCATCTCGACCGCAAATTGAAGTCACGAGCGTAATCGAATGAGCCATCCCATCCGTCCACATGAACGACCCCGATCACTTCCGCCGGAACCCCGACGAGAGAACTTTCAACATTCGAGTGTGTTGATAGGTTTGGGTGACCGCAAGATCTCGTGTTCATCTGGAAACACCATCCTGTGGATAACCTGTGGACAAGCGGTGAAAACTTGTCGGGAGTTTGGGGAACAGGGAAGCGGCTCTTTCCGGGTCTCGTTGAGAACTCCTCACAAGTGCACCGCTCATCCCCGATTCATCCACGGGTTATCAACACTTTCCACATCCAGGACTTCGAGCGTAAACTACTTCGTCCCATTCACTAACAAGTTTGGTTTTCAAGTTATCCACAATCTTCTCTCAAATATGAAGATGAAGATGGGATTTAAATAAACTCTAATCATATTCTTTCTCGGCCATCGTCCATTCGAATCGCGTGTCAGGAGTTGCCATGAAGTTCACGTGTCCACGAGCCACACTTCTCGATCCTTTGCTTTTGGCGAGCAGCGTAGCTCCAGTGCGCAGTGTGAAGCCGGTCCTGCAGAACTTGCGTCTCGATGCCAGTGATGGTGTTCTCGAGATTCAGGGAACGGATCTGGAAACCTCGCTCAGAATCCGGGTTCAGAACGTCGAGGTCGAGAGGGCGGGAAGTTGTCTCCTTCCGGCTGCAAAGCTTTCGTCGATTCTGAGAGAACTGGAGTCGGGTCCGGTAACTTTTGACACGGATCAGCTCCTCTGCCGGATCGCGAGTGCAGGCGCATCGTTCCGGATGCAAGGTGTTAATCCCGAGGAGTTTCCGGAAGTCGCGGGGTTTAGCGAGTCCGTGGATGTTCAGATTCCTGCCGCGTTGCTGCGCAAGATGACCCGCAAGGTCGTTTTCGCTGTAAGTGCGGAAAAGACGCGCTATGCGTTGAACGGAGTCCTCCTGACCCTTCGAAAAGACTCCGCGGTGATGGTTGCGACCGATGGCCGGCGCCTGGCCAGCATGGAAGCACCGATGGAACTTTCCCTTCCGGACGGCGAGAAGACGGCAATCGTTCCTCCTCGTGCTCTCAATCAACTCGATCGGGTTCTGACTCCCGAGGATGAGTTTGTCGGTCTCTCGATCAAAGACGGGACTCTTCTCGTGCAAACCCAGCGAGCAACGATCGCTGCCCGTTTGATCGAAGGGAAGTACCCCAATCTCTCGTCGATCATTCCTGCTCCCGGTGAGACGAAGGTTTCTCTGGATCGGAGCGAATTGATGGCTGCATTGCGAAAGGCGGCCATCATGACCAGTGAGGAGTCAAAACCGGTCCGGATGAGCTTTTCAAGCGACAAACTCGTCATTTCCGCTCGCAGCGCCGACGTGGGTGATGCCGAAGTTGAGCTTTTGATCGAAGGACCCTCTCAGAGCCTCGATATCGGTTTCAATCCAGAGTTCCTTCTGGACGGACTGAAAGCTCTCGAGTCGGATACGGCCGTCCTGGAGATGGCAGCCTCGAACAAGGCGGGTCGGCTCGTAGGTGACCCGGGATACGTTTACGTGGTCATGCCCATCAGTCTCGGTTAGCCACGAACACACACCACCTGGGTTTCCATGAAGAGACGACGCAGCGGTGGGTTTGTCGACTTGACTCAAGCGATGGATCAGTTCTTCAAGACCTCCGGAATCACGGAGCGTCTCCGGCATCTTGAGCTCTATCCGGCCTGGGAAGCGGCAGTTGGTGAGGATCTTGCCGAGCTCACCAAGATCCGTTCTTTTGAGCGGAATATTCTTCGAGTTTGGGTTGATTCGGCGCCGCTCCTGAGCGAGCTTTCGAGCTTCCGAAAAGCGGAGATCTTGGCCGAGTTGAACGCCCGGCTGGAGTCCACCAAGGTAATAGACATAAAATTTTACCTCAGTTGACTTTACTGACTTCAAACACCCCCCCTTTCCTCCGTGGTAAAAGAGTCCTATAACTGTTAGACTGCCGGGTCTTGAGAACAGGAAATAGGGAAGCCACTGAGAGGACTCCAACCATTGTCCGATTCTGCGTATAGCGCCAAGAACATTCGTGTTTTGGAAGGCCTATCAGCAGTCCGAAAGCGGCCTGCGATGTACATCGGAGACACCCACTCCGGGGGTCTTCACCACCTGGTCTACGAAGTCGTCGACAACAGTATTGACGAAGCAATGGCCGGGTACTGCAAGAACATCAGCGTCCGCCTGAATACGGACGGCAGCGTTTCGGTGGTCGATGACGGGCGTGGCATTCCCGTGGATATGCACGAGCAGGAAGGCATCCCTGCGGTCGAGGTCATTTTGACCAAGTTGCACGCTGGCGGAAAGTTTGACCACAACACGTACAAAGTCTCTGGTGGGCTTCATGGCGTGGGTGTCTCCGTGGTGAATGCCCTTTCAGAATGGCTCGAGGTAGAAGTTTATAAAGCCGGACATGTTCACAAGCAGAGCTACGCCCGGGGAGCCAAGCAGACCGAGCTCGCGGTCATGGGGAAGACGGAAAAAATAGGCACGAAGGTCACATTCAAACCGGACGGGGAGATCTTCTCCGAAACCGTCTACAAGTACGACATTGTCGCCAAGCGTCTTCGTGAGCTCGCGTTCTTGAACCGGGGTCTACGAATCAAGGTAGAAGACGAGCGAACCTCGCAGGAAGAAGTCTTTGAGTACGAGGGGGGAATATCCGCCTTCGTTGAGCATCTCAACGCAAATAAAGACGTGGTGACGAAGGACATTATC
>JAJDCM010000061.1 GCA_029260825.1 Planctomycetota bacterium | reverse complement strand
AGATTCCGTCGAGGACAGCCCTTTCCGCCCAGCTCTGCGTCGCCGAAAAGCACAAGAATCCATCAATTCGAGTCCGTTCCGGCTCCTTGATCTGAACCGAAATGACTTGCCCTCGGCAGAAAGCACTTTATCAACGGACTGCTGAGCGTCATTCCCTGATCCACGACAATTCCTCTTTCGCCCAGTTTCAACGTAGCAGCCTCGGTTTCGGGGTCGTGCTCGAAAAAGAGAATCCAACCTTCGTCGAGAGCTCTGGGGAGAATGCGCTGTTTTTCCTCGAGGGTTTTGAGGGGCTGGAGATCGTACCCCATGATGTAGGGAAGGGCGATGTGGGAGGTGGTTGGAAAGAGATCGGCGCAGAAAAAGACGGTGGTCTTTCCGTCGGTCACCCGGACGAGCTGCTGGGAAAAAGTGTGACCTTCCATGACTTCCAGGTGCACGCCCTCGAAAAGTTCCGTGGGGCCGTCAATGAGTTCTAGACGCTTTTGATCGACGAGAGGCTGGAAGTCCCGCTTCAGATAGCTTCCACGATCTCGCATCGTGGGTTTGGATCCCCAGGAGAGATTCCCGGCTTGAACATGGTAGGTCGCTTGAGGAAAAGTGGGAGCGAGCTCCTCGCCGCGAAGAACCGTGGCTCCTCCCGCATGATCGAAATGGAGGTGAGTGAGAATGACGTCGGTGATGTCAGAGACGGTGAGTCCGACGGTGGCAAGAGACCCTTCGATGGTGAATCGATCGTGAGAGATCTTGTAGATCTCTTGTTCTTTGGCGCTCCATTTCTTCCCGATGCCGGTGTCGATGAGAATGTTGCGCTTTGGGCTCGTCAGGAGAAGCAAGCGCAGGGCGAGGTCGATTCGGTTCTTCTCGTCGGGCGGATTTGTTCGGCTCCAGAGTGGGCGGGGGATGATGCCAAACATCGACCCCCCGTCGAGGCCGAATCTCCCTTCTTCGATGGCGTGGAGTTGATATCCTCCGATTTGCAAGCTCATAAGGTTTCCTGTTTGACGGAATCTGACTTTGTCAACGGGCTGCCAGGCCAAAGGGTACGATAGACGGACCTGTTTGGGCAAGCAGGTGAGGGAGAATGACGACTTCTACTTCACTTGCGTCGGCTCTCCTTTTTCCAGCCTTGCCAGCTGGTTGCGATAAGCCTTGAGGTTGGCCTCGAAGAGTTCGACCTCATTTTTTTTGCTGCGCATTCTCTCTTCGGCTCCGGCAAGATCATCGGAGGTGGACAGAATGCTTGCTCGCCAGGCTCTTTCTTTCTCCTGAGCGACCTGAATGGCGTTCAGCTCTTCTTCCACGAGAACAAGCTCAATCTCGGTGTCGGTGACGAGGATGCGGAGCCGGTTGGTTTCCGGAGATCTGGCAATTCTGTCCTCCCTCTCTTTCGTGAGGGCGAGAGTCTCGTTCAGCAGCTGAGGATGTCCGGGAGCCAGACTTTTTTCCAGGTTCTTGATTGCGGTTTGAAAGCGGAGTTCAGCGGCTTCGATCACCTGTCTTTTTTGATTCGCGTAGCGCTTGGTGACGGCTCCGATCTTTGCCTCGAGGACCGATTTCTCGATCCGGAGGTCAACGACCCGGGAGCGGAGGGATTCGGCCCTTCCGGAGGAAGCCTCAAGGGCGCTGTGCCGATGCAAGACCGTGTCTCCAGACGCAAGTCTCCTGGAGAAGGCTTCCTCCAGGTTCTTTAGCTTGTGGATGGATTTGGTATGAGCGGCTTCCAGAGCTTCGATTTTGGAGCGGAGCTGGGGAGTAACGACTTCACGGTAGTAGTGATAACTGGCTCGGGCAAGAGCATGGATTTCTTTTCTGGTGATCCCGGTTGCAATGGCATGAACTGTTCCGTGGTCGGGTGCACTCCCCACGTTGTTCGAGACAAAGATTCTTTCGACTCGAAACTCTTTGAGTCGATGGATCAGTGCGTCCCACTCCGCTTTTTCGAGGCCCGATTCGAGAAGGTAGGGGTATCCGGCATTGTAAAAGAGGCTGGGAATATGGGATGCATCCTTGGCTCCTGGGAATCGATAGGTTGCCTGGAGAACCCCGGTCGATTCGGAGGCATCGCATGGTTTTGAAGCAAGAAACAGAACGAGTAAGAGACAATTGAGGATCGCTGCGCGCGTCACGCAGATTCGGGTGTGCATGGTTTTCCTCCGAGTTGTTTCAGAATACGAGTGGCTTCGATTGCGGACTTGCTATCGGGGAACGTATCGATCACGAGGCGGAGATGGGGAATGGCGGCCGTCGGGTCGCCGAATCCGTCCATTCGAAGACGAGCTGATTCCAGCAGCATGGAAGCCACCGGGTCGTGAAGGATCGTTGAATGAGTTGCAGGTATTTCCAGAGCGAGGGTTGGGGCGAGGCTTTTGAGCGGCTTTTCTTCGAGTGTTTCGGTGCCAAGGAGCCAGCTTGTCGTGGCCCCGGCGACGATCAGCACCACGGCCATTCCGACGACGAGTCGTCGATGTCTCCGGTGGCGGGTGACTCGCTGGCTGAAGTGAGTGAGGAAAACTTCGTCGGACGGCCCCTGATCCGGATTCCCGATGAGGCGGGCGATTTCGTTTCCGATGTCGTTTGCGTTTTTCATCTTGTCAGGGCGCTCATTCTGTGACTTCTTCCTCGAGTATTTTGGCCAGATGCTGTCTCGAAAAGTGGAGTCGTGACCGGACAGTTCCTGGAGGCAGCCTCAGGATGATTGCAATTTGTTCGCTGGACATGTCTTCCACGTACCGAAGCAGGAAGACGATGCGAAGTTTTGGAGTGAGGCTGCCAACGGCCTCTTGAATACGACGGGAGTTTTCCTGGCTGCAGAGCCTTTGGTGTGGCCCGGGTAAGCTTGATTCGGCGTGTCCGATGTCCTCGAGTTCTTGTCGGGAGATCTTTTGTTTTCGCATGGCTCTTCTGGCTTCGTTGATTGCGATGTGATGCAGCCAGGTCTTGAAGGAGCTTTCTTCGCGAAATCGTTTCATCCCTTTCCATGCGGCCAGAAAAACCTCTTGTTCTCGATCATCGAGTTGGTTGCCCACACCGAGGCGGTGGAGGACTCCGCGAACGTGGCTCCGGTAGATGAGCGCAAGCTGGCCAAAAGCGAGGGTGTCACCTCGCTTCGATCGGCCTATCAATTCTTTCTCGTCGCCGGCGCTCATGGCCTCCAGAATATAGGGGTCATGTCACTATGGAGTCACGAAAGCCGCCAAACGTTGAGTCGGTTTCCAAAAAATTCGCCAGGGTTCATGAGAACCACCTGACAAGATCGAGGTAGGATGAACTCTTATGGGCTTGGCCCCTTCTTGATGCTCGGTTTCCAGGGAAAGAAACAAGGAAGTTCTCTTCATGCTGAACTCAATTACTCCGATTCTTCCGGTTCCCGAGATCGAGCCGTCTCTTGAGTTCTGGATCGGGCAGCTCGGGTTTTCGAAAGTGGTC
>JAJDCM010000007.1 GCA_029260825.1 Planctomycetota bacterium | reverse complement strand
GCGGTAAATGGGGACCGGACTCGTGACATCGACTCGAAATAGCATGATTGTGTTATAGTACACTAGAACACCAAACCACACAAGGCGACCATCAAGAGAATTCAGAAACAGGAAGATTCAAGGCCACAATGAGAGAGAATCGCCTGGATCAGCTATGGGCTTCGTACCACGTCTTCCCCGACGCCACTTCCACCACCACGGGGACTTCCAGCTTCACCGCCCCCTCCATTTCTTCCTTGACCGTCTGAGTAACGGCCGAAAGTTCCGACTCGGGCACATCCAGGACCAGCTCATCGTGAACCTGCAAGATGAGCCAGGACTCCGGATGCTCTTCCCCGAGCCGATGATGCAGGGTGAGCATCGCTTTCTTGATCATGTCGGCAGCGGAACCCTGGATCGGTGTATTGACCGCCATGTTTTCGGCATTCGACCTCACCCTGCCATCCGTGGAGTGGATCTCCGGAATCGGCCTCAAGCGCCCAAGAAGAGTACGCACAACCCCCGTCTCTCGTGCAAGCTCCAGGGATTGGTCGAGGTAGTCTTTGATTTTCGGGTAGCAAGCAAAATAGGCATCGATGAAACTCTGGGCTTCCGGAACAGTAATCCCTGTATCCGACGCCAGGCGATGAGGCCCCATTCCGTACATGATGCCGAAGTTCACCGCCTTTGCTCTTGACCTCATTCCCAGATCCACATCTTCTGGTTCCACCCCAAAAATTGTTGCCGCCGTACGTCGATGGACATCTTCCCCGAGCAAGAACGAGTTCCGCAAGGCCTCATCCCCGGAGATATGGGCCATGATCCGAAGCTCGATCTGACTGTAGTCTGCGGAGAGAAGAACTCTGTCCGGCCCCGATGCGCTGAAGGCCTTTCGAATCTCTCGACCCAGCTCGGTGCGGATCGGAATGTTCTGGAGATTCGGATCGCTCGACGACAACCTCCCGGTTGCAGCGACTGCCTGATTGTAAGAAGTGTGAAGCCTCCCCGTCCTCGGATTGACCAGAGCCGGCAAAGCATCCACGTAGGTACTCTTCAACTTGGAAATCGTCCGGAACTCCTGCACCAGCTGGATCGCCGGGTGCTCCGCAAACCGCTCCAGTGTCTTTGAATCCGTCGAGTAGCCGGTCTTGGTCTTTTTCGGTTTGCGACGCCCGGAGACCTCATTCTGAATCTCCATTTTCTCGAAGAGAACCTCCCCGAGCTGCTTGGGAGAAGCAAGATTGAACTCCATCCCGCAAACCTTGAAAACATCGTGCTCGATCTGCGCCAGCTTATCCCCCATGGACACGGACATGCCCTTCAACATACCGGTATCGAGCGTTACTCCGGCGACCTCCATGTCCGTCAGCACTTCGACAAGAGGCATCTCGATCTCATCAAAAAGAGGTAGAAGTCCGAGTTCAGAAAGCCGTTTGGAAAAGAGCTCCTCGATCCGCGCGGTAAGATCCGCATCCTCGCAGGCATAATCCCCCATCGCCTCCAGCGGAACTTCGGCCATTGAGATCTGAGACTTCCCCTTCCCGATCATCTCCTCGGTCGAGATGGGACGATAGCTGAGAAACCGCTTGGAGAGGACGTCAAGATTGTGCTGACGAAGACCGGGCTCAAGAAGGTAGCTGGCAATCATCGTGTCAAAGTCCGCACCGCGAGCCCTGATCCCCTCCGTGGTGAGAGCCAGGAAATCGTACTTGATGTTTTGCCCCACCTTCCGGAGAGAGCGATCCTCCATCAGGGGTTTGATCCTCGCAAGAATCTCGTCCCGATCCGCGTTCGCAACACCTGGAGCGAGAATGGACTCGACCTTGTTGAGCGGGACGTAATACGCTTGCCGTGGCTTCAGCGAAAACGAAATACCCACCAGCTCGCATCGCAGAGGATCCAGATGGGTTGTCTCAAGATCCATCACAAACCGGCCCGCCTCCCGAAGTCGGGTGAGAAGGTCTTCCAGCTGAGTCAGGTCTTCGATCACCGTCCAGGAATGCTCGTCGGTCTCGGCCCGAAGTTCGATATTCTCCACCAGGCTGTGAAACTCAAGCCGAGTGAAGATCTCGTTCAACGAATCCCGATCCGGCTCGTTCAAACCGAGATCCTGGACGGAATAGGGAAGTTCAATATCGGTGGCGAGGGTCACGAGCTCCAGGGAAAGGCGGGCCTGCTCGACGTTGTTCAGAAGATTCTCCCGGAGAGCCTTTGCCTTCAGGCCTCCGGCATTGGCCAGCACGGCCTCGAGATCTCCGTATTCGTTGATCAGCTTCGCCGCGGTCTTTGGCCCGACCTTCGGCACCCCGGGGACGTTGTCCGAGCTGTCTCCCATGAGGGCCAGGAGATCAATGATTCGCTTCGGGGGCACTCCGAACTTCTCTTCCACCTTCTTCTCGTTGAAGATCTCCGAATCTCCGCCGCTCCTTCCCGGAACATAGAGCTTGATCGACTTGGAGACGAGCTGGGCAAAGTCCTTGTCCCCGGAGACGATGACGGTGTCAAGGCCCTCGTCCTTCGCCCGAAGAGCAAGGGTTCCGATCACGTCATCGGCTTCGATGCCTTTGATCTCGATCCGTGGAATGCGATAGGCGTCCACCACATCAAAGATGGTGGGCATCTGCTCGACCAGCCCGTCCTCCATCTTTTGACGGGTCGCCTTGTATTCCTTGTAGACCTCGTGACGAAACGTCGGACCGGGGGCGTCAAACACCATGCCCAGATAATCCGGCTTCTCCACATCGATCAGCCGTTTGAGTGACTGGACGAACCCGAAGACGGCGCCGGTTTGCCGTCCCGACGAGTCGGTGAGAGGATTTCGGATGAAGGCGAAATGGGAGCGGTAAGCGAGAGCCGTGCCGTCAACCAGGTAGAGTTTTTTTCGTTTGGTCATCCACCCAGTAGAGGACTCGCCATCCTGAAAATCAAGCCAGAAGCCTGGGCTAGAGTCCCGTGTCATCCCAGGACTGGAGGATCGAATGCAGAACCGAGCTCATTTGATCCACGACCGCGTGAAGATAGGCGCGACTCTTCTGGGGATCAAATTCTGGCATCCCTTGAACCGGGTCAGAAACCATGATTGCCGAGGGATGGGGATAGGAACTCGTGCCCTTTGGCTGAGATCTTGTCATGGCATCGTGATAGAGGTCTTCCCGAACCAGATGGGGCTTTAGCGCCATGACCATCGCGGTTTCATCGACCCCGGCGTGACCCCCCTGGGTGTCAAAAACCTGCTGGGTGACATCTTCACAGCAAGTCCACCAGTCAACCACGATCGTTCTTACCTTGCGATCGGCGCTGACCTTCGCTGCCAGACGGTCCAGAATCGCCCGATTCGGACCGTGCCCGTTCAAGATGACGATGTTCTCAAACCCCTCCTCCGAGAGGGCGAACAAGACATCTCCGACATAGGCCGAAAATGCTTCATCACTGATTTGCAGGCTCCCCGGGAAAAGACCAAAGGAGCTCTTGACGCTGTAGGGAATCGCGGGGGCAATCAATGCACCCAGACGAGGAGCTACCAGATCTGCAAGCCCCGACGGAATCAAAGTATCCGCCCCGTTGTTGATGACCCCATGAGCCTCAAGAGACCCGATCGGCAGAAAAACCCGATCCACCACATCAGGGACAAGCTCGTCGATCTCCATCCAGTTCAGATCCGCCAGGCGATGGGGATGGGTCATCGCGGATGTGATCGGGTCCAGATCGAGAACCGGGGGATCCTGGGCAAGAACGCCGCCATCGTCGATGCGATAGACGGCGATCGCCCCACTCATCAACAGGGCCAAGACCATCGCCAGGCGCAGTCCGAATGCTCGATTCCCCATTTCTAACCCTCCGCAATACCAGCCGATAAAGACTCTCAAGAAAAGGAGATCGACGGGAAACAACAAACCCCGCTGAAATCCTCGCGCATGGGTCCATGCCGGAACGGCAAAAGACCCACCAGAGATTCTCTCGGCTATTGAAGGATCTTGAGTTAAGGGCCTGGCAAGAAATAACTTCCCAGACTAGTCGTCGTCGTCGACAAAACGAGAGGCGGGAAATTCGATCGCCTTCTTCTTGCTGGCAATTCCGATCTGGGAGAGAAATTCGAGCCCTTCATCATGGACCCGGACGATTTCGCTTCGCCCTCCAAAGGCCTTCCGCAGCATGTCGGCGCCAAGAATATCGGTGTTGCCAAGAACAAACGGTGCTCGCTTCACCGTTTCGAGAAACTGGAAAAATTGGGTTCGAACCTTTTCGTCCGGCCCCTTGAGGATGTAATAGGTCAGGCCGTACGCCTGGGCCGAGAAGCGCTTGAAGTCTCCCCGCTGAATGATCTCGTGCAGATCCTCGGTGATGAGGACATTGGGCTCGAAAAGCCGTCCCTTCTCCCGAAGGTTGAAGATGAATTTGATCACGGCCGTATCGGAAAGCCCGACCGTCAACTTCTCTCCGTCCCAATGGCAGGCATTAAAATACGCGGCAAGCCCTTCCGAGAGCCAGGACGGAAGGCCGTTTCCGACACTGTTGTAGTAATACTGCCAGATCCCAAGGCTCACGATGAATCGGCGGATAAAGTCCAGGTTGTTTCCGCTCCAGGTCGCGATCAGATTCTTTCGGGCATTGTAGAAGCCGTCCAGATCCGCATTCTTCTCCAACCGATTGGTGCGGCAATAATGACGATACTCCTCCCGGGTCGAGAGGATGTTGATGGCCATTCGCCGAGCGGACTTCGACTTCACCCCGGCCTTTGAATTATCCTTGGGCTCCGCCCCGACGACCTTGAAATAGGCGACATAAGCCTGCTCCATCATGTTGGCGACGTCGTCACAGAACTCCTCATTGATGTTCGTTTTGATCTTGTAGTGAGGAGTCGTTGCTTCCCAGGCATCAACCCAATCCCGGCGCATATTGAGAAGCTCGGTCTTGTTGACCCATTTTCCCTGGTAGAAGTCAAAACCACGGCTGCGCATGGTCTTTTCTTCTTTGGTCACCCACCGGTTCTTGTAGCGGACATAACCGTCCTCCCGAAGCTTCAGCTCTTCCTTGGTGATCCACCCTCCGCTGAAGGGAACAAGACCCATCCGAATTTTTTCCATGTCCTCCGGTGACCGCC
>JAJDCM010000060.1 GCA_029260825.1 Planctomycetota bacterium | reverse complement strand
TCCCTCGGCCAGTTGAATGGCAACCCTCGTCAAGTCGAGCTGAAGCCCTCTTTGTTCCTTGAAATAGTGGTAGTGGTATTGAGTTTGGGCCCTTGCCGAGAAGGTCAGAGCTGAAGACAACGTAAGAAAGAGTAGAAACATCCGGATCATTGCCGATTCTCCAGTTGTGGGTTTTGCGTTTTTCATGCCAGCCGTGTTGTGTGGCTGTCTCTCCTCTAGTTCAAGGGGCGTGCCAGTTTCGTGACCAAGAGAGGTGAGTGGGCGAAACTTATTTCTTGGGAGTAGGTTATGGCGCTTTTTGGTTGTGCGCGGAGGGAACTCAAATCCCAGTTGGAAGTGTTACATTCTGTGACTACGTGAAGCCAGGCGGACGCGGATTCAAGCCGAACATCCTTTTCTTGTTGGACTTGCAGCGCCTGAGTCGAATCGTGATAGTTGCCAGGAAAAGACAGGCTTTTGACCCCGAACCGGACAAGGGTTGTTCGGGGCTTCGAGGTCCAAATCGCGGGGTTTGAGGTAGGCTAACCCCCTTGATCCTGGACGAACATCGGCACCAGAGGAAGGCGGTTTTTTCGAGCACCATGTCGAAACGTAGGCTGACATTTCCGTACGCGACGGGCGCCAATCCGGAATCGTTGATGGATCGTCTTGGCTCCGATCTCTGGGAGGAGGACGAGACTCCCTGGACGATTCGCCGGATCGAGGTCATGAAAACCTGGGAGCTTGCTGATCGCTCGACGGTTCTCTACCAGGTGCACTTTGCCCTCGAAGAGATGACAAGAAAGCAAATGTACGTTGGGCATGTAGCCCGGCGAACCGAGCTTTTGGATCTCCATCGCGAAGTTCTCGAATCGACCTTGATTCAGCCGAAGATCGGCAAAGCCGTGGTGATCCTAGAAGATGCGAACCTTGTTCTTGTTGCCTTCCCCAACGATCGAAAGATGTCGTTGATCGCTGTCGAGGATTTCAAAGAATGGCTGCCAACGCACCTGGAGGAGATCTCTCAGGGAAGGCTGTGCGGGAACTGGGAGGTTGTCGATGGACGGATCAAGATGCTGAAGTATGCACCGGGCAAGCGCTACACGGCACGGTGTGATTTCCGACTCCGGAGCATCTCTTCAGGAGATCTGGAAGATGTCTCTTTTGTTTCCAAGCAAGTTGCAGATGAGCGAAAGGCCAGCTTGCTTCAGGATACGTTGGAGTCGTTGGGGAGGATCTGGGGGCCGGCGACCGGGTCCCATCTGGATCGTACGAACCTTGAAGGGGTGCGGGTCCCCGCCGTTCTCGGCACCTTCTCGGAGAAAGCGGCGCTTCTCATCGAGTTCATCAAGGGGAAGGACCTGAAGCGTGCTCTTCCGGACCTGGATCCGGACAAGGTATTGCCCTTTGCCGGAAAAGTGCTCGCGAGCTTTCACAAGACGGACCATCAGGTCAAGAAGAGGATGCAGAGGGCAGATGTTCTTGACGAGGTCCAGGTCGCGGCGGCGGCTACTGCGGAGTCTCTTCCCCGTCACCGGGTCAAGCTTCTGTCTCTGGTTGATGAGCTGAGCGAGGTGAGCCGGGAGCCGGAGGATCGCTCCGTTCTCCTCCATGGTTCCTATCGTCTCAATCATCTCTTTGTGCACCCGAAGGGGTTGACTCTTCTGGATCTGGATAGTGTGTGCATGGGACATCCCGCTTTTGATCTTGGGAACTTCTTGTCGTCGAATTACTACCTGGAAGCTCAGGGGCGTTTCGAGAAAGAAGAGCACAAGACCATTCAAAAGCTTTTTCTTCAGGGCTATGCAGAAGAGAGCGAGTTTACTGTCGATCCGAAAACCGTCTTGTGGTACCTCGCGAGTTTGCTTGTCAAGAAACAAGCCCTGAAATATGTCAAGCACGCACACGTTGGGAGTTTTTTAAAGGTCGCGGCAGTTTTGAAGATCGCCGAAGAAGTTCTCCGGGTGAGAAATCAGATCTGTGGGACCGAATCCCTGACGGACCTCGGTGAAATGTTGCCTTGACTTCGCACCGACCTTCCATGAATCAGACGGGCTCGAGTTTCTGAGGGGAGAGCTGAACCGGGAGATGGGAGGGGGGCGCTAGATGGGAGTCAAGCCGCTTGTAGGCTTCATTTTGAAGCAGGAACAAGGCCTGATTCTCTTCGGTCGATATTCTTGTCCACGGGTCGGAGAAGATCCGGGGCAGGTCCTTGATCAACGTTCGATCCGGGGGGAGGAGGTCGAGTAGCCCGTCGGTTGCAAGTAGCGGGTCGGTGACAATCTCCGCTTTCTCGAGGAAGGTCAGGAGGGCTCCAAGAAGAATGAAGTTCTCATTGCGGACGGCATGGTCGATCCGGCGCCGATAGTTGAAGTACTCGTACGGGAAGTGGATCCGGATCCAGGTTGCGAGATCGTCCCGGGAGAGAGAGCCCTCAAAGCTTGGAGCCGTCCCCCAGAGCGCCTGGCCGAATCGATGGATATGCTCACGAAGAAAGGGAGTGTTCTGTCCCAGAAGAAAGCTGGAATGAGAAAAGGCAGACTCCGGTGCAAGACTGTAGGAAACGTCCAGGTCTTTCACTCTGCCCTTCTCGCCGGCAAGGTCCTCTCTGAAGGTCGAATACACCTGACGCGAGGACTCAAAATCCAGGTCATCAGGAAGAAGAAAGTGAACCAGGTAGCGGTTGTGAACACTGAGTGGCACGGGATAAGCCACCGCCGAGACTGCGAATCGCTTGAGGATTTTGAGGGCGTCCAGAGTCTTCTTGATTGCCTCGAATCGGGACTCCCGAAGATCCGGGTCATCGTGGTTCGTTGCTATTGGATATTCAGTTGAAAATTCGACTCCAACCGATTGGTTCGTGGACGCGAATTTTTGTGCATCTCTTTGGGCAAGAAAGAGAATCTTGTCCCGGGTTTCCTGAGGATGGGAAACCCAAAAATGACGGTCTTTGATCTCTTGAAGGAGACAGAGAAGTTCATCGTCCCCTCCTGGGTTTTCCGGTAGATGATCTTCTTTGGGAGTTCCCTGGCTTTTGTTGTTGGACGATGCCTGGAGGAGGTGAAGGCGGTTCTTCAGAGCTCCGCGAAAATGAGGGCGAAGGTACCGGAGATCATGACCGACCTTCGAGTTGAGGGTGTTCATGGGGAGTCTTTGAAACCACCACTTGTGGAATTCCGGGTGCCAGGAAGCTTGGGTGCCGACAAGATCTCCCGGAGCCTCAAGCTCGGATGTCTCTCCACCGGCCAGGCTCCAGTCGTTGGGCTGATAGAGGAACTCGACCGGAGAGGGGTTTGCCCGGGTGAGCCGATCGAGCTCTTCTTCCGTGATGAAGCGGGCGTCTTCCGGGTTCACGAAGGGATAGAGGCGGGAGAGTTGCTGGAGCGTGGCATTCATCTTCCGTACGAACTTTGGATCGGACCCTGCTTCCGGTGTGAGAATCAGGGTCAAGTCCAGATCGCTATGCCCGAGGACGAAGTCCGGGTGAGTGGCGTGGCTGTGGCGGAGAAACACCGCCTGAACCCCTTTTTCTTTCAGAAGAGTTCGAGTAACCCGGGTTTGGCCGATTCGGGCGAGACGTCCGTACAAGGGACGGAATCCCACAAAATGGTGGGTCCGGATCATTTCCCAGCGGATTCTCTTCTTCAAACGGAGAAGGCTTTGCACCATAATCTTTTCTTGTCAATCTCTGTCTTCGTCAGGCCGATGTCTCGGATATCCACCCGAACTCTTGAATTACCCCACTAAACACAGAACTAGCATCGGCTTTACCTCGTGATGAACTCCAGTATGAATCTGAGGAATCTCCTCCTAAGCGTCGATCAGGCCTCGGTTTTCGCCGAAAACTTCTTCCCTTGTCCTCCCCGGTTGATGTCAGAATACACGTCTCGGATCGAGCGGGGACTTTCCCGGATGAGGAAGGCTCGGACGGTGATCTGCGGCCTGGCGCGAGGTATTGCGCCACACCTTCCCTACACCATGGCCCGGATGGATCGTCTGGCGTCCATGTTTCTGGAGGCTCGGATTCTTCTCTACGAAAACGATTCCGACGACTCCACTCTGGAGATGCTGGAGGACTGGAGCAAGAGAGACCCCAGGGTGCAGATTGTCTCGGAGCGTCTTGGGCGGCCGCGCTGGGATTCCATCCGAAGCCTGGACCGGGTGGCTCATATGTCTGATTATCGCAACCGGTATCTGGATGAAGTCCGTTCCCGGTACTCCTCGTTCGACAACCTGATCGTCTTCGATACCGACCTTCCTCACGGGTTCAGCTACGACGGAATCGCTCACACGTTTTCTCATGACGATTGGGATCTGGTCGGCTCGAACGGGGTTCAGCTTCGACTCCGAACCGGCGAGCCAGATTCCCTGGCTCAGTACGACGCCTGGGCATTTCGGGACGTGCAGCATCCAGAGCCCCATTCCTGTGAGGAGATCAATCCTCGTTCTTACGAGCGTGGGGAAGACCTTGTTCCGGTGTGGTCCTGCTTTGGAGGCCTTGCGGTCTATCGCCTGGCGTCTCTTCCCGAGACGGTTCGGTACGGAGGAGGGGATTGCGAGCACGTTGTTTTGCATCGGCAGATGCGCGAACTCGGGTTCGACCGCATTTTTCTGAACCCGAACCAGATCGTGATCTATCCGCCCCTCGATTTGCGTCGTGGTCAGGAAAACGGGTGAGGGTCCTCATTGTCGCGAACGAAGTTGCGCCTCCCAGGGGCGGGATGCAAAGCTGGTTGATTGATCTCGTCCGGGCGGCTTCCAAGAGGAACCAGGTTGCTCTCGTTTGTCCGGATGACTCGGACTGGACGAGCCTGCAAGATGCAGGAGCCCAGCAGTGTTTTTCGATGAAGCGGTATCGATGCCTCTTGCCGGAAGACTCTACTTTTCTCGGGAAGAAGGTCCTTGAGGCGGCGCGGGAATTTCAGGCGGATGTCATCCATCTCGGCCAGGCGGAACTGTCGTGTCTTGCCCCTGCAATTTCATCTTCCGGACTGGCAACCGTGCTGTCCGTTCATGGGAATGATCTTGCTCGCGCCTGGCTTTGGTTGGAAAACCGGGTTGAGGAGAAGCAAGAAAGGTTCAGGGAGTACCTGCCGTTTCTCGATGGAGTGGCCGCGGTGAGCTCGTTCTCAGGAGAACTCCTCCGCCGGATCTGCCCTGACCAGTCAGTTCACATCGTGCCACCGGCTGTCGATGCGGATCGATTTTTTCCGGGGGATCGAATGCAGGCACGTCGCCACTTTGGCCTTCCTCTGAATCGCCCGATTCTACTTTCGGTGGGAAGATTGGTCGCACGCAAGGGCCATGGCCTTGTCCTCTCGTCCCTGGCAAATACATCGAGCTGGAACCCTCTATATGTCGTTGCAGGTAAGGGGCCCGAGGCAGAGTCCCTCGTCGTGAAGTCGGAGCAACTGGGGATCGAAGACCAGGTTCTGTTTCTTGGGGATGTCTCGGTCGCCGATCTTCCGATCCTCTATCGGACAGCAAATGTCTTTGTCATGCCGGCCTTTGAGCTTCAGGAGGATCTGGGTCTTGACTATGAGGGGTTCGGCATCGTGTATCTTGAAGCCGCAGCCAGTGGAATTCCATGTGTTGGTGCAAGGTCAGGTGGAGTCCCGGATGCCGTCAGTCATGGGGAAACAGGACTTCTTGTTTCTCCCCAGGATTCCAGGGCTCTTGCCGAAGCCTTGAATGAGCTCCTGTCGAACCCGGAAAGAGCACGGGAACTGGGAGATAGAGGTTTGCGTCGAGTGAGGGAGCAATTCACGTTGAAGAATTTTGGCGATCGATACGAAGCGGTTTACCGGGAAGCTTGCCGGAAAAGATCGGAATCGAAGTAATATTCGATACTGGATGCGAAGTTCTTCAGGGGGATTCTTCACAGAGTATTTGCCGGCTCGTGCGCAGCTTTCTGCTGAACCACATACGAACGACCACACGATTCTCTCCGGCAGAAAAGGCGTCTGCCAGTTCCTGGGTCAGATCGTAGACCCCGCTCTTTCGTAAGGCGATCCGAACCAGAGTCACCAGTTCCGGCACCGAGTCATCTCCGTTTTCAAAGACGGCTACGTTGATCTTGTTGACGCCGTCAATCGTCAAGGTCAGTCGGGCCTGATCCCGGATGAGGTCGGAATGCCAGTTCCCCGGGAAGAAACAGTTCATCGGGAGATCGGACTCCGCTTCGTTCTCGCAGCGGGTGAGGCGTTCGTCGGCGACTGTCACTGCGTCTGCCTTCGAAGTTGCATAGGCGGCTCCAAGAGTCTCGAGGTTCCCTTCGAAGAGGGCGCGGAGCTCTCTCAGATTTTCCGGCCTGGGGGAGACAATGGCATTTCGGAGGGCGAATCCTTCGCAGTAGGTCCGGGTGGGCTCGATGGCCTTGAATTTCTCGAGCTGGACATTCAATCGGTGAAAGGCCTGTTGCGCATCCGGGCTCAATTTTCTCGGGTTCAGCGGACTTCGCTCTGTCGGGTCGGTGAGTAGGTCAAAAAGCTGGATCACCGACTCTTGCTCGTGAATTTTGTAGCGTTCATCTCGAACCATGCTGCGATCGGTTGTCCGTTCCTCCGGAGGACAAAAACCACTCAGGCGATAGTTTCTACTCTGAGCAAATTCACGACTTCCGTTGAACTGCGCGTCATGAAATGCGGGAGCAAAGCTGACGCTGTCGAGGACGTAGTCGGGGGGAAGACTCCGCAAAAGGTCAATTCCAGCAAGGTCGGTGATGGTTCGGTAAAGATCGGGGGTGTTGATCAGGCCAGGAAATTCCCTTCCCCTGATATCGGGGGACAGCTGCGGGTTCCAGCCAATCAACGGAACGTTGACTCCTCTCTCGTAGACGGAATGTTTGGCCCGAAAGAAATCTTCCCCGTCCGGAAGAGCGGT
>JAJDCM010000059.1 GCA_029260825.1 Planctomycetota bacterium | reverse complement strand
GGGTCGGTGGCTGGTATGTGTTACGGATTGTGTCGGTGCGATCTTTTTTGGACTGATATCAGGTCGTAAGTTGCGTGTTGCCTGCGCCTTACATGTTTGGTGTGGATTGGTGACACTTCCGCTCCAGGTTACAGTTCGGTTTCGGAGGGCAACAACGTCTTGAGAGGTAGAGGCGACTATTGGTTTCGAATCAGCTCAACAAGGGTCGATGAAAGTTCGTTTGGAACGGTGAAAGTCAGGTTGTACTGGGCGATGCGCCAGTGTTCTCCCTGTTTTTGCAAGACCCCGGAGCCCCGCACTTCCCCGTATTTCTCGTTAGTCAGCCGCTCGTCGAACCAGGCGGTGTGGCCGCCCCTGGCTACAGAGATGTTTCGCTCCACCGCAACATATGTCCATCCATTGCCCTGATCGAAGTGGGGTTTTGCATAGGCACGAAAATCCTTGACGGTCCATCTCTCCGTGCCGTCGGTACCGAGGAAAATCCCGCCTGGAGAAAAATGGCGGAAGTAGCGATCACCATCTGCCTGGCTTGCAGCGAGGTGAAAATCAGTGAGAACCGCGTTGACACGTCTTTGTTCTTCAACTTGTTTGCGGATCTCTTTGTGCTCGCTTTCAAGGATGTCAAAGAGCTGGGCACCCCCAAGGCTCCTGGGAACATGACCCTCACCCTCGAGTCGGTTCCAATGCACGCGGGTCGAGCCGAGATCTTGGAGCTGGTCTCGTACCGACTCCATGGCTTGAACCCACTGAGTGTCGTCTCCTCCAACGAAAAGATGGACGGGCAGGCTCGCGATCCCGGGGAGATTTTCTTGATCTTTGTCGCCGGATGGAAATCCTGGAAGTGCGATCAGGGATAGATAGGTCTGCGGTGATTCACAGGCGAGGCGAAAGGCGCTGCGCCCTCCGTTGGATGGACCGGCCAGGTGAAATCTTCCCGTCTCCACTTTGTATTGGCCAAGAATATGTTGAAGAAAGCTCGGGATGATCTCTTCCGACCCCTGGAAGAATAGTTTCCCTCCTTGAGCCGCTGGCGAGATGACAATCCAGCCTCGTTTCGATGCTTCTGTTTCCCAGTAGAGTTCGAGCCCTCGTTCGACCATCGCCCGTGTCTGGGGACCAGGAGGAAGAGCCAGCAGAGTTGGGTAGGGTCTACTAGCATCGTAGTCTTGAGGAAGGACGACTGCGTACTCAAGCGCTTGCCCATTTTCGGATGTGAAGGATTTCCAGTTGGATTGAGCAGGAGCGGAAGCCGCACTCATGGTGATGGTGAGCAAGAGGCAGAAGAAGGGGAGTAACCGAGGGTGCATGGTGAACGTCTCCTGAGAGGAAATCGTGATGGAAAGAGTCACACCACTAGCGCCAGTTGCCGGCGTACCTCGTGTCGTACTTTCCGGCAGCGTGCTCGATCATCTGAAACTTTCTCTGGACGATTTGTTTCATGTGTAGGATATCGTGAGCGGCCCACGCTGTCAGGAGGTCGCCCGCGCAAAGCGGTCCAAGCTCCGGGTGTGCGTAGCAGGCGGACCAATCGGCGTTCGAAAGAGATTGAAGCCACAAGAGAGATGTCTTTCTTTCTGACGAGAATCGGGAGATCTCCTCGGCAAGATTTCGGCCCTTGTAATTGCGCTTGGCCACCCAACCTTGCGGGTCAATCGGAGGCCAGGGTTTGCATGCATCTTCAAGGGTTGACATGAGCCGAGGGCGGAAGTCTTCGGCCTCTTCGTCGGCGATGTGGGTGACGATTTCAAGGACAGACCAGCTCGCCTCATCTGGCTTCCACTGGGCTTCTTCGGGTGTCATGTCCTCCAAGAGGTGAATGAGCTGAGGCTCATGACGGTGCAAGAATTGGATCAATCGGTCAGCATTCATGGCAGGTACTTTCTTCCTTTTCGAGCCAGGTGAGATTACCGGGCTGGTGGATCGCGATGATCCCCGATCATCATCGTTTCACGGATCTCAATCGTTCGTGGCAAATTTCTTTGAGTGTATGCTATTTTTTTGTAGTCGCCGGGGGGAAACGGTTCGTATTCGTAGGTAGGCAGTGGTTTTTGATCATTCGTGATCATGTCTTTCGTTCAGGACGGTTCATGTCTTGTGGGGGATCGCCATGGTACGCGCGGCTTCATTCCTTTTCTTGCTGATTCCTTTCGTTTTTGTTGAATCGGCTGCTGGTTCGTTTTCCACGCTTCACGAGTCGCCAAGAACCACGTTCGTGGAAAAGACTCTTGCTCTCGTGGACTTGCTTGTTGCAAAGCACGTGAATCGCCCCAGCCGGACTCAGGTTTTGCGAGGGGGTGTGAAGCGAATCGCGGAGACGTTCAACCTGTCTCAGGAAGAGTGGCTCGGTCGGTTTGAGGCGGCAGGGGATGAATGCGGTTCGACTCTCGGGAATCTTTTTGATGCGGCTCAGAAATCCTCATCTCCGGGATCCGATATGACCGTTGAGATGGGCCGGGGTATTTTGGCCGGTACACCCGGAGGCGCTGCGCCGGTGGACGCTGAAGAGGCGAAGGTCGACAAGAGTCTTACGGCGAATCGGTACGTTGGCGTTGGTGTCTACTTGAAGTGGGAGGATCGTCCGAAGGTGACCCGGACGTTCTACGGAGGCCCGGCTCACGAAGCGGGGATCAAACCTGGCGAGACGATCTATGAGATCAACGGACTCGATACCGCAAAGATGGATCTTCAGGAATTCATGACGTACGCCCGCGGTCCCTCGGGGTCAGAAGTGATTTACGTCATGGGGCATCCCGGCTCGAAGGCCCGGCGACCGGTGAAGATGATTCGCCGGGAAACTCCAAGGCAGACGGTTTCGGGTGTTTTCAGAGAAGATTCCGGGGAGTGGAATTTTTCCCTACCGAATGCGCCTGCCGCCTATGTCAAGGTCGAGTCTTTTGATGCAAGCTCTGCCCACGAGTTGAGAAGGGCGGCCCGTCGAATTCGAGATGATCGGGTAAAAGCTGTTATCCTGGACCTTCGGGAATGCTGGGCACCCGATGCCCATTGTTCGGTCCTGGTCGCGGATGCTCTGCTTGCTGGAGGGGTGATCGGATCAATCCGGTCGAAGGAAGGGGACAAAGACTACATCGCGGGTCCGGATGCCCTGTTCGGTGATCTTTCGATGGCTGTCTTGGTGGGGCCACGGACAAGGGGCGGGGCCGAGTGGTTGGCGGCTAGCTTGAGAATGAGAAAAAGAGCGATCTTGGTGGGGCAGAATACACCGGGAGCGAGTGGTCTCCGCTCGACGTTTGAGGTGCCGGGGTGGACGTCTCATGTTCGCTTTGTGACCCAATGGCTTCTTTCTCCGCATTCGGCGGATCAATCCAAAGGATCGATTCTTCGGTCAGTTCAGCCGGACAAGAAGGTAGGCGGAGCAGATACCGACCCGATCCCCGTAGCGCTGGAGAGCCTGGGCCTCTGGAGGAGTGCGTGATTGGATGGTCCTCGATCGAATGATAAGAGTCCGTAGGATTTCGGTCTGATGAATGTGACGCCACGTGTTTTCCTGGGTTTGTGTCTCGTGCTTTTTATCGGGTCACCCCTTGCGGCCCTCCGTGGTTCTGTGAGGGAGCGAGCTCCTCGTCCTGTAGCAGTTGTTTTCTTACCCGTACCCAATCAGCTTCTGGTCGCCAACGAATGCGGATCGGTGTCCGTTCATTCTCCCGATTCCCTGATCAAGCAGAGCGAAGTATGGATCGGCAAGAAGCTCTCGGATCTACTTCTCCTCGAAGATGGGATCCATCTTGTTGCGCTGGACGAGGCCGATTCCCAGGCGATTCTTCTGTCTGCGAAATCCGGGAAACTTCGGGTTCTTGACCGCATTGCATTGCCCCGAAGTCCTGTTCGAGCGGAAGAGAAAGATGGTTGTGTTTTTGTCTCGTCTCTTTGGGGTAGAGCGTTGTCTCGAATCCCCTTTCGCTACGAAGGTGAGAAGTCGCTTTCGTGGAGAAAAGAGAAGGTTCAGACTGTGCGGCTTTCGTTCTCGCCCCGTGAAGTTTGTTCGATTCCGGGTAGGTCGCTCTTGATTGTCGCTGATGGCTTTGGCGGAAACGTTGCATGCATTCGATCGGTCGACCTTGAGCTTCTTTCTCTTCATCAAATCAGAGCCCACAACATTCAAGGACTTGGAGTCGCGCAGAACGGGCAGCGAGTCTTACTTTCCCACCAGATCTTGAATCCTCTGGCCCGCACAACGTTTGATGACATTCACTGGGGAGAACTTGTTTCGAACGTGATCCGGGAGCTTCAGGTTGAATCTCTTGTCAAGCAAGATGGGAATCCTCTTCAGCGGGGTCGTGTCATTCAACTTGGTGAGGTCGGGAGAGGAGCCGCCGATCCAGGTCCGCTTTTGCGTCTTTCATCAGGAAAGACTCTGGTGGCTTTGTCGGGAGGGGGTGGGCTTTGCATCACCGATCCTGAAGGCTCCAAGGAGGAACGAATTCCAGTGGGAGTGGGGCCGATGGCTCTTGGTCTTGGCCGATCAAAGAACGGCTCTTGTGTGTTTGTCGTCTCCAAGCTTCTGGATACACTGTCGCGGGTAGATCTGGAAACGAGAAGGGTCGCTACCGTGGATCTTGTCGATCGTATTGGACGTGTTGGCGGGGGAGGCGGCGAACCGTTAACACTTGCCAAGCGCGGTGAGCGTCTTTTCTACGATGGATCTCTATCTCACGATGGCTGGATGAGCTGTCATAGCTGCCACACCGATGGGCATACAGCCGGGCTCTTGTCCGACACTCTTGGGGACGGAACCTTCGGGACACCGAAAAGAATTCTGTCTCTTCTTGGGGTTTCGGATACAGCGCCTTACGGTTGGAACGGAAGTCTGCCTACCCTGGAAGACCAGGTCGAGAAGTCCCTCGCCACGACGATGCATCTTGAAGGGGGCCCTGAGGGTGTTGCTCAGGCTCTAGCATCATTTCTCAAGAATCTACCTCCGCCTCCTCCACTGTCCTCCCGGCGAAAAGAAAATGAGGCCGAGTGGGAGCGGGGTCACGATCTTTTCCAATCCTCCGGCTGCATGAAGTGTCATCGGGGCCCGGAGTGGACATCTCCTCTTACATATGACGTGAACTTGCGAGATGAAAAAGGGCTTTCAACCTTCAATCCGCCTTCTCTTCGGGGAGTGGGCCATCGCAATCGACTTCTTCATGACGGTCGAGCTTCCTCGATCGAAGAAGTGCTCGGGCGGCTGAATCATCCCGGTACCGAAGAGTTCAGCAAGGCCCAGATCCGTGACCTTGGAGTTTTCCTCCGATCCCTTGGTGGGAAAAAGTCGATTTAGGGATCTTTCACAAGTCATTCCTCCAGCGATACATCGCACGAAACCACTTCTGTTTTGACCCTCCTTATGGAAGGTCGCTCGCCTCTTGACCCGATGGGTCAAACAGCGACGAGACGAATGTGCCTTCGAAATCCAAGTCTACCGGGTCTTGTTTTCAACTGGCCATTTTTCGAAGTACGATTGGAGTGCATCATGTTCACAAAGAAGCTTTTTGTTCCATTTCTTGTTCTCTTGCTATTTCCGGTTGCGGTGGCTGCTCAGGGATTTCCGGACGATCAGACCTTTACAGTCATCGATGCAAGCGAACCGGCCTTGATTGGAACCACCGGGATGCTTAGTATCGTCGTTCATCCTGCCGTTCCTCCGAGTAATCCAGGCAGGGTAGGCTATACCTTCCATCTGGGATTCGGAGAGTGTAATGCCTTTTATTCAGGTTTTTTGTATGTCGCTTTGTCGAGGGAAGGATGGGAGTCTTGGGGCACCAGTTTCGATTACAGTGGTGACGTGGATTGCCCACCTCCGCTTCAACCACCCCCGGTCTGTTTTTATGCAAGTTCCTACGGTGGTGGGCCGGGAACATTTACAGCTGTGTCGGGTAATAGCTACGTAACCGGGACTTTTTAGATCCAGCAGCGTGTTTGCATGAAGCGGATCATCCCGGAAATATTCTTGGGCTTCTTCGCGAACTTTGGTGAGGCCCAAGAACTCCAGAAACTGAAAGACGGCTGCCGGGTCTCCGGCAGCCGTGTTCGTCATCCGGCAATCGCCTGCAAGGGACGAGGGCGATGGCGGATCATTGAACCTTGAGAATGACCGCGTTTGTGACCGCGAATCCTTCGGGAATTCGAGCTTCGTTGTCGCGAACGATGCCCTGGAACGTGACGCAAAGTGGGTTTGCCCTCCCGGGGTGGCTGAAGAGAGTCGCCGGGGCAATGGCGGAGTTGAATGTAGGCTGGCCAAGAATCGGAAAGCTCCCGATCGTGTTCCAGATGGCCGGTGGATTTCCTCCTCCATAGGGGGGCGCGAAACCGAGAAGTCCCAGGTCAAATGGCGAGTTGAAGACGGTTCCAGAGGTGGGCTCACCGACGAACGCCCAGACCGCGTACGTCGAGTTGACCCGGGATGGAGCAGCGGTGATGGTCAAGTTGAACGGGTCCAGAAGGTTGACTTGTTCGACCCGGTTGGCATCGCCCGCACTACCGTTGATGAACAGTACATCGGCGCGATCCCCGTCATCAACGTTAACGCTTCCGAACCTTGCGGCGATCTCGTCGGGAAAGTAGGTGTAGGATGCGGGAACGACCAGCGTCTCACAATCGTTGCGAATCGAGATGTCCACAGTTCCGGTCCCCGGAGGTGTCCTCACCACGATTCTCCCTGAGGTCCGTCGAACAATCGTGGCCGCAACTCCGCCGAACAGAACCTCTCTGACCTCGTCCTGGACAAATCCCGAGCCTCGGATGTGAAGCTGGGTGTCTCCGCTTTCTGCGCCAGTATCGGGCTCGATGGTCGTGACACTCGTTGGATTGCAAGGACTGTAGTTGAACCTGGCCACCGGGCTTACTGAGCCGCAGGAGGTCGTGACCTCGAGGATCGCATTGCCTGTACCCGGCGGACTCAAGACTTCAATCGACGTTGCGGTGAAGCTGACAACGCTGGCGGGAACGCCTCCGAAGGTCACCGAAGGAGTACCTCCTCCGTACGTGAAATTGGTTCCCGTGAGGGTGACGGTGATTCCGCCAGGCTCTCGCCCTCCACTCGGAGTGAAGGATGTCACGGTTGGATTGCACGGGTTGTAGCTATAGCCGTTGACTCGGGTGCCGGACCCACAGTTGTTCGTGACCTGAACATCCACGGTTCCGGTGCCAGGTGGAGTCGTCACGGTGATTGAAGACGCGGTGGCGTTCACGACCGTCGCGGGGTTGCCATCGAAGAACACCTGGGTGTTGCCGCCCAGGTTAAGGTTGGATCCGTTGATGGTGACGCTTTCCAGGCCCGGCTCAAAGCCACTGCTGGGAACGACAGCTGAGATGGTGGTCGACGGGCAAGGAAGGTAGGTGAAGCCTTCGGCCATGCGGCAGCTTCCATTGGAGTTCGTGACGATGATATCGACCCGGTTCACTCCGGAAAGCTGACCGGGAATCGCAACTTCTATTTCGGTCGCAGTGACGCTCGTGACGGTGCCCGCCGCATTACCGAAGATGACCGTCGTGTCCGGGATACTCGTGAATCCACTCCCGGTAATGGTCACGGTGTCTCCACCCAGGGAGATTCCGGAGGTCGGATTGAAATCGGTGACGTTGACCGGGGAGCATCGGTCAAGAAAAATGATGTCAATGGCCTGAAGTATGCTTTGCCCCACGACAATGTCTGGAATGCCGTCGCCGTTGAGGTCTCCGATGCAACCGATCGACGTGAAATTCGGTTGTTCTCCCGGGGGCAAACTTAACCCACCCGAAACCGAATTGAGGAGGTGAGTCGAGATGGGAGCCTGGCTGGAGTTCTGCATCCGCAGGATGATGGAATCTCCATCTCCATTGCTTGGGTCGGCAATACAAGGATCGTTCTCGCTCGTCACAGCCAGCGCGTGCCCGTTGGACCCATCGAGGTTCGGGATCACGGCCAGGTCTTGCCCGCCCAGGTCATCGTAACGAAGACCGGCTTCGTGACGGGTGTAGCTACTGACGAAGCCGGCATCTGATAGCCGGAGGATGAAGGCCGCTCCGCTCGAGGTTTGATAGTCGTTGACAAATGGAGCCCCGACCCAGAGGTCGTCCCTGCCGTCGCCATTGACATCGGGAACGCGGGCGAGTGCGGCCCCGAAGAGGTCGAACTGCTCGAGGGTGTAGTTGAATCCTGTGAGATTGCTGCGGATCCATCGATGGCTAAGACGATCCCCGTTGCTATCAAGCAGGAAGATGTGAACGGAACCATGATCGATGTTGAAGAAGGGGGGGTTCGGTCCCCAGCCGGAGGCACCGACAGCCAGGTCGGGAACACCATTGCCGTCCAGATCCCCGACTCCCTCAACAGCTGATCCAAACTTGCAGCTGAGGGTCAGGAAATTCACGTTCGTTTCGTCGAGCTTGATCTCGCTCTTGACCGTCCCGTCAGAATTCAGGAACAGAATCCAGACCGCGCCGTAGTTGTACTGCGGGTCAGGTGGCGTGGTCCCGTCGTCCTGGGGGGCGCCCACGGCGATGTCGGGTATGCCGTCTCCGTCCACGTCCCCGAGTTTGCCAACGGAGTCCCCGAACCTGGCTCCGTTGCTCGGAAGATTGGTGAGGCCTCCGTGCACGTTGTTGATTTTCTGTTGATCCCGAACCGTTCCATTCGAATTCAAGAAGAGGATCCAAACCGCGCCGTTCGACCCACCTTCGGTGTCCCCGCTGGCTCCCACGGCGACCTCTTCGAGGCCATCATTGTCAAGGTCTCCGATGCCCTTGGCGGCGATGCCGAAGAACTGACCCAGCGTCCCGGGTAGGGAATCAATCCTCACCCGACTCTTGGCCATTCCGGTTGCGGGAGGAAGGGAGACGTTCGTCTCAACGACAGCCCTGATGGCGAAGCTTCCGGGTACTCCTTGGGGGCAGGGGCCATCCCATTGATCGTTCCCGCTGTCATCCCAGAAGATGTTCTCATCGTTATTGCACCCGGTGAGGTCGCAAACGAGCTTGGGGTCGGAAGGTCCGCCGACGGAGCTCGGCCTCACACCGATGGCAATGGACCCGCAATGGATCACGATTCCCAGATCACTTACGTCGACGGAGCTGAACATGTTTGCCTGGAATTCGATGTCGTCAATTGTCCAGTCGGGATCCGATCGCCTCGATGGCTCGGAAAAATGTGACAGGGGCCGATGATTGAACATCTGGATGTCAAAATCTCGGCTCGCGGGGTTTCCGGAAGTGTTTTTGGTCATGATCTCGATCGAGAGAATTCGAATCGGATAGTCCGAAGGACCCGGGGTGAGAAGAGCACCGGTGATGTCGGTATCGGTGGCCGTGGTGGCTGTGGTGGCCTGAGAGGGGTCGGTCAAGATTTCGTTTTGGAGTGTGATGGTGGCTGCTCTGACCGCTCCTGCAAACGCGAAGGCGAAGCCAAGGGTTGCGATGATCGCGCACGTACCCCTTACGATCCTGTTCATGTTTGAGTTCCTCCTGTTTGATTCGAGGGGCTCGCATACGGCTACCACAACTCTGTGAGAAGATCGGTCGCGAGCGCCTCGCCCTTGCAATGTGTAGGTATCCTGATCCGGGAAGCGGCAGCGCGGGAGGATCCGTACCGGAATCCGGAAAAAATTTTGAGGTTGCTGGCGGAAAGCTGGGCTGGGAAGAGGCCTTGAGCAATCCTGGGGTGCCTCAATCAGGGCCGAAACGGCGTCTAGAATCCGTTTTTTCCGGGAAGAAAGGCAAGATATTCGAGGAGCCCGAACGGGTAAGCGGCGACTACGGTTCGAGGTGGCCCGATTCGCGGAGGATCTGATTGAGTTCCCCTTTACGCAGCCTGGAGACAACTGCGGCGAGTTGGATGACGGCCTGCTGGTATCGCTTGCGGACGGTACCGGCGGGTAGATTCATTTTCTTTCCCAGATCAACAAAAGAGAGTTGCTCCCAATCTCGGTCGGCGATGAGGAGGCGTTCCTCCTTTTCGAGGAAATTCAGGCCAAGGCAAACCCATTCCTTTTCTTCCCCTTCGATCGCCGCCTGGCTCGGTGTCGAAAGGTCGAGGATGGTGTCTGGGATGGACTCCTCCCGGCTCATTGCTCGTCGATGCCGGGTGTAGAAGTCGTGTTTGTCGCGAATTACGTTCTCGACCACCCGTAGGAGCAAGGCCAGAAACGTCGGTTCGTTGGTGACGCGGATGCGGGGGCCGTATTGCAGGAATCGGATGGCCGCTTCTTGCACCATGTCCCCGGTCTCCTCCTTGGATCGGATGGCCCAGCCAAGCTTCCGATGAACCATTCCGTGAAGGGTGCGCATGTGGCGATCCAGCAGGTCGCCAAGTGCGGATTCATCTCCTGCGTAGAAGTTAAGAAGGAGTTCGGTCGTTTCGGCCAAGATCGCCTCCAGAAAGTGGACCATGAGGTCGTTTCAGAAACTCTCGCACGAACAGAGTGCGGATGCTTGGACGGGAGACCTCCTCGGCTTGGTCGCCTCATCATACACCACCGAAGCCATTCTCGGAGAGCGGGTTGTACGATCTTTGGCAACATTCGGTGGAATCTTCGCCTTGCGCGATGTCACTGACGATGACAGGTACGGCATTTGCTCTGGTTCTCCGCCAGAATGGTCGGGATCCTGGGAGGCGAATCGGAGGAGACTCGCTTTCATTTCTCTGGAATGTCGATGCACACAGCTCTGCCGTCCCTTAGTATGCTTTACCCGTCTCAATTCGTTTCCGTAACCAGGGCAGGCGATTCATGAGTAAAGATGAAGACGGCGCACTCCCGCGTCCGAGCGAGACGCTCGAACAAGTTTATGAGAGCTTTGTCGAAGCCCACTGCAACGGCGAGTTCCACGATCTCGACGCCTACTGCTCCCGGTATCAGAAGTTCGAGCCTGCTCTTCGCAGGATGATCGAAGACTTCCTCTTTGCGATGAGGGGTACGCGGGCGCTCCAGTCCGTACAGCCCAAGACGATCGGTCCGTACAAGATCGAATCCGTGCTCGGGGAAGGAGGGATGGGGGTTGTATATCTCGCTACTCAAGATCAACCGATTTCGCGCCAGGTGGCGATCAAGCTGATCAAGCCGGGGATGGACAGCCGGGCAATTCTCCGACGGTTCCAGTCCGAGCGACGGGCACTGGCCCTGATGGATCACCCCGGAATCGCGCGAATCTACGATACGGGAACGACCGGGGACGGACGACCCTATTTCGTGATGGAGTACGTCCGTGGCACTCCTCTTAACGAGTACTGCGACGCCAATCAGCTGTCGGTTCCAGCCCGGTTGCGCCTGTTTCGACAGGTCTGCGACGGGGTCCAGCACGCCCACCAGAAAGCGATCATCCATCGAGATCTCAAACCGACGAACGTCCTGGTGACGACATTGGATCGGGGACCAAGCACGAAGATTATCGACTTCGGACTGGCCAAGGCATTGGAGTATCGACCCGACCAGAGCTTTCTCACGGTCAAGGGAATGCTTGTAGGAACCCCCGAATACATGAGCCCGGAGCAGGCCGATTCATCAGACATGGATGTCGATACGCGGGCCGATGTCTACGCACTCGGTGTGATTCTCTATCGCCTCCTGACGGGCTCCTTGCCTTTTGAGTTCACGGAGTTTCGCCAGGCCGCCCATCTTGGGGCTCTCGAACGAATGCGCAAGATGATCTGCGAGGAGGAGCCGTTG
The DNA here is from genome assembly GCA_029260825.1 of Planctomycetota bacterium. Classification (GTDB taxonomy): domain Bacteria; phylum Planctomycetota; class JACOTG01; order JACOTG01; family JAJDCM01; genus JAJDCM01. The sequence goes on along the minus strand of JAJDCM010000059.1, from coordinate 102,623 downwards.
CGGCCCAGCAGTCGCGTGGAGTCCGGAAAGGGACTCGAATCGCCGATTCCCGTCGACCGCCCTTCTTCTCCACGTCCGCGAGTGTTGGCCCGTCGACTTCGCGGCGAGCTGGACTGGATCGTGATGAAGGCCCTGGAAAAAGAACGAAGTCGAAGGTACGCGACCGCCAACGATCTTTCCGCTGACATCGGGAGGCATCTTGACGGAGAGCCGGTGGCGGCGGGTCCCCCCAGTGCCACCTACCGATTAAAGAAGCTCGTTCGTAAGCACGCGGGGCTGGTAGCGGCTCTATCGGTGGTGTTTCTAGCCATCGCCGTGGGCGGTGCGGTGGCGGTGTCGTTTTATTTTCGGGCGGAAACGAAGCGGGTGGAGGCAGAAGAACAGCGCGCAAGAGTTCTTCGACTCGCCGATGCTACGCGGCTCGAGCAGCTCTTGCTGGAAGCGGACTCCCTCTGGCCGGCTCATCCGGACAAGATCCTCGACATGGATAACTGGATCCAGCGAGCTCGGGAGTTCACGAGGCGCCTTGACGAGCACGAGTTTGCTTTGCTCGATCTTACGCTTGATGGGACCGGTGATACGGACCGGGACGGGCAGCAACTTGTTTCGACGGAGAAACAGTGGTGGGCCGGGCAGCTCGGGGCACTCGTTAATCGCCTCAAGAGGCTGGATGATCCGGACCCGAGAATCGGGACCATTGCGAACGTGGAGCAGCGCATCCACCACGCCTCGACGGTGGTTGAGGAGTCGATCCGGAAACCTCGGGAATCGTGGAATGAAGCGATTCAATCGATCGGGGATGAGGAGCAGTGCCCGACTTACCGCGGGCTCAAGATCGAGCCGCAGCTCGGCTTGGTTCCTTTGGGGCGGGACCCGTCCTCGGGTCTGTGGGAGTTTCTTCATCTCCACACGCACAAGGGAACCATACCGGAGCGAGGAGAGGACGGTGAGCTCCGGGTTTCCGAGGGCACGGGAATCGTCTTCGTTCTTGTTCCTGGCGGAAGGTTCTGGATGGGGGCGCAAGGTCGGTCGATCGTCAAGCCGAACTACGATCCGTTCTCGCAAACAATCGAGCAACCGGTCCATTCCGTTACCCTCGATCCGTTCTTCCTGGCCAAGTACGAGCTAACCCAGGGGCAGTGGGAGACGATGACGGGTAAGAAGCCTAGCTTTTTCTCGGGTTCGGCTTCTCTCGAGGATGGCTCGCGTTCGTCTGCATCTTATCTGCATCCGGTCGAGCAGATTTCGTGGGAGGAGTGCTGGGAAGCTCTGCGCAGGTTCGACCTGCTTCTGCCCACCGAAGCGCAATGGGAGTACGCGGCACGGGGCAAGACAAGCACGCCGTGGTGGATGGGGCTTGATCCTCAATCCGCAGAGCGCTCCGGGAACTTCGCCGACAAAGATACTGCCTATCGTGTCGACCTCTACTCGATGGGCATGGATCCAGCGATTCGTGCGCCTTCTGGTGAACAGGATGATCGGCACGTTTTTCATGCCCCCGTAGGATCGTTTCGTCCCAATCCGTTCGGGCTGCACGAAATTCTCGGCAACGTGGGGGAGTGGTGTCGCGACACGTTCGCGAACTACGAGGTATTGCCAGCGGGCGGTCATGGGAATCGGGTGCCTGATCTGTCTGATGATGGCTCGCAGAGACACCTTCGCATCTGGCGAGGCGGGTCGTTCTACGGAACGGCGGAATCGGCAAGATCCTCGGTGAGACGTGCGATGCCGTTCGGCGCGGCGGCTCGAGACGTTGGCGTGCGGGCAAGCCATGACCTCGTCGGGTACACCCGATCCGACTCCGAGCCGTACGAGGAGCTTCTGGAGATCGCGGTAGGAATCGACTACCAGACCGTCATGTTGCACATCGAGTACTCGCAGTATGGGGCTCGCTACCAGGAGTACGTCCGAGGTAAATATCGTCCTGTCTGGCTGGATGCTCAGGTCCACAACGGCAAGCAGTACCTCACTGGAATCTACGCGCTGTTGACCACAGACCACTACCTCACCTATCAATTCATCTCGCTCGGGACCCTGTGGATCATCCACAAGAAGTCGTTGCGGTTGGGGCATCGAGTCATTCACCTTGATCTGGTAACGGACGATATCACCGGGATGCTGGAGGAAGGAATTCCTCGATTCAACCTCCTGACCCTCAGGGAGGAAGGGCCGCCTCAAGAGCTGGTGGCCGGGAAGACGCTTGAGGAATTCGCGAAAGAAGACTCGCGTCTCCGGTCCAGTGGATTTCTGCCCATCATGATCTCAACTGACGTCATCCGCGGGGAGCTTCTCGTCGCGGCCGTGTACGATCAGGACGACTCCGGGACAGAGGTCGCCGTCTTTCAGGAGATCGACCCCAAAGACTTTTCTCGTTTACACGACGAGCAACGAGCACGGGGCCTGGGCCCGTCGTCAATCGATGCCCGAACCGTGGGAGACTCCGCGAAGATCTGCGCGGTCTTCCGGTCCGATCGAACCGGATCGACGGCCCTTTGCAACCTGTCCGCGGAGGAGTTGCACGAGAAGAGGGAAGAGATGGCCCGTATCGGGTTGAAGCTGATCTCGATCGCCGGATACCACCTGGAAGGTCAGCCCAGATACGTCACGATCTGGTCGAAGTAGAGCGTGCGCAGACACATCAACCAGCGGCGTTGGCGCAGTACCACGCGATGGTTTTACGAAGTCCACTCTCCAGATTCGTGGTTGCTCCCCAATCTAACAGCTTCCTGGCCTTGGTGGTGTCCAGGCATCGCCGGGGTTGACCATCCGGAAGCTCGGGGTCCCAGACGAGTTCATCGTGGTAGTCGCACAAGACGGCGATCTTCTGGGCCAGGCTCCGAATGGTGATCTCCTGGCCGGTTCCAAGATTGATCGGCGTGGGATCGTCCATGCGTTGTGCGGCGGCCAGAACACCTGAGGCTGCATCGTCTACGTAGAGGAATTCACGGGAGGCTGCACCGGTTCCCCAGCACTTGACCGCTGACGATTTCGCATCCTTCGCCTCCAGGCATTTTCGAATCAGGGCCGGAATCACGTGGGAACTGGCAGGGTCAAAATTGTCACCGGGGCCGTAGAGGTTTACGGGAACGACAACCGCGCTTTTCAAGCCGTACTCCTGCCGATAAGCATCCAGCATGACGAAAAGAGATTTCTTGGCGATGCCGTAGGGCGCGTTGGTTTCCTCCGGGTAACCGGCCCAAAGATCGTCTTCCTTGAAAGGGACGGGAGTGTGTTTGGGATAGGCGCAAACCGTGCCCACTTGCACGAACTTCTTGATTCCGCGGATCCGTGCTTGTTCGATCAGATGCAGACCCATCGCAGCATTGGCATAAAAAAAGCGACCCGGGTGCGCCTGGTTTGCGCCAATTCCGCCCACCTCAGCGGCCAGATGCAGGACGATATCCGGATTGAAATCCTCATACATGCGCACGACCGCTTCGAACCCGGTCAGATCGTAGTCAGCACGGCGGGGAACGCCAATGCTCTGACAGCCTTTGTCGGCCAGCTGCTGACAAACCACCTGTCCCAAGAATCCAGCCCCTCCGGTCACAACAACTTTCAAGTCTGACCATTCAAACATCAATCGTGTCCTCGGTTGGGAGTCACCTGATGACCTGCGTCACGAAGGGTTTTTTCCTGAGCGGCCAGTTCCAGATCGGATTCAACCATCATCGCCACAAGTTGATTGAAGTGGACCTTTGGCTGCCAGCCGAGTTGCTCGCCGGCCAAACTGGCATCGCCGCAAAGAAGATCGACTTCTGCGGGTCGAAGATAGCGTGGATCGGTGTGAACGAAATCCGCCATGTCGAGCCCGACCAGGTCAAATGCGGCCTTCGCAAAATCACGAACCGAACGTGTTTGCCCCGTCGCGACCACATAGTCGCCGGGGTTTTCCTGCCGGAGCATCAGCCACATCGCCTCGACGTAATCGCCGGCAAAACCCCAATCACGTTTCGCGTCGAGGTTTCCAAGGTAGAGCTTTTTCTGAAGGCCGTGCTTGATGCGTCCAACTGCACGGGTGATCTTGCGTGTGACGAATGTCTCGCCCCGGCGGGGGGATTCATGGTTGAACAGAATGCCACTCGATGCGTGAAGACCATAGGCTTCGCGGTAGTTGACGGTCAGCCAATGTCCATAGGCTTTGGCCACACCATAAGGACTGCGGGGGTAGAACGGTGTTGTTTCGGTCTGGGGGCTTTGTGCCACCTTGCCAAACATCTCCGAACTGGAAGCCTGGTAGTAGCGGACAACGCGCTGAGTATCCTCCTGATGTCCGTGCACCGCTTCTAAAAGCCGCGCGGTCCCGAGCGCCACCACGTCGCTCGTGTGAATCGGCATGTCGAAACTGACTCGCACATGGGATTGGGAGCCCAGGTTGTAGACTTCGTCAGGTTGGGTTCGGTCCAGAATTTGCCGCAGCCCGTTGGCATCACAGAGGTCCCCATGATGAAGAAGCAGCTGAACGTCGGGCTGATGGGGATCCCGATAAAGGTGGTCAATGCGCTGAGTATTAAACGTGCTGGCACGACGAATCAGGCCGTGGACCTTGTAGCCTTTCTCTAGCAGTAGCTGGGCAAGATAGCTGCCGTCCTGGCCGGTGATGCCGGTAATCAAAGCCGTGGGTTGGTCGATCATGGGGCTCCATGGTAAAAGTTCGCGAGCCGCCACCTTAAACCAAACGGGGTTCGACATCGAGCGTGTAGGGCTCAAGAATCGTTTTTCCAGGTTGATTTGCGCCGGGACGATTCGAATCGATGACGGTCGTAAGTTAGACTTTGCGAGGCGGATGATTTTTCGAGGCATGGTTGGGTACGACGGATATCCGGAAGGACAGGATTCTTTCATTGACGACTGAGCGATTCTCACGGCGACGACTTCTTGAGTTCTTGGTCTTTGGCGTCGTGTTCCTCGGTTGCCTCCCTGCCCTACCAGGGATTCCGCTTTCACCGGATACCGTGAATTCCCGTGCGATGGCAAACCGCGCGGTCGCACATGCTCGAGCTTGGTTTGACGGCAGAGTCAATGAACCTTATCGTTATCACGACGAGCATGGCCCGGCGTTTGAGATAGCCCTTCGCTACGTCGAGGGATTGACTCGAGATCTTTTTTCGGATGAGCTCGCGGTCAACAGAGTGCGTCAGCTCATCATTCGACTGTTCTTCTGCCTGTCGCTGGTTGCTTTCTATGCGGCGTGCATTCGATTTGTTGGATCCTGGGAGCCAGCCTTGCTGACGACGTTGCTTTTTTGTCTTGCTCCCCGAATCTTCAATCACTCGTTCCAGAATAGTTTTGACATTGCATTCATGAGTTGCAGCTCGATTTGCTTGTTTACCCTCTTTACTTTCTTGCGCCTCAACACGTTCAAGAGTTCCCTGCTCCATGGAGCCGCCTGCGCACTGGCCACGGACATCCGAGTGGCGGGAGGCCTTTTTTTTGCCATCACTTTGGGTGTGTTGCTTCTTCGGTTCATTCATACTCGAGACAGAAAAATTCTGCGAAACGGCCTCTTCTTCGGGGTGACCTTTGGCGTTTTGATGGTCGCCATGTGGCCGGTTCTTTGGCATTCGCCTGTTTCCAGACTGCTCTGGGTCTTGACGGGTAATCAGCACTTGATTTCGGAGAGAGGTCATGCGAACGCCTGGCACTATCACATCATGTGGATCGGCATCACAGTCCCGATTGGTACCCTGATCTTGGCCGCTGCGGGCACTTTGCATCGCTGCTACACGTTGCGTCGTCTTGACACCATGCGAGTCCTGCAGACCTTGTCCGTCCTTCTATGGTTGGGGATTCCGCTGGCCATCCCCATGATTTTTGGCAATACCCTCTACGACGGCTGGCGCCACCACTATTTTGTTTTTCCCCCCATCATGTTGCTTGTAGGCGCGGGCTTGAGCTTCGTCTTCTTTCTCTGTAATACGCCCATTCGAAGGCGTCTGGGCATCGGTTTCGCTGCCGCCTACCTGTCGTTCGCTGCATACAAGCTCGTTGATCTGCATCCGTATCAGAATGTCTATGCTAATTCCGTGGTCCGTATCTGGCCACGTGACCGGATCGTGAGGGATTACTGGGGCCTGTCTTGCGTACAGGGAGTCAAGGAGCTTCTGGCCAAGACGCAAGGAGAGATCTTGGTGACGACGAACGTCTCACTCCGAGTGAATCGGGCCATGTTCTCTTCGGGGGAGTTGGGTCGGCTGCGGTTGATCGAGAGCTGGGATCCGGGCTCCTACAAGCTGGAGTATCGCGCAAACCTGGTGCGCGGGAACGACGACGACCCGAACGTTCGAACGGCTCACAGTGTATGGAGCGACGGGTTTGAGATCCTCAGGATTTGGTATCGATTGCCCACCAGAATCGACCCGGAATGACAGGTCGCATCATAGCCAAGATCACGGCGTAGCGGCCACATAGTCCGGGCCAATCAAGCTTGATCGTGGATCTCGAACTCCCGGTTTGCGGCGAGGAGAGAGGATATCGCCAAGCCTCCAACGGAAACGACGCTCACCGCGATGAGGGCCGCCAGCGGCGAGGCTCCGCCGATGACCCGAATTGCCTCGTGAGGGATCTGGAGGTCGAGGGTTTTGACCACAAAAGACCGCAGGTAGTAGGTGATCGTGAACTGATTCACCAGCGCGGGTACGAACGAGAGGACCATCTCGAAGACGACCCCATAGAGCAGTGCTACGATCATGGCGCGTCGCGGAATCAGGAACCCGAACAGGATAAAGATGGCGTTGTATGCCATCAGCGCCCCGACGGTTGCGGCCAGCAGTGCAAGGAATACGCTGAACCCTCCCAGCGCGCCCAGGATCAACCAGGAGGTCAACAGGCTGAGGCTTGTTGGGATGAGGAGGGCCGTGATGATCCCGAGGTACTTGCCGAGGATAAATTTCCAGCGAGGGAGCGGTCGCGTGAAGAGATAAGTCAGTGTCTTGCCGGTGAGTTCGTGTCCGAGTACGGACGTTCCGTAGAACAGCGAGATCAGCAGACACAGTGCCTGAGGATAGAGTAAGAACAGATACAGAGCGCTGGCAGTGTTCACCGTGAGGGTGACCCCCGATCCGTTTGGCGTGTCGGGGGATACGCGGTCGTGGGATCGAATGCGGTAGTTTTCGCTCTGCGGTTTTTTGGTGTCGTCGATCCACAGCTGGCCATCAAGGAAGATGAGGTATCCGTCATTGACCACCCTCACTTCATCCTGGCTCATCGATCGTCCGCGGTACCGAAGGCCTTCCCGGGTCAGGCCCAACCTGCCACCCATGAACAGGATGTCCTCTCCTTCCCAGGTCACGCGACGAGCCGTTTTGGGAATCACGCCGGCCGCCACGCTCTTTGAGAATTCCTCGCGTCCAAGCTCTCTTTCAAGCTCTTCCAGAGCACCCCCGGTGGCCACAGCCAGGGTCAACAGCACCGGTAGTGAGAGGATGATGATCACCAGCCATTTCATCCTGCTTCCGAGGATCTGTCCGAGCTGCATCCGGTAGATTTCAAACATCAGTGCACCGATATCAGGTAGCTAAACACTGCTTCCAGGTTGTCGTCGGCAGAGGTCAGCTCGCGAACATGAATGCCTGCCTGCAGAGCGATTCGGGGCAGGCGAGCGTAGAATTGGCCCGGGTCGCGAGTCATCACGATGATCTCTCCTTGTTCAGCATCGATCGAGACTCCTTCGAGGGGCAGCTCGCTGATCAAGGCCTGGGCCAGCTTGCGGGTGTCATCGCACTTGATGGTAATGCGGTGCGGGAATTCATTCATCAGCGAACGGATCTCGTGTACCTTTCCGGAAGCGAGAATTCGTCCCCCGTGAATCAGCACGAACTCGTCGGTCATCGACTGCACCTCATGCAACACGTGCGACGCGACCAGGATGCTCGTCCCCTCCTCGCCGAGGCTGGCCACGAGGTCCATGATCTCCCGGCGGCAGACTGGATCCGTGCCGGTGAGGGGCTCGTCCAGGATCAGCAAATCGGGGTCATGCACGATGGACTGGGCGATTTTGGTGCGCTGTCGCATCCCTTTTGAGTAGGTGCCGATCGGCCGGTGCATGAATTCGGTGGCGCCGACCCGCTCAAGCGCCTGTTCGGCCCTTTCCTTGGCGCCCGAACCAAGCCCCGAGATCTTTGCAAGGGAGGTAACAAACTCCAAAGCAGATAGCTGGTCGTAGAAGCTGTCCTGCTCCGGGCAGAGTCCGATTCGTTTGAACAGCCGCATGTTGGCCCACGGGCGTTCGCCCAGAACCGTAAGCTGTCCCTCGGAGGGGCGCAGTTGCCCGGTGATGAGCTTGATGAAAGTGGACTTGCCGGCACCGTTCGGACCGAGCAGGCCGATGACGCCTGGCTCCAGGTCGAGGGTGATGTCGTTGACGCCGATCACGACCCCGTACAACTTGGTCAGGGAACGGGCCTCGAGGAGTGCGCCCATCAGATTCTCACCGCCTTTCGCGCCCGTTGCAGGATCACGAATCCGCAGCCGATGCTGAGCACGATCAGAGCCAGGGTTGCAAGTTCCGGGGTGATCCCCATGCCGGCGAGGTCGGCGATTTGCTGCACGCTCCGCGGCCGTTCCAGTGCGGCCGGATCGCCCATGTCTTCGGCAAGACGCAACATTTTTCGGCTCAACCGATCCCCGGACTCACCGAGGCCTTGGAACACGGTCTCGATGCTGCTGCGTACCTGGAAAATACCCGACACCGCTCTCATCGAGAGCTCTCTTAAAGACAGGAGTGAGGCCCATGCCGGTGGCCTGGCATTGGCCGACAAGGCGGAAGTCGCGGTGAGGACCCGAAAGGAAATCTCACCGAAGATCCACAAGACCAGCCAGGCGAAGGTGGCGATTCTCCGGTCCTTGGTGAGGGAGGAGATCATCAGGACCACGAGGCCGATCGGGACTGCGGTAATCAGTGACGCCAGGCTGGCCTTGAAGATGATTGGAAGCGTGGCTGTCAACGTGGTCCCGTCGGGTGAAAGTGCGATGCTGATCGAGTACAACAACAATGCGGGGATAAGCGTCATACTGAGCACGAAAAAGACCACGGTAGCAAGCTTGCCGAGCAGGTATTGCCAGGCCTGGATCGGCTTGCTGAAGTAGACGAGAAATGCCTTGCTCTTGTGGTCTCGTGCGATGAGTGGTGGCCCCGCGATCGCGACGACAATCATGGACAGTAACGATTGGGTCCAGGCGAAGAACAGGTAGAACACGACGGACCAGATTGCAGGCAGGTAGATTTCGGGGTTCTCTCGCAGCTGCTCGATGACTTCCCTGGGGAACAACTCTCCGGCGATTTCGGTGAGCATGGCGCCTGATCGGAGGTCGTTGCTGGGGTCGGCGACATATCCGATTGCCAGGAAAAGGGGACAGAAGTAGAGGATGGGCATCCAGGCGATGAAGAGGAAGCGGCGCAGAAGGCGACTGCTCTGATAGGCGATCGAGACTTCGAAGCGCGTGATGGCAAAGCAGCGACTCAGCGCGCCGGTGCGCTTTCCCTCCCAATGCCGGTAACCACGCTCCGCGATCGGCATGTCAGCTCTTCTCCCCGACCGGTTCTTCCTCGGTCGTACGCATCGCTTGGAGGTAGATCTTCTCGAGGGAGTTGCGACTCGGGGTAATTTCCCGGACGACCGCGTCGCATTTTTCGACGGCCTCGAAGATCGCGACGCCAAGATCGCCCGCTCCCGACACCCGCGCCTCGTCCCGATTCGCTTCGTCCACTTGATGTCCCCGGGCCGTGAGTTCAGCGGCGAGGGGAGCAATATCTCCCTCCACTCGAACCCGGCAACTCGAGTCAACGCTCTGCTGCAGGTTGGGAAGACTGTCGTAGACCAGTAGCGTACCGCGGCTGAGAATCAGTGCAGCGTCACAGCAGGCCTCGACGTCGCCCAGTATGTGGGTTGAGACCACCACACTGACATCCTTTTCCTGGGTCAAGTTGCGAATGAGTTGAAGCATTCTCTGTCGTCCGGCCGGATCGAGACCGTTGGTCGGCTCATCGAGGAACAGGAGCTTTGGGGCGTGAATCAGTGCTTGGGCTAGCTTGACCTTCTGCCGCATGCCTACCGAATAGGTCTGTACTTCACGGTACCGGGCCTCGTCCAGCAACACGAAGTCGAGCATCTCGTGCGCCCGTCGCAGTGCGGTCCGCCGCGGGAGGCCGGCGAGCTCACCGGCAAGTGCCACGGACTGAATGCCTTTGAGTCCCGCGATGGAGCAATCGTCCTCCGGCATGTACCCCACCAGTTCGCGGATTCTGCGCGACTGCCGGCGTGCGTCCAGGCCGAGCACCTTCGCCTGGCCGCGACTCAGATCCACGAGCCCCAGGAGCGCCTTGATCAAGGTGCTCTTTCCGGCGCCGTTGGGTCCGAGCAGCCCGATGGCCCCCGGCCCCACCTTGACCGTGAGGTCGGCGAGTGCCTGGTAGCTGCCGTAAAACTTCGTGACGTTGTCGAGTTCGAGAATCATGTCGATGGGGAATACGCAGCACGTCTGACAAACTGTGGGCTTTTTCAACAATTAAGGAATTGGAGATTTCTCGGGGTTCGCCGTTTGGTGGGGGAGGGATCGAGTAATCGGCCATAGCAACGACGCGATGGTGTCACTGAAGTCGGGAAGCCGCTCCAAGAACTCTCGAAGGTCGGGCGCAAGTGGGTCTTGAAAAACGTATTCCTGGCGATCGGCAGGATGGGTTAGACGCAAGCTTCTTGCGTGAAGAAACAAACGCGGGAGCCCGTAATTCTCACGGAAAAAGCGATTGATTCTTCCCTTTCCGTAGGTCGTGTCACCAATCACCTGATGGGCTGCGTGAGCGAGATGGCGGCGGATTTGATGACGGCGCCCGGTGCGGGGATACGCTTGCAGCAAGGTGGATCTTGAGATATTTGCAATTCTTGCGAAACGAGTTTCGGATTCGCGGGGAGCCCCGGTTGCCCCATGCAAAGGTCGATCCATGGTCCATTCGGCTTGGGTCTCCCCCCGGACCAAAGTCACGTACTCCTTGACGGTGCACGGAGCGGCCAGCGCTTGGTGAAACAGTCGGGCTTCTGTAGAAGATTTCGCAAAGATCAAGACTCCGGAGGCCGCTCGATCCAAACGATGCACCGGAAAGAGGTGGGTTCGGATCTGGCGAGCTAACGTCTGCAGAACCACCACTCGGTCCCGCGACTGTTCGGTTCGATGAACGAGCATCCCTCCCGGCTTTGAGACGGCAACGATTCTTTCGTCTTCGAACAAGACCTTCAGCTGCACAGGGGAGCTCCGGCGAAGATCCAGATCTCGCCCATGTCGGGGCCCGACACGAGATGGGGTTTCCATCGGGGCGTACTTCCGTCTTCGCTCACGTTATAAAAGGTAAAGTCGTACGTTCCCGACTTCTTTTCCTTCTCTTTTTGGATCGTCGGAGTGCCCGTCTATCGTAGCTTGAACGCGTCGAGGAGTCCAGTTCCTGCTCGCAAGGGGTATGATCTCGAGCTCGGGTAAACGGGTGCTTATTGATGGGAGTTGATGACGGATATCATGGCAATGGCGCAAAAACCAAAATTACTGATCCTCAATCTCTATATGGTCTATCCGCCAAATAGTGGCGCCAAGGTCGTGATCTACAACCGACTTGTGGAGTTCTCCAAGTATTTTCAAGTGAGCTTTTGCTGCTTTCGTGAGAGTGAAGACGATCTTGAAAACGCGAAGAAGATGGAGCCCTACTGCGACGTGATCCTGATCGAAGAGCCGCAAACAACTCCTGGCTTCATCAAGCGCTGCATATCTCAGCTTGGAAACCCATCAGTCCTTGATCTTCAGCATCTCTTTTATGATTGGATTGAAAGTCCCTCTCTTGAGGCACTTTTGACCTCCGGGAAGTTCGACATCGTCGAGCTCCTTTCTGGCTGCTGGTATCACCGTGTTTTGTCAAAGGCGAGCGGGAAGCTCGTTCTCGTTCCTCAGAACATCGAGAGTGAATACTATTGGGGGAAGGTAAAGGCCCTTTTTCGTCTGTGTCGTTTTTTTGCCCTGCCCCGTGCCGTTCTGGACGCACTTCTTGTCAGCATTCAGGAACGGCGTGCGATCTCGTCCTCCGATGCAATCGCGAGCATTTTTCCGCCGAGAAAGAACAAGCTGTTTGAGCATCGTCGGCCAGGTGTTCCGCTCCTGATCAACTCGGGAGGAATCGACAGAGAATACTACGAAGAGGTCAAGCAGGGTAATCGTTCGTTGGCCTACACTCGGGAGAGTCAGGTCAACCTGACATTCATTGCGGCCATGTTCATCGAGAGCGCAATCGAAGGTGTTGGTGAATTCTTGCGGATCGTTTTGCCGGAGATTCAGAAGCAATATCCGCGGGTAATGATGCATGTTGTTGGTGATCATCGTGGAGATCGGCGTGTGCTCGCAATGGCGGGTGAAAACAGTGCCGCGATCATTCACGGCCTGGTGGACGATACACGCGACTATCTTGAGTCCGCGGACCTGGTTGTCGTTCCTATTCTTCATGGCTCCGGAATCAGATACAAGATCCTTGAAGCGCTCGCGTCGGGAAAAGCCGTCGTCACGACCAGGAAAGGTTGCCAGGGGCTTGGCCTCCGTGATGGAGAAGAGCTCGTTGTTGCCGACTCGATCCGGGGGATGACGAGCAAGATTCTTTGCTTGCTCGAAAATCCCGATGAAATTACTCGTCTGGCTGAAAATGCCAGAAGAGTGACGAAGGAAAAGTTTGATCGGGTTGCTCTTCATCGAGAGTTAGCCGCGAGTTATTCTGCGCTGATCAATAAGCCCCTCATAGAGCCCCAATAGGCGGGCGCGATCAAGTGCCGCGTAGTAGCGCGAGACGATTTGATGGGACTCTTCTCGAAGGAGTTGTCTCTTATCCGCGTTCTTTAGTAGAGAGACGATTCTGGCAAAAGATCGCTGATCTTCATCGGGGTCGAGGAAGACGTCCTGGGATATTCCTGTTTGACTGAGAGCCGGGACTCGGCTGGAAAGCAGCGCTGCCCCGAAGTAAAGAGCCTCCAGGGCTGGGAACGAGAACCCCTCGTAAAGAGAGTAATTCAGGAAAAGCAGGCACTCCTGGTAGAGCCGCTGAAGTAGGGCGTCTGTGCTGCGTTTCAAAAGAAGGACGCGGTGACGGTATCGACTGTTACCTAAAGCCGCTTCGAATTGACTGTCGGATCGATCGTCCCATCCAACAATCACCCAGCGATCCGCCAACGTGGTCTCATCCCAGAGACGCTCCATGATTTTCAGGCTGGCAAGATAGTTCTTGCGTGGGTCAAGTGATCCTACGGAGAGAATGAAGGGGTGGTTCTGGAGAGACAGCAAGATCGCCGCTTCACCTTCGCCCAAACCCATGCCGGCATCGAAGTATTCGGGGTCGTCAAAAGGAGTCCGTGGTGGGGCGATTATGACCAAGTCCGGCGCCAATCCAAGTTGGTCGACCAGGTCTTTCTTGATCTCGATAGAGCAAACTGCAATGCGATCCGCCTGTCTGGATCGACCAAGAGATTCGCTGTAGAAACTTCGATACTCCTCTGACACCGAATCGGGATGCTGAAGGCAGCTCAGGTCATGGATTGTCAGCAGGGCGTTTTGGTTGAAGTTTCTTGGGTAGAGGCTGAAGGGGAAGTGAAGGCAGTCAAGCCCTTGTTCGATGGCCTCGGAGTTCAGCATCTCTCCTTCATTGTGAGAAAATAGAGGGGCCTTTGATTTCAGGATGTGAATGCTGTCAGACTGAAGAGTGTTGAATTCCTCGCCGGAGCTAAAAACCACCCACTGGTGATTTGATCCGAAATCGCGGATGCTTCTGATCAACCCCTGTGCGAATCGATAGAAGCCCGAACGTCCAAAAGAGCAGAGTCTGAGATCAATGCCGATTTTCAATTTTGTACGGTCCTCAACGCGAAGGTATCCCATTGACTGCTTGCTGTAGCGCCGCAGTGATTCGTTGTTTCGCCTTTTTCGGTTCATAGTTCGATGCCAGTTTCAAACCTTGTGTCGAAAGGCGATCCCACAGCTTGCGTTCCTTGTAGATGCTTCGAATTCCCTCGGCAAATCCGAGTGGATCGGAGCTGATCCAAAGATCCTGATTGTTCACGACGGGGTAGCCCTCGCTTCCAATCTCCGTGGTTATTACCGGAGTGCCACAAGCGAAAGCCTCGCCGACCTTGCCCTTCAGGCCGGCTCCGTACCTGAGGGGTGCAATGCTGACGCGAGCCCTTTTTACGTGGGCTGACGAATCCCTGACTCCTCCGATATAGCCCGGGATATTTCGCAGATCGGCGGGCGCATCGTGACCAATGATCCGATGAGGAAGGTCCGAAACCTGGGGGAAAATTTCGCGCATATACCACCGAAGCCCGTCCACATTTGGTTGGTGCTTGAAGCTTCCAACAAAGATCACGCCACGTCGCTGCTCGAACTCCATTCCGGGTCCAGGCGTAGGGTGAATGTTTCCGATCACTGCAATCTCAGAATTGGCTTTGCGAATCAGCAAGGCATCCTCCTGGCTTACTGCCCAGACCTGATCCGAAGCGCGATAGGCGCCGATCTCTCTTGCCCTGTTCTTGTTGAAGTCTTTTCTGACTTTGCCGCTCAGGCTAGCAGCCCTTTCACGGCGGGAATATTCGACATCAACACTATCAAGCACTACAGGGACATCTTCGTTTTGCAGCACTGGGATGTAGCGGTCCATATACCAGAATTCTAAAAACGCGAGGTCAGCGCCTTTGATTTCCTGCTTGAGGCGACGAAGATGGAGCGGAATGCTTGACGGGTAGAGGTCCAGGTTGTCGTCCCGTTCGCGAAATAGGACGAGCTCTTCACAAAGCGAACGAAGGATGTTCAGGATGTGAAAAAAGCGTAATTCTCCGGAGGAGCGTCGAGGATTGGGAAGCCTCCTACAAAGAACTGCAATTTTCCTGAACTTGTTTCCAGGTGCCATTCCAAACTTCCCCCTGGTAGTATCCCATCAAGTTGACCTCGCTGTCCACTCCCAGCCGACGGTACATCAACTTCATCCCATGAAAACTGAAGCATTCTTCGGGAAGGCTTTGCTTCATCTTGATGACCGTCTCGCCGCTCTCGCCAACGCGCTTGTGGTGCACGAACCGATCGACCACTTCGCGTGCTAGAGGTCGGATGTACATCCCCTGATGCATGAGGCGATAGGCATGATAGATATCCGACCACCAGAGTATGAAGTCAGGTCCGAAGTAGGGGAAGTAGCCGAAGGTATCAAAATCTTTCTTTCTATAGAGTGTTGCGTAGGGCTCTATCCAGCCAAAAGGAAGTTCGTCGATGTTCTTCCAGTAGGGCCCGACAATTGCGATGCGTGGGTCGGTCTCCAGGAGTTTTCTGTAAAACTCAAACCAGTCGTCCCGCAAGATCACGCAATCATCATTCAGCAGGAACACATAGCGACCCTCCGCCAGGTCGATTCCCTGGTTAACTGCTCGGGTAAAGTACAGGTTGTCTGAACTCTTTATGGAACGAATCGTGGGAACCGAATCCAGGTACGCTTGTGTTTCTCGGTCGCAATTGTTGGCGCAGACGATGACTTCATGGTGAACCTGGCGTGTTCTCGCTGCCACGGAATCAAGGCACTCGATCAATGCGTCCAACCGATTCAAAGTCGGTATGATGATGCTTAGCTCGAGAGGTTCAGTCTTCGGCATGGCAGTGATTGTTCAACTGGAGCGACCAACGAATCAAAAGGTCAAGGACATCATGTCCTGGAGCCACGAGGCCGATTCGCAGGTTCGTATGCACCCCGGGATCGTGTGTGCCCCGGTTCTAAGTGTAGAAGGTTCTAAGTGTACAAGGTTCGAGAGCAGGAGCATTCGATCTTGCAATTGGCCATTGTTGCCAGAATCCTAGCGAATGAAGTCAGAAGGATCAAGGGGCTCGTAGGCGATGGTTGAAGCCTGCAGCAGCTTGTGCTGTATTCGAGCACTCGTGCGCGTTCAGAAGATCAATCATTCAATTGAAGTGCGAGTCCGTCACTGAATCTTCAACACGACCCAGTTTGTCACGCTGTACCCGGTCGGGTTGTTAGCGCCTTGATCCTCGACCACCGCCTGGATCGTGAATGTCCCTGGATTCCTGAACCCTCGAGCTTTTGTAGCTTGCCACGGCACCGCCAGGGGAGAGGTCCGTCCTCCGACGGTTCCGCAAAATAAAGGTGAGACTCCCGGACTCATCAAGCATCGAAGCGGCTGGGGCGATCCCGGAGGATTCGAGTCAAGCGGTGTCGGATTGGCGGTACTACCAAGGATGCTGCCGTTGAAGGTCAGATCCAGACAGTCCGTCGGTCCACCTGCCCAAAGCCAGAGGGCATACTCTCCGGTCGGTCCGGCTGGCGCCGCATCCAGGCTCACGGTGACCGGCTCCCGGGTATCCACCGTGACGATAGCGCTTGCTCCGCCATCGGAGCCGTTGACTTGAAGGACATTGGCAACCGGGCCGTTTCCGCTATTTACGCTGCCCGTGCTGCACGGGTTCATCAGGTGCACCAAAAAGGCGCCCCGGCCGTGGGTGAAAGCCACCAAAGTATTGTCATCCTTGAAGTCCAGGTTCTCGACGATGGTGTGGGCGAGGCCAACGTTGAAGGGGTGCCAGCTTGCTCCGCCGTCCGCGCTCATGAACACTCCAAGCTCGGTGCCGGCGTAGAGCTCACTGGAGTTGTTGGGACGTATCGAAACCCAGTGGACCGGGATGTCGGGGATGTCGGCGATGCCGCTGCCGTCCATCGGAAGCCAGTTTCCGGAGCCCAACCCTTTTCGCAGGACATGAGGGACGCCGTAGTTCGAGTAGGTGCAATAGGCGATGCGGTGATCGTCGGGGTCGATGGCGACGCTGCTCACAAAGGCCCCGGGGATGAGCCCGTTCGTATAGAGATGCCAATCGGGCGAGGGGTCGAGAGCATTGACGCTGCGCGCGACGTAGCCGTTCTCGAAACCGAGATAAACGACGTTGCTGTTCGAGGGAGCGATCGCGATGGCCGAGATCCGAGCGGCGGTTCCGATGTCAGGACCGGCAAGATCCCAGGACACGGCTCCGTTGGTGGTGCGCCACGGCCGTTGACCTCCGGTCCACAGATTGTCCGGGTTGGACGGATCCATGGCGAATGGAGTGATGAACAATCCATCGGTGTCGGTGATGCCGGTGACCGCGGGAGAGAAGGTTTCCCCTCCGTCGTGGGAGACAAGAATTTCCGGGAAGAACTGGATCTCGATGAACATTCTCTGGCTGTTCGTCGGGTCAATCGCAACGTAGCCTCCGTCTCCACCGTAGATGAGCTTCCATTGGTCAGGGGTGCTGGCCGATTGCACCCGACTCGATCCGTTGTCCTGAGCGCCACCCACGAACACGTCCACATCCCGAGCACTGTCCCCATGGTAGTACTGGGTGACACCGTAGCCGTTGTTCAGGTTCTCCCATTCGATGTCCGGTCCTGGGCCTGGGTTGGGTCCGATCGGACATTCTTCCTGGGATGTGGCGGCTCTTGCGTTATTGGTGCGGAAGATCCCTCCGTCATTGCCAACGAACATGGTCTGATTGGTGGTCCCGTTGTAGTCGGGATGAAACACGATTGTGTGCTGATCAGGATGAATGTAGTTCGGAGGCGAAGGGTCCTCGAGAAAGAAGAACCAGTAACCGCCCAACCCGAATGTTTCCCCGGCGTCATCGGAGCGGAGTGTGTTAATCCCGCCGACCCAGACCACGTCGGGGTCCACGGGATCGACGGCGATGGCATTGTCGTACCAACCCTGCGAGTAGATGACCGGACTCTGGAAGCAACCGGTGGCAATGGAGATGTAGCTCATGAGCCACTCGCTGAACGGATGGCTGAAATCGAGTGACGAGACCCAGGAGTCTCCGCCATCGTCGGAGCGGAACAAGCTGTAGACTCTGCCAAGAAACCCGCTCGAATTCTGAGACATGAAGAGATACATGCGATTCGAGTCGCTGGGAGCAATGGCTATTGTTATTCTCCCTTGCTCCGGGGCGGTCTGGAATTCGACCCAGGTGTCGCCTCCGTCCGTGCTGCGGTAAAGCCCGTCTTTTTGAAAGCTTCCGAACGCCGCAAAGAGAACTTCGGGGGAGGAGCCGGGGCGGATCACGAGATCTGTGCATCCCACCGAGCAACCGTTGGTGGCCTGAATTTCTGCCGGGCTGCCCAGAACATTCGGATTGCGCAGGACGACCGACCAGCTCTGACCCGCGTCGAGGCTACGCCAGACGCCGCTGAACGTTGCGGCGTAGATGCGATTGGAGTCGTCGGGGCTGATGGCGATTTTGTTGACGTAGCTGAATGCACCCAGGGTCGTCCCTTGCGAGGTTGCGGAGAGAAGATTCCAGGTCACTCCCGCGTCTTCGGATTTGAAGATTCCCACGCCGCGGTGCATGAAGATGCTGGCAAAGAAGCCCTCGCCGGTACCGGCGTAAAGAATGTTCGTGTTGGTCGGGTCGATGGCGATGGTTGATATCGCCAGGTTCGGGAGAAGGTCATCGGACGCCTGCCAGTTGGCACCGCTATCGATCGACTTCCAGATTCCCCCCGTCATTCCTGCGGCGTACATGGTGCTCGGTTGAGTGGGGTCGATCACGATTGCTCGGGTTCTTCCTCCCACGTTGCCGGGTCCGATCGAGGTCCAGGAGGTGGCTGTCCCTCGTTGGGCGGCGAGGGTCGTCTCGCGTTCCTTTAATTTTTCTAGTTCGGAGAGCAGGTGGTCCGAGGGAAGCTCTTCTCCGCCAAGCGGAAGCCTCTGGTCCATGAAGAAATCTTGTGCTTCCTGGGGTGCGTCGAAGCGCTTTGGTCCTTTCTTGAGGATCTTGTCCCGTTTTCTTTCGAGCGCGGTTCGAATGATTTCCTGATTCTGCGCGGACCAGGTAGGTGGAGACTCTGCTCCTGCTTCTTGGGTCGGGTTCCTGGTCTGAGATGTGCTGTCATCGAGAAAGACGATAGAAAGGCCACACGCTGCGAGGGCCACGAGACCTGCGCCGATCACGGCAAGTCGCCTATTTCTCATTTCGTCGCCTCCTCATGCCCGAGCCGGCGTGGATATTGATCTTGAGTACACATTGCTCGGGTAAACAGTGTTTGCGGTTCCAGAAGGAGCCCGGCGCCACCTTGATGCGGACACGAATTGCTCCAGGATTGATCCTTGAGTTCATCTTAACCTGAATGGACCGGATCGTCACTCTTTGACTGACTCTCGAACCCATCCAGAGATCATTTGATGAAGAGCGTCGTCGAGGTTCGTTGGCCGGGTCCTGCGCTTCGAATTGCTCTGCCGCTATTTGGCCGATGCCATCTTCGAATCTTGAATTGTAAGGAACCAGTGTGTGTCGAAAGCCGTGTATGCATAGTGATTTACGATTCTTACGGAGAAAATTCCGGGAGTTGGACGAGCCGGTTTTGCAGAGCCAAACGAATCAATCACCTACAACGATAGTTTTCAGCTTCCCAGGATGGTATGAGAAGGCCGTCCCTCGGCCGTGTGATGCTTCCCACTGCAAGAAGGGGAATATGCCAGACTTCACGATTATGCAGTCCGCGAATCGGTCCAGAGCAAACATGAAACACGTTGTCATTGTCGGGGGCGGCTTCGTCGGATTGAAGGCTGCCAAGAGGTTGGGGGGGCAGCGTGATGTTCGCGTGACGCTTGTCGATAGGCAAAACTACCATTTATTCCAGCCGTTGCTTTATCAGGTGGCGATGGCTGGTCTCTCGCCCGCCGACATAGCGGCCCCCATTCGCAGCTTGCTTGCCCGGTATCGAAATACGTCGGTGTTGCTTGGTACGGTGCAGGGCGTTGACCTCGAAGCAAAGAAGGTCGCAGCTGACTTCGGAGAGCTTGACTTCGACTATTTGCTGCTCGGTTGCGGCGCGGTCCCCACTTATTTCGGGCACGCGGAATGGGAAGAGCACGCACCGAGTTTGAAGACGGTGCCTCAGGCAACGGAGATCCGCCGCCGCGTGCTGAGTTCGTTCGAGAAAGCCGAACGGACCAGCGATGCGGAGCAACGGCGTCGGCAGCTCACCTTCGTCGTCATCGGCGCCGGCCCCACTGGCGTCGAACTTGCGGGAGCGATCGGCGAAATGAGTCGCTTCACTCTCGCCAAAGACTTTCGCAATATCGACGCGACGCTGACGCGGGTGATTCTCATCGAGGGCGGACCTCGCATCTTGCCGTCGTTCAATGAAAATCTTGCCAGCCGCGCCACGCGAGACCTGGAAAAGCTGGGGGTGCAGATCTGGCCGAATAGCTTCGTGACGAAGATTGACGATGACGGCCTGGAAGTCGGCTCGGAGCGAATTGGCGCTGCAACCATTTTGTGGGCGGCGGGTGTACGCGGGGCGAAAATCGATCAAATGGCGAACGTCGAGCTCGATCGACAGGGCCGGATTCTCGTCAACGCCGACCTCAGCGTGGGCGAGTATCCCAACGTCTTTGCCGCCGGTGATCAAGCGTGCTTCACGCACCAAACCGGTAAGCCTTTGCCCGGCACCGCCCCCGTTGCGATGCAACAGGGCCGGTTCGTTGGTGACACCATTCTGGGCGACCTGGCGGGCAAGCCGCGTGGCACGTTCAAGTTCGTGGATAAGGGGCAAATGGCCACGATCGGCCGGAAGCGGGCCATCGTCGAAATCGGTAAGCTTCATTTCGTCGGTTGGTTCGCCTGGCTGACTTGGCTCGTAGTCCACATCTATTTTCTTGCAGGATTCAAGAACCGGCTGTTCGTCGTAGGGCATTGGGCTTGGTCTTACATCACGTTTCGCCGCGGTGCGCGTCTGATTGTGGAGCCCAACTGGCACAACGACGCGGTACCAGGCGATATAGATAACCCGGAAGAGAAACCGGCGGAAAAGGGCGTCGATTGACTTTGAAGTGATCGACCTCGATTTCCTTGCTCTTCGTCGGGGCGCGGCTCTTTTTTTTCTGGCCCTTTAGCCTCTCAGTTCCCATGATAATCGAGTTCCAATGAAACTTCCTACAAAGAGCAAGCGCCCCTCCGTCAATAGCGCCAAACACGCGTTCAAGACCATTATTTGGCCGCGGCGGAAGTTGATCGGCGTCGGTTTCGTTTTGATCCTCATCAGTCGCGCCTGCTCGCTGGCGATTCCTCTATCGACAAAGTATTTGATCGATGACGTCATCAGTGGGACCGACACCGATCAGCTGTGGAAACTGGTAGCCCTCGTCGCTGTCGCTACCGCGGCTCAGGCGCTGACGGGGTTTACTTTGACGAGGCTGTTGAGCGTCGAGGGGCAGTTGCTCATCTCCCAGCTTCGCTCACGGTTACAGCAGCACGTTCTCAGGCTCCCGATTCGAGTGTTCGACAACACGAAATCTGGCGAGCTTGTGTCTCGGATCATGAACGACGTGGAGGGGGTTCGGAATCTCGTCGGTACCGGACTTGTGCAGCTGGTCGGAGGCCTGCTGACATCCGTTGTTGCCCTCATTTTCCTTCTCAATATCGATCCGTTCCTGACCATTCTTGCTTTGATCCCGCTGTTTTCCTTCGGTCTTATCTCCATGAAGGCGTTTCGCATCTTGCGCCCTGCATTCCGTGAGCGTGGAGCGCTTCACGCTGAAGTGACCGGGCGCCTTACTGAATCTCTTGGCGGAGTGCGAGTCATCAAAGGATTCAATGCGGAGGCCCGAGAGGAGGAAGTGTTTGAAAAGGGCGTCGACGGCTTGTTCCAGCATGTCAAGAAGACCCTCACGGTTACGGCGGCCATTACGAGTCTTGCGACCCTGCTCATGGGGATTGCCAGCGTGTTGATCATGGGATACGGCGGGAAGCAGGTCATGGATGGAGACCTGACCGTCGGTGACCTGGTGGCTTTTACTGTCTTTCTGGGGATGCTTGTGACGCCGCTCATGCAGATGGCCAATATTGGAACCCAGCTCACGGAAGCCTTTGCGGGCCTCGATCGGATGTCGGACCTTCTGTCTCAAGCAACCGAAGAGGACGATCCGAACCGTTCCGTTGTGATTCCGGCCATCAAGGGGCATGTGCGATTCGAGGACGTCCATTTTTCATACGAAGAAGGAAAACCCGTCCTTCGTGGCATCGATTTTGAAGCACCACCCGGAAGTATCATCGCGCTGGTGGGGAGTTCCGGGTCCGGAAAGTCGACACTGGCCGGGCTTGCTGCATCGTTTGACATTCCCGACGGTGGGCGGGTCCTGATCGATGGCCAGGATCTGGCGAAAGTCAAATTGAGCACGTACCGGAGCCAGCTTGGACTTGTTCTCCAGGACGATTTTTTGTTCGACGGTACGATTCGAAACAACATTCTCTTCGCAAATCCGGATGCGAAAGATGCCCAGCTCCTGGACGCGGTTCAGATGGCCCATGTCAAAGAGTTTGTCGACAGGTTCGAAGATGGTCTGGAGACGGTGATCGGTGAGCGCGGCGTCAAGCTGTCCGGAGGACAGAAACAGAGAGTGGCGATTGCACGAGCTCTTCTTGCGAACCCAAGGGTGCTTGTTCTCGATGAAGCGACCAGTAATCTTGACTCGGAGAGCGAAGCGTTCATTCAAAAGAGCCTCGGTGTTCTGATGGAGGGGCGCACGAGCTTCGTCATTGCGCACCGGCTGACCACGATTCAGAGAGCAGACCTGATCTTGGTCATCGAAAACGGGCAAATCGTCGAGCGCGGAAAACACGCCGAGCTGCTTGCGAAAGAGGGTCGCTACTACGAACTCTACACGTACCAAGCCCGGATCTAGCCCGGATGATTCTCGCTCAAACTAGTGTTCTGAATCGAAGCCACGAATTGTTCGACTAACCTTTTGAGGACAAGCCCTGAATCCGAATGATCCTCCACCACCTGCGCTGAAGCGAGAGATGGGCGTGGTCGGCGCGACCATGATGGGCATGGGCTCTATCGTGGGCACGGGTGTCTTCGTCAGTATCGGCATCGCGGCCGGAATAGCAGGCCCATCGGTGATCCTGGCCATCGCAGTTGCTGCACTGGTGGCGATGTGCAACGCTTTCAGTAGCGCCCAACTCGCGGCGAGCCATCCTGTGAGCGGCGGGACGTACGAGTACGGCTACAAGTATATTCACCCTTCGTTTGGCTTCACGGCAGGGTGGATGTTCCTCTGCGCCAAGAGCGCTTCGGCGGCCACCGCGGCCCTGGGGTTTTCAGGCTACTTGCTACAGGCGCTCGGAACCGGAAGGGAGCTTCTTGTCCCCGTAGCCCTCGGGACTTCGATTCTGCTGGTATTGATCGTGCTTTCCGGCATCAGGCGTTCGAACCTCGTGAACATTGTCATCGTGTCGGTGACATTGATTGCGCTCGGTACGCTTGTTCTTGGCGGATTGCCGTCGATGGCGTCCAGCGGGTCGAGTCGCTTCACGCCGTTCTGGGGCGGAGGAGAGAGCGGTCCCCTTCATGGTTTTCTGCATGCCACCGCGTTGATGTTCGTGGCGTACACCGGCTACGGGCGTATTGCCACGTTGGGAGAGGAGGTCCGGGAACCCCGGAGGACGATCCCTCGGGCCATTGTCCTCACGTTGCTTGTTTCGGCGATTCTGTACATTGCGGTAGGGATTGTTGCCATCGGTGTTCTTGGTGCGAGAGAGCTGGGAGAAGCTACCCAGCGTGAGGCGGCTCCACTCCAGCTGCTCGCCCGTCAGTCAACTTTTCCGGGCATCTACTGGTTGGTTGCCATCGGCGCCATGACCGCCATGTTAGGGGTTCTCCTGAACCTGATTCTTGGATTGTCGCGCGTCTTGCTCGCCATGGGCAGGAGAGGCGACATGCCTCGTGCGACGGCGCGGGTGAATCATGACCAGACCACGCCGTACGTATCGGTAATCGTAGTGGGAGCGATTGTAGCGGCGCTGGTACTTACCGGGAGCATCAAGACGACATGGTCGTTCAGTGCTTTTACGGTGCTCATCTATTATGCCATCACCAATCTAGCCGCGTTGCGCCTTGACGCGAAGGACCGTATTTATAGCCCTGTTTTTGCCTGGTGCGGCCTGGGAGCTTGTTTATTTCTGGCGTTCTGGGTCGAGTGGCAGGTTTGGGCGGCGGGGCTTGGACTCCTCTTGCTAGGTCTTTGTTGGCATGCAATTGCCCGTCGAGCCTCCGCGTTGCGCCGTTGTTGATGTCGGCATGAAGTCCACCCGGTTTTTTCTCCAATTCTCTGTAACGTTCCTTGGCCTCGTGCGCTGGGTCTTCTGAAGTAGCCCAAGTTGGGTGGCGTTCCTGAGTCTTTGCGAGGAGAGTCTGTCAATGAGCCGAGTGATCCGACAAATTTTGGTTGCGAGTTTGTGGAGTACCCTTCTGTTGTCCTCCGCAGCCGCACAGACGCTGACGCCGGTCTTGCTTTCGAAGAAGGCTCTCAGCTTGCCGAGCTTTGAACCCACTATCGTTGGGCGGGGCCAGACCGTTCTCCATGATCAACTCTGTGTCCTGGATCCGAACATGCCAACCCTTGGCATTACTAAAGGGAGCTCAAAGATGTCTTCGACCAGACACTCGCTCGTAGATGGCTCATTCACTCCGCAAAGAAGGCGGGACGGGCTCCCGTTTGCATCCGAATAGATCCGGATGTCCTGGAAGCTCTTTTTGTCGGGGATGCGGAGCAACTCAAGGAAACTTCGAGGCTCGTTCTTCAGGCGGGAGACCCGGTGGACACCGACGGGGACGGATTCGAAGATGCCACGGTTGAGGGGTTCGTGCTTGGCGATAACAGCAACTGGATGTTCTCCTTCTCAGACGATTCCTTTATCCCTGTTCTGGTGGAGCTTCGGGACAGTTCCAGCGGTGTCGTTTTTGAGTCGATCGTTCGGATTTCGGTTCCGGCGGCCTGTAGCGCGGGTAGCGTCAACCTGGCATCGGGAGAGATCAGGGACGTGTTGTTTGTGAATGGTTCTTCCGGAGGACGAGATCGTAAGGTAGAGGTCAGTACGACGGATCTGTTTGCCTTCGTGTTATCCCAGGGAGAAACCGAGTCGTCTTTGAATCGTCACGTGCTCTGGGTGTGGGGGGGCGAAGGTCGAAACCCTTCTGCCATTGTCAGAAACGGAAGCCCCCTTGGATGTCTCGTCAACCCCGCTCCATTCCTGGCGGGAACTCCGCAGCCGGGTTTTTGTTCCCCGGGTTTCCTCATTCCACAAGGGATCGCGTGCGGCAGTGCTCAGATTGTATTCTTGGCCTCTCCACTGGCTCCGTCTTTTCGCAATCTCAACTTGATGGGGCAGCCCACGACATTTACGATTCAAGGTCTGTTGGAGGAAGGGGCGAGCTCCCATCCCACCGGCTTCAGCGTGACGAACGCGATCACCATCGTTGGGCAGTAAATCGTGATCAGCAGTGTGGGGTTAACGGAGTTCACCGGGAAAACCAAGCGAAAAGAAGCTAATCGAAGCGGTGAGATGGGCCACGCTTCTTGCACCAGCTCTTTGTCTGCCTACTTCGACTCGTGCGCAGCCCGCTCCTGACGCTTCCTGGCGGCCTCTTGAGCCTTGTCGTTTTTGCCGAGGATCGAGTAGGCCTGCTGGGCCTGAGCGAGGGCCATATCGAGGAACGCCGGAATTTGACGATCGTACTCGCCGGTAGCGAGTATGGTTTCGTATCCGAGGATGGCGTTTTCGAGGTGTTTCGTTGCGGCCCCCCATTCGGAGGCGCCGAGGTAGGCTTCGGCGAGGGAGTGGGTGCAAACCCAGGCGACACCGGGCGCCTTGTCTCCCAGTTCGGAGCAGGCGGTAGCGACAGGTATGAGAACGAGTTTCGCCTCTTCAATACGTTCTTGAGCGAGGTAGAGGGCGCCGAGATTGTTCGTGGCTTGGATCGTCTCAAGAGCGGTATCCCCGAGTATCCTTCTGCTCGACGATACGTATAGGAGCGTCCACTGTTCCTGCTCCTTTGGACGTCGTGTTCGCTGGTAGACCTCGGTCAGGTGCGAGATGATCCGGACGAATTCGGCAGTCTCATCGGATTCCGAGGTGTTCGACTCGATGATCTCAAGGGCCAGTCGTTCGCACTCATCGAGAGCGCCAGAATCAAGGAGTGTTTGAGTAAGGATAACTGTGCTTTCGGATGGAGCGAGTCCGGATAGGATTTCGATCTGCGCGGCTCGAGTCAGATAACGGATGCCTTTACTTTCTTCACCGAGCCCGAGTAGATTCACTCCGAGGATCTGCCGAAACGGGAGGGTTCCAGGGTGGGACGGACCGAAGCTTGCTTCACTCACCTCAAGAGCTTCCTCCCACAGTGGGAGAGCATCTTTTGGTCGTCCGTTCTCGCCGAGCAGCGTGCCGAGAGTCCAGAGTGTGGACAAGACTCGTGGGTCTTTTGTGATTCGAAGCTGGGCTTGTTGATCCAGGGCTTCCAGGAGAAGTCGTTCTGCATCCTTGATTCGCCCCTGTCCTTCATAGACCATTCCAAGTTTGCGCAGTGAATCAACCGTGTCGTGGTGATCGTTGCCGAGAAGTCGGGCTCGAGCGATGGAGATATTCTTGAGGTACTCTTCAGCCTCCGCCCACTGCTCCGTCATTCCGAGAGTTGCGGCCAGAGCATCAGCGGCCCGTAAAGTCAGGGCGTGATCGGGTGCGAGTTCTTGTTCGCAATGTTGCAAGGTCTTTCGAAGGAGCTCTTCGCTTTCGGTCGTTCGGTTGCACAGGCTGAGCGCGATTCCTTTGTCGACCTGTGCTGCAAGAATTACGGGATGAACGGGACGGAATTCCAGAGCGAGAAGTGGGTGGGCCTTATCAAGCTGCTCGAGGGCTTTCGATGGATCCTCGAGCCAAAGAAAAGTAGAGGCGATGAGAGCGCGGAGCTCCCCCACGACTTTGGGATCCCTGACTTCACCCCGGTCCAGACGGTCTGAGGTCTCGAGGAGGACTCTCCGCATGAGGGCGGTATCTTCACCGAGGGCTTCGCTGGGGCGAGCCGACAGGAGCATGTCCTCGACGACGGATCTCATCTCGTTGCTTCGGGCGAGCTGGCGTTTCGACGAGATCAGGCCGAGGGTGACTCCGATCAATGCGATGATGAGTCCTGCAAGGGAGATTCCCAGAGCGGCGACCAAGGCCTTGTTTCGGCGGGCGAACTTTGTGAGGTAGTAAGCGGAGGAAGGAGGGCGAGCCAGGATCGGTTCGTCGTGGAGATAGCGCCACAAATCCGCACCGAGTTCGCCGGCGGTTGCGTATCGCAGGTCTCGGTCCTTGGCGAGGGCTTTGTGAACGATCGTTTCGAGGTCGCCCCGGAGGTTGGCCTGATGGGAGGACAGTCGCGCTGGCTCCGTTTGTTCGATGCGACGGGCGGCTTCGGTGATTGGCAGACCGCGGACCTCGATGGGGCGAGTTCCAGCGAGGACCTCATAGAGGATAACCCCAAGGGCATAGACGTCGCATCGGGTATCGAGTTCGTTGGAATTGGAGCGGATTTGCTCCGGGCTCATGTAGGCCAGGGTTCCGATGATCTGCCCGATGTCGGTGGATGCGGTCAAAAGATGGGAATCAGGATCAGTGACCCGGGCGACTCCGAAGTCGAGAATCTTGCAGTGCCCGACGGATGCCAGGGTTGTGGTTCGGCGCTGGCTTTTTGTCGTGGTGACGCCGTGGGAATGGCTTTTGGGTGACGCGTTTGCATGGGAGTCGGAGACGAGGATATTGGCGGGTTTCAAATCGCGATGGATGATCCCATTTTGATGAGCGTGCTGGACAGCGTCACAGACCCGGGCGAGGAGTGCAACACATTGGGAGGTGTCCAGGTTTTGGCTTCGTGCGAACTCGTCGAGATGAAGGCCGTCGATGAGCTCCATGGCGAAGAACGGTAGAGTGTCGTTATCCTGCTCGGCGATTCCGGCCTCAAAAATTTGTGCGATGTCGGGATGCTGGAGGCGGCCAAGGATCTGGGCTTCGTGTTTGAATCGGCGCAAGAGATCGGCGGTGACCATTCCGGGACGAATGACTTTCAGCGCTACCCGGCGTTTGGGAGCCTGCTGCTCGGCTTCGTAGATCACTCCCATGCCACCTCGGGCGATTTCCCGAAGGATGCGATAGGGGCCGATTTGTTGTAGGTGGACGAAGGCGGTTTCCTGGTCTTTGCTGGCAATATCGAGGGCGAGGGCCTCGATTGCGGCACCGTGATCGGCAGCGTCCGCATGGCCGCTGGTCACGGCATCGTGGTTGAGGAGCGACTCGACTTCTTTCTTGAGGTCCAGATCGTCGCCGCATCGGGAGTCGAGAAAAAAAGATCTCTCTTCAGCAGGGAGTTCGCATGCATCGTCGAAGAGTTCCATGATGAGGCGATAACGGTCGCGAGGGGTCAATTCTGGTTCTCCTCGCCCAGCTCGCGGTTGAGCCAAGCACGGACTCGACGCCATCTCTTTTCGATCGTGCGCGAGGACACGCCTTTTTGCCGGGCGACCTCTTCGACGGTGAGGCCGGTGAAGAAACGGAGTTCAACGAGGTCGGCGTCCGCTTCGTCCAGGTCCCGTAAGTGAGTGAGGGCGTCATCAAGAGCGATGAGATCGACTGCGGGGGCGGCGGTGGGAGTGGAAAGCCCGTCGATGGGGATGTCCACCCGGCCCTGAGGTCGGTTCCGGCTCCGTCGATCTCTTGCGTGGTTCAACAGAATCTGACGCATCGCGGTGGCAGCGATCGCGCAGAAATGACTTCGATCCTTCCAGCTCCCGCCTGATCTGATGAGCCGAAGGTACGCCTCGTGGACGAGAGCTGTGGGCTGAAGAGAGTGTTCGGCGAGCTGCCCTCGAAAGTAAGCTCCGGCGCGTGCTCGGAGCTGGTTGTAGACCAGTGGCAAGAGCTTTTCGGCGGCAAGTGGGTCGCCGTCTTCGATTCTACCGAGGAGGGACGTTGCTTGTTCGCCGATCGGGTCGGGTTTGTTCTCGTCGTTGCGGGAGGCGTCCATGACAGGATTATAACGGAAGTGGGGCGTCAGGCGGTGTCTCAAGAGAGGCTTGTTGGCCAGGGGACCGCCGGGGTCATCCTCCTCCGATAAAAATTCAGATTTTGGTTCGGGGCTCTTGTCGTTTTCGTGTTTTGGGGGCAGAAGTCTCGACGGGAAGGGCGCAAGGCGCCAGCTGCAGAGAGCTGTGGGCTCTGATCGAGGCCGGAAACTCAGAAAACCAAGGAGATGTCTTGTGAAGAATCGAAACGGCTTGCTTCGGATTGGAATCCACGCTCTCTTGTGCGGCCTATCCTTCGGGTCCGGGCTCGGGATGATGCGTTCTGGCCATGCGTCGTCCGGGTTCGTCGCACACCATGGAATGAGCAGCTCCCAGCTCTCCCAGCGCCTTGTCCAATATGAGGACTCCTGGCGGCCGAGCAAGCTTGATGCGGCCATAACAAGCAGTGGGAGCACTTCGTTCAGTGCGATCTGGAGCCCTTTCAATTCCAACGATCCGGCGCAGAATCGCCGTACGGAGGTCGGGTTATCGAGGAATGATTTCGAAACGATCGCGATCACGTATCGAGACCAGGGCTTCAAACCCGTGTCGGTTTGTGGATACAACCCGGGAAACGGGAGTGAACCGGCTTTCGCCGCCGTCTGGCACCACGACCCGGGTGTTGTGCATGCCTTGCGTTCCCACATGACGACAACTGAATATCAGACGTGGTTCAGCCACTTTGCGGGGCTCGGGTACAGTCTTCTTGATGTGGAGGGTTACCTTCTGAATGGCGAGGTCCGTTTCGTTGCCATCTGGCATCAAGATGGAGCCGGCTTTTCGGGTCGTCATGGTATGTCGAGGCACCAGTTCGACTGGGAGGTTGCGCCGAGTCCACTTCAACCCGAGAGTGTCGGTGCTTTTGAAGTACCCGGTTTCGGAGCCCGTTTCACGAAGGTCTGGCGATCCACGCCCGATGTGGTGCGGTTTTCTTGGGGGCACATGTCTTCGTCCGAGTATCAAGATCTCTTCACCCTGAAAGCCGGACAGGGTTACTGTCTTTTCGATATTGCCGCCTACCCTGACGAAGAGGGGGTTCTCCGATATCTGTCGATCTGGGAGGCTCCGGACTCGGATATTTTGAAACTTGGGTTGCCGATAGGTGGAGTTCCGAACCGAGATTGGGTTCTTGTGAACTATCAGGATCACGATGCGACATCAGGCATGACCGACCATACCGGTGGTTCCTGGTTGTATGACAACCATAATGGCACCGATCTTACCCTGCGCAACTTTGAGCAGATGGATCAAGGAGTACCCGTGCTTGCGTCGGCGGACGGTGTTGTCGTCGAGACCATTGATGGCAATTTTGACCGCAACGTATGTGGAGTCCCGGGAGGGAGCTGTATCGGGAGCGGGAACATGGTCATCATCGAGCACGACAACGGGCAGCGTACCTGGTATACCCACCTTCGTCAGAACTCCATCGTCGTTTCCGTGAACGATGCGGTGACTCGTGGCCAGAAGATCGGAGAGGTCGGCTCTTCCGGTAGTTCGTCAGACGCGCACCTTCATTTCGCCGTGCTGAACCCACCGTATCGGAGACAGGTTCAAGACGGCGATCTGGTAGATCCATTCGAAGGCGACTTCGGAAACAGCGAGTACTTGTGGATGGCCCGGTGGCCCTACCAGGAGAACACTCTTACCATTCTTGACGCGGGCACGACGGATTCCGCGCCTTCGCGGCTTGAGTACACCGAACGTCCTGCCGTTGTTTCCGAGTTCATTGGCCCCTTTGACGGGAGTGAGTTGGTTTGGTTCTGGCTCCAGTGGGCCGGCACAGTATCGTCGCCGGATGAGTTCACGGTCAAGCTGCTTCCCCCCGCTCCCGGTTCGCCTCCACACTATGAATTCTCGTTCACCGTGGGGAGTTCCACACGATACGGATGGTCGCGGTTTCAGTGGCCGGTGAGAGATCTTGCGAATACGCAGGAGGGAGATTGGAATTGGATCATCGAGCAGGATGGAGTCGTGGTTCGATCGTCCGGGTTTTCTGTTCTCGATCCCATTAGCGGGAACGTGAATCTCGGGGGGGCGGGCACGCGGCAGGCTGTTCTGCGCATCAATGGTGACGACGGAGGACTCGACCGCACAGTAACGACCGCAACGGGGCAGTCGTTGTCGGTATCCTTGGCTTTAAGTTCGAGCGGCCCTTTTGCGAACGCTCGTTATGCTCTTTGGGTGTGGCCCGGAGATCTGAGCAATGTTCAGGGCCATATCCTCACGGCTGCGGGGGCCCAAATCGGGACTTTTGCCAGGCCGACGCCGTTTCAGCCCATTGGTCCGCAACCATTGTTCTGTTTGAGGTCGACCGGGATGCCGGGTCTTGTCTGCCGGGATACCAACGAGATGCCAAGTCCGTCCCGAGCTCCGTTCTCACTGACCCGAGCAGGGGGGATCGGCAATCCGGTCAAGCTCACATTTCAGGGGTTGCTGGAGGATCAGGGCAGTGCGTCAGGCCTGGATTTCAGCGTAACGAACGCGATTGTACTCTGCGTGGAGTAACCAGCCTACGCTCTTCGAGCTTCGGAGGGTCGCGACTCGCTCACGAACTGAGAGGAGCATCAATCTGTGTGGTCTAACGAAGGCTTCGGCCTGCTCGATTGGCCGGGCGCCTTCGGGTGGCGCTCGGGTCGGTCTGGATTGAACTGTTGTGGTGGGTGAGTGCACCGAGGTGCGTCGCCCGCCGTCTTTTTTCTGGCGGAGAAATCGAACAACACAACGGCGGTCAAGTTTTGGGCATCGGATGCGCTTCGTTCCTGTGCTCACCCTGCAACGTTCCGATCGTCAGCGTCGCTTCACCGTGAAGCTTCCGCGCCCTTCCAGGTGCCCGGTTTTCTTCGCTGTAGCACCGATCGTATAGCCATTTGCTCCTCGTTTCGGATAGATCCACGTGGACCGAAACAACCCCTGGGAGTCGCTTACGCCTCGAGAAGGCACGCACTGGCCAAATCCCACGTTGAGCTGAACGGCGGCGCCTGCTGCAGGACGTCCTCCGGCGCTCGCGGCAACCACGATCTGGGTGGTCTTCCCGGGTCGCACCGAAGCCGGTGCTGCGGATATCCGGAGATGCAGAGGGGCGGGAGGGCGAGGCCGGGTACTCTGGGCCTTGATCATGACGTCTGAGCGCCCTTCCTTGAACCCGGCCTTCCGTACGCTAACTCCGATCTGAATATCAAAGGCGACGGAGGGGTGTTCCCACTCCGTGTGAAACGTTCCGTTGCTCCCGGTTCTGGCGGACAACGCTGTCGTGCGGGAGGTGGAAAACTTTCCAGCGCCCGAGTTCAAGACCAGGTCCGCTCCGGAAACCGGGCGCTTGTCTTCGTGGGAGTAGACGGTCACTGCGACCGTCGCTCGACCGCCGACGGGGATGGGGTTGGGGTTCGCCGAGATTCGGATCTCCAGGTTTTTCAGGGGTAGGGTCTTTCGCGCGACCGTTTCTTGAATTGACCTGGAGCGGTAGCCCGTTCTTGACACTTCTGCGGTGATCCGATAGGACGTCGAGCCCCGTGCCGGCATTCTCCACCGGGTCTTCACGGCGCCCTGTCCATCGGTCTTGGCGAAGAGTGAACCTGAGTTTGATCCGACGAATTGTCCGGCTTGAGCCGAGATTCTCACGTCGCAGCCGGGTAGGGGTCTTTGGTCGGTTCCCCTTGCAACCACGACGATGTTTGCTAGCTCCCCGGCAACCACATTCTTTGGCTGGACCTGGATCACTGCGTTCAGCTGGGGGTCGGGGGGGCGTGATTGGATTCGAACAACTTGCTGTTGCTGGGCCTTGATGTATCCAGGCTTGGTGCATTCCGCGACCACGGTTACTTGCGTAGCGGTTTTGATGCTGGGGGCAGTCCACTGGGCCTGGACATTGCCACTACTATCCGTCTGGCTGTTCAGTGAGTTGGTCTTTGACGAAGAGAATTGACCGGATGTGCTACGCAGCTGGATGTGGGCGCCCGCAATCGGCTGCCGGGAGCCGTCAAGAGCACAGGCGGTAATGGTTGATTGAGCGGATTCGGCGACGGTATTGGGAATCACCGACAGTTCCAGGACGATGTCTTCGGGTTCTCGCAGGCACGTTGCGACGATGGTGCAGTATCCGGGTTTGTACCCTTTCTTCTCAACTGCGAATCGTAGTGAGTATTCATCGCTGCCTCTGGTCGGGTAGGTCCAGCGGACAAGGTATGCGCCACTACTGTCCGTAGTTCCACTGGCAAAGGACTGCATGATCCCTGTTCCATCGCCGGTACTGAACTCGGCCGTTACCGCTGCGCCGGAAAGGGGCAAGTTGTTGGCTTTAGCGGAAACGCGAAATAGGACATCCTCTCCTGGCGACACGTTGGTTACGTCACCTTCTACTTCGGCGGATATTTGCGGATAGGTGGCTGGGTCTTTCTCGAGGAAAGGGACCAAGAAGCTAGCGATTCCGGCGACCGCTGCTAGCACAAAGATCGTTGCAATCGTGCGTTTCAGAAGTTTCTTGCCCGAGTGTGGCGACGGAGTCTGTCCTTTTGCAGTGGCTTGGTTCATCTCTTCTCCTTACGACCTTCCCTTTGTCGTTACTTCCGTTGTATCAGGAGAAATATCCTGATAGGCAGGAACTCAGATTCGAGTCCGGTTGAGCCAGGAGCAGAGAGACTTTTCCATGAGCCATGGATTCTCCCGGTTGTCGGACTCTGATTCTGCTCCGGCAAAGAGGCTTGATCGGATCAAAGCCATCTACTGTCAAGAACGCGAAAGGAGAAGGTGTAACGCAGGAAAAATATTATTTTGCTGTGGTCGAGGACCAAGCGCACACCTGTCGGTTGGTATTTCCATGGAATGGCACTGGATCTGATCGAAAGCTGAGGCAGAAGTAATCGCTCCGGTTAACGCCATTCCGAGCGAAACCAATATTGTTATGAAAGTAGGGGATATCCTGATTCATGTAGAATCGGATGCGCCCCGACTCTCAGTCTCTTGCCTGGATAATGATCGCGTTGGTTACGCTCATTCCGATCGAGTTCGCGGAGCCGGAGTCTTCGATGATTCCTTGGAGGGTGAAGTCTATCGGGGAATCGAATCCGGGCTTGCTGATCGTGAAGGGGGCGCGTTCCGGTCCGATGATTTGTCTCAGGGATCCTGAGCATGCACCTCGGTTGAAATCGGAACTACGAATGCAGGCGATCGGCTGCGGATCAGGTGATGGCCCGAAGGGAATCGGGTTGACGAGGAATCCCAAAGTGTCGCCGGATGGGGTGAGGAACTCGGTTTCCTGGGTGGGTCTTCCCGGCCAGACCCAGAGGATGTATCGGGCATCAAGATCCGCAGGTGGAGAGTCAAGCGTCAGCTCGATGTCCTCCCCGGTGGGAAAGTTAATTGTTCCTGTCTGCCCCTGGAAGGAGAGTACGTCGGTCACCGGCCCGATGCCGCCGTTCACGCTACCTGTACCAAGCTCCCGATCAAGAATCACTACGTGGATGACCTTGTCGCGCTGATCACTGTCACCATTCAGATCTTCGAGGACTTCATCCTCCGAAACCCTGTACACGAAGAGGTGCTCGAACAGCCTCCCCCTGAACTCTGGTGCCCCGGTTTCGAAGCTCAATCTTGTTTTAAGGTCATAAATATAGTTGTGGTCGCTGTTGGTGTAGTGCACCCGGCTCCCCACGATGTTCCCCGAGGAGCTATGCGTTACTGGCTGGCCTAGATTGGTGAGCTGCCCGGTCACTCCGTCAAAGATAAACGGAACAAAAGAGATGGCCTCTCCGTCTCCATCGAAATCCTGGTTTCCGATATGCTCTTCATGCACGACGAAAAGGAGGGTCGATCCTGAGCCTTTGACTTGAACCGTCCGATCGTCCTCTGGATGTACAGGGGCAAGGCCGACTGTCAAGGGAATCGTCGTAGTGGACATTGTCGTTGGGTCATAAACGACTGGCGTCAGGTCGAGAAAGTCTCCATCCCCGTTCAGATCGGTCAGGCCTTGCTCGATCTCGTTCCCTTCAATGACGTAAAGGTCTCCGATGCGACGAATGTCTCCGGCCATCCCGAAGTTGATCAGCTCTCCCGTCGCCATATTGTAAAGGTGAGCCACCCGATCAAAGGAGTCACCATCCCCGTTCAGATCGGTAAGTCCTTGGTTGAACTCGTCGATGGCAAAGCTCAAGAGATTCCCATGAAGTTCAAAACTATCCCGGGATCCAGATGAGTTGGTCGTTCGATCTGAGATGGCAAGGCTCAGGTTGGTGAGAACGCCTGTGTTTGCATCATAGACATGGAGCACGTCGTCGAGT
This sequence comes from Planctomycetota bacterium, assembly GCA_029260825.1. GTDB lineage: Bacteria > Planctomycetota > JACOTG01 > JACOTG01 > JAJDCM01 > JAJDCM01. The sequence continues at coordinate 67,429 of JAJDCM010000059.1, read as the reverse complement.
CCGTCTCCATCCCCGTTGAGGTCCGCTCCCCCTTGCTCGGACTCGAGTACGCCGATCGCCATCCGATCCTCTTGAAAACGGACCCTGCGCAATCGTTCTCCAGGGAATACCTCTTCCCTGATGTCCAGGCTCAGATTCGTGATCTCGTTCGTTGAGAAGTCATAGATGTGAAGGACCTGGTCCTGGAAGTCTCCGTCTCCGTTGAGATCCGAGGGGCCGAATCGGTTTTCGTCCACCAGAAATGTGCAAAAACGCCCGCTCGTCTCAACCGTCGGTGGTCCTGAGTTTTCGAAGGGCCCTTCGGGAAGAAAAAGGTTTGTCAGAGTGAAGGTTGTCAAGTCATAGGAGTGGAAGACGCTATCGAACTCGTCACCGTCCTCATTGATGTCGCCTTGTCCAAGCTCCGAGATGGAGAGCAGGAGGGACATGCCTCGATGTGCGATGAGCCGTGCCTCGAAACCGAGATTGATCAAATCTCCGGTGGTCATGTCGTAAAGGAGGGTGACCAGGCCGATCTTCCTGATTTGCAAGAACCTTCCAATCCTGACCACATCCGTGTCGGCAAAGCTGGTATTGAGAAGTGTACCTCGCGCTATGTCGTAGACGTGGTCAACTTGCTTGTTCTTGTTGCCGTCATTGTTGAGATCCTCGTCCTGGTTGGCCTCGTCGACCTTGATCACCGCGACAGTACCCATCACTCTTGTTTGAATCGAGCTGGATCTTACGACAAGTCCCAGGTTTGTCAGGGATTCATCCCGACCGTTGAACATGTGAACGACCAGGTCGCTCGTATCTCCGTCTCCGTTGAGGTCAACACCCTCTTGCCCCTCGTTCACAAAAAGGAAGAACCGGGGGCCGAAGAAAGAGTCATCGTCGGAGGGGTTGTTGTCAAAAGTCCCCGCGACCCGAGCGGCAGGAGAGTCGATGAGGCCGGTGGCGTAAAGAGCCGGGGTGAATCCGGCAAGAGCAAGGAAAAGTGCACAGAGGATGAAGGTGGTTCGCAGAACCTCCGGACGGGCGGTGGAAGCCGAGGACAGGAAGTCCCGTCCGCGACGGTCAGATCGGGATGAAACGAAGTATGGCATAGCAGTTCACCTCTCTTCTGCGTTGGCGACACCCCTATCCCGACAATACACGCTCCTCCTACTGAGAGCTGGATCAAAGTACTCAAACGGGTGCGTGTTTTCAATCCACTTGTTCTGATTCCACCTCTCAGGAAGGGCCCCACGTGTAGAAATATACTCGAGATCTGGCAAAATGGGGCCCACAGGGGCAAGAGAGGAGTTCGATGAGGAGACGACACGTGACCGTGCGACTGGTTTTTGCATTGCTACTGATCGGGCTTGGTTCGTCCTCGATCCATGGGCAGGAAGTGGATAGCATTCAAGCAGTCGATGGAGTTCGTATTTCGTACTCCTCGGAGGGTAGCGGCGAACTTGCCCTTGTTTTCGTGCATGGATGGACCTGTGATCGCACCCATTGGCGCTTTCAGGTTCCGGAGTTCCGCAAATCATATCGCGTCATTGCGATCGACCTTCCCGGACACGGTGCATCCGGTGCGAACCGAAAATCCTGGTCGATCGATGGGTTGGGTGTAGACGTTGCTACGATTGTTCGAGGACTGGGGCTGAAGAATGTTGTGCTCGTTGGTCATTCCATGGGTGGGCCCGTGGCGCTTGCCGCTGCGCCCAAGCTGAGGGGTGTTCTTCGTGGGATTGTGGCCGTTGACTCCATCCATGATGTGGAATTTAGCTTTCCCCCCGGGGCGGCCGATCGAATGGTCAAGAGGTTCGAAGATGATTTTGATGCGGCATGGACCCGCTTCATGACCGGATTCTTCACAGACGATAAGAGCGAGGTTTTGAAATCGATCTTGAAAAAAGCTGACGTGCCCGATCGGAAAGCGGCAACCTCGCTGTTGGCCTCCTATAACCGATTCGATTGGAAGCTGGCGTTGTCGGCTGCGGGCGTCCCGGTTCGGGCGATCAACGCGGCTGCCCCCTATCCGACGGCCATCAAGGTCAATCAAAAGTATGGCGATTTTGATGCGGTGCAGATGCAAGGAGTTGGGCATTTCTTGATGCTGGAAAAGCCCACTGAGTTCAATCGTCATCTGCAGATCATCATCGATCAGCTGGGGAAAAAGCACTAGCCCGAATCATCCGGGCTAGCTAGAGCTCTCGACAACGGGCGGACGGCGTCGGGTCAGTAGAGTTCGAGTTTCGCGCCCGCGCTGGCCGCGAAGCCTCCGGTGGCTGCCGGGTCCTCGACAAACCACTGGGCGTAGTAGTCTCTACCTATAAGGCGTGGGTCGTTCGGGATGTTTCCTTTGAAGGTTCCAAAACCCTGTCCCGGCCCCACCCCGTCGAGGGTCAAAGTTCGCACCAGTCGCTGCCGATCGAGACTCACATTGAGGGGGATGTCCCGGAACACTGTGCCATCCGGGGTTGGAAGGCCGGAGATCACGAGAAAGGCTCGCGCTCCTCCGAGGCCCCGTCCGACTCCAAGACGGAAGTCGGGGTTTGGGATGCTAGGCGGTGTGAGGGCAAGCATTAACGGGGCGGTGCCACCCGATCCCTGGGACGTGTCGCCGTAAATCTCGGGCGACGGGGGCAACTCGGAACCGAGAGTCGGACGATCGAAGGGCGGGAATCCAAACCTAACCCGGGGATCGGTAAGACCGTTTTGGAGGAAATCGACGATTGCCTCTCGCTGGGCTGCCGTCAAGTTGAGGGGTTCGATGAGTTCCGACCGGTTCGCGGAGAAGTCGCCTCCCCGATCGTAGAACTCCACGACTTCGGTGAGAGAAGAGAAGCGTCCATTGTGGAAGTAACGAGGTCGCAGGCCGACGTTGCGCAGCGACGGGGTGCGAAAGCGGCCGGCATCATCGGGATTTCCGCTGATGGCCTGGCGTCCTGGATCCTCGGCGATGGGACGCACTCCAATGTTATGGAAGTTACCGTCGGAGAACGAGAATCCAGCGTGGCAGCTCAGGCAGTTGCCTACCGAGTTAAAGGAAGTGAGACCGGTCCGCTGGCGCGCGGTGAGAGCGAGTTGGTCTCCGGCAACGAATCGATCGAACGGGGTCAGGCCGGGAATCAACGTCCTCTCGTAGGTGGCGATGGCAAAAGCGATCCTTTCGCTAGTGATGACAGGATCGCCGAACGCCGCGAAGAACAGGGCGGGATAACTGGGGAGGCCGTTCAGGTGTTCCTCCACATCCGGCGGTAGATTCGTGGCGAGTTTGAGAGGAATCACGGTTTCGAGTTTGGTCACGATTTCGGACCAGTCCCGGCTCTGATGGGCCATCTCGACGTCGGACACGGGAGGTCCCACGACCTGGTTCTCGAGCGCTCCACCGCTGACGATGCTGACCGCGCCGGTCTGAGGATCGATGAACTCGGACCCGGCTCGACCGTCCCAGAAGAGCACGCCAAAGAACGAGGCTCCGATGAAGCTCGGGCTGATGCGTCCCGTTACCTGGGGTTGAAACTCGAAGTCGGGATGGGGGATGTATCGGTTGTCCGCATCGGAGGCGGGGACACCGGGCGATCCGAAGACATCGTCGTCGGTTCCGAGGATTCCGTCGAGCCCGGGAGTGCCGACGGTCCGAGGATCACCTCCACCGAATTCGGGGAGGTGGCAGGTGCCGCACGCGATCGTGTTGTCGCTCGAGAGCTGCTCGTCCCAGAAGAGGATCTTTCCCAGGAGTGTCTTCCGGGGGGTGATCGGATTTTCCGGTGGCGGCGGCGGGCCGGGCTGGGCAAATGCCGCGGAGGCGAGGAGGAAAAGAGCCCCTGCGGTGAGGAGAAGTCGATCGGCGAATCGGGGAAGATCGTTTGTATTGATCATTCTAGGGTGAAGTGGGTTTGAGATTGACGAAGGAAGAATCGGGAAGTTGGAAACAGAAAATCCAGGCTCCGAGCCATGATCTTGTTCCGATCATTTTGGCTCCATGGCCTCGGATTGCCAACAATAAAAAGGCGAGGACCGCTGTAAAGGCGGTCCTGCCCGGCTAGCCCGTATTATTTGTGGTGGCGGAGCGAAGTTGTTCCAATGTTCCGAGCGAAGCTGGGAAGCTCCGTTATGGCATCTCGAGCACGATTCCGTTGGACGCCACGAGCGGGTTGGGAGTGGTATTGAATTCGTAGACGAACGCCTGAAAGCAGATTTGTTCGCCCGGTTGGGGCGGGAGAAGACCGTTTTGGGGCCACTCAAATGCGAGGTCGAGAGCACCTTCTGAATCCGTTTGAAAGGTGCTGATGGGCTCGTTGAGAAACTCCACCGTCGTCGGGTCGTGGATCGTCATGCCTCCGCACGGACTCGGGTTCAGGACGAGTTCCCGGCCATATGCGATTGCCACATACCAGTTCGGGGGGGCTCCTCGAAGCGTGAACTCGTAGGGGCCGTCGGGAAGTGAGGTAGCCACGCAGGCGAGGTAAGGGGCTGCTCCCCGCGGGACGAAAGGGTCTCGACAGCGGTAGCCGGTGGGGGCGAACGTCGACTCCCAGGTTCCGGAGTAGTCTTCGACGAAGTACTCGTCGTTCGGACCCGCCGGAGTCATGGCTGCATCTTGTGCGTCCATACTCATACCGGCGAGTTCTCCACAGATCCCGGTGTATTGGCAGAGGAGGGGATCGTAGCTCCAATCGAGGTTGGCGAAGACATTGATCCTTCGCATGGACCAGGACAGGATGTCCAGAATGATCGGACTTACCGGGTTTCTTCGATGATCTCTCAGGATAAAGTCGTGATTGGCAGGCACATTGTCCCAATCCCCGGGGAGGCCTGGGCCCTTGGGGCCGGGATGGATGACGCACGGGGGGCCCAGAGTCGAACTGTCGCAGCATGGCGTTTTTGGAATGTAGGTGAAGAGGGCAAAACGGGATTGGGGCCGCGGGTCGATGTGTCTCCAGATGGCACCGAAGAACGCGGAGTGTGCCATTTCGTCTTCCGAGTTCTGGGGATTCAATCCGTGGAGCGACGGATCGAATGGAGCTCCCGCGTTGTTCAGAGGCTCCTGGTAATTCGTGTTGGCGGGCTCGCGGTCGTAGGCGAGATAGGTGGGAACACCTCGATTGGAGTAAAAGAGCGGCGAGAGTGGGTTGGCGAACGAGAGGTCGGCTGACGAGAGATAGAGTGCTGCCTCGGAGTCCGGTTGGTCGCCGGCTTCGGGGTATCGCGGCGCTCCCAGATGTTCCATTCTGTCGAGACCGACGTCGATGTAGGGGACGTAGGTTTGACCGTTCACGCAGATGAACGCCTGGGGGCGCGTCGAGTGCCCGTGTTGCGTGTCGAGGGGGGCCTGCGGGGCTCCTTCGCCCTGTCGTTCGTTCCCGAGCGCGATCCACATCAAGCTGGTGGCAGAAGAAGATCCTCCCTGGACCACGATGCGCTCCGGGTCCAGGGACAAATCGTCCGCGTGTTTGCGCAGGAACTGGATGGCGTAGATGACATCCTTGAGAGACGACGGCATCGATGGGTCTCGATAAGGCTCGAATAATCCGGTGGCGCCCTCGATGGTCACTCCTGGCGGATACTGAATGCCGCTTCCACTGTAGGGCCAGCCATCCGGCTCACTGGCGTGCTCGTTGGAGAACTCGAGCGGGTGGTCTTCGTTGTATCCTGTTGTCACCTCCACCGAGGCCACCGCGAAACCGTTGGTGAGCGCCCAGTAGGCGAGCCGAGTCGGCATCGCTCCGAATGCCAGCCGATAGCTTGTCTGATAGCTCGAGGTCTCGAAGTTGTTCATCTGCACGGCCATCAGAACGGGGTATCCGCCGAAGGGGGCCGGGGTGTTGGGGTGGTAGATGGCCATCCGTTGCTTGGGAAAGTTGGGAGTATCAAAAGGAGAGTAGTAGAACACATCTTCCGTCCGATCGACAACATCGAGCGGCAGGAACTCATGACCCGGTTCAAAGGGCGCGACGGTGCTTGGAGGCGGAGGCTGGAACCCAGGAAGCGTCGATTCTTCGAGCCCGTACATGGGAGAAGAGGGATTCGCAAATATCATCATCAGGAAGATCCAATTGGCTTTTCTCATGTTTATCCGTCCTTTGATTCGTAGCGAGTCGATGTTCCGGGAAGGCCTACCCGTGTAGCGCCTGATCGAGCGTGAAACCGTCCGGGCAACTAACCGTTGATTTCGATGGACCCGGCCTCTTTGTGCGACCGGATTCTCACCTTGACTGCCCTCTGCAAGTCGCCGACGCAGAAAGTGAGAACCTGTCTCCCTCCCCAGTGGTTTCTGACCTCGGGGATGTGGACCCGGTAAGATTCCGCATCGAGGCGGGTGAGAGAACACGGGACGGTTCTGAACTCACCCCAATTTTCCCGATCCCTGTAGATCCAGGACGCAGTGACTTCCGGTTCGTCTTCGTTGAACGATCGTTCCATCGCGTACTCCACCGCGAAGTCGATGGTTCCACCGGCCTCGACTCGATCTTCGGAAAGCCGGAGAACGTCGAGCCGGGGAAGCGCGCTTACCGTGGCTCGGTCGCTTTCAAATGTTCGCGAAGACCCGATGTTCTGCATCGAGATGGAATCGCCGATTCGAAGAGATCGGGCCAGGTCGAGGACGGCGTGTCCGCTCAAGTCGGTTATTCCGGAGCCGAGGATGGAGGCGAGATGTCCCCTCTCGTCGATGCTCCAAACTTCCACGGTTTGCCGGGGCGGGCCCAAGATTCCAACCCTCTCCGAACCGGACCGGATTCCTCCGGCAAAGAAGCTTCCCGTGCGATTTCTCATGGCAGGAAGAAGAGCCACATCACCACTTCCGTCCTGGTTGCGATCCAGCACTCGGAGTCGGACAAAGCGATCTTGCACGAAGAGGACTTCCTGGTTCGAGGCATGCTTGAGAACAAACGGGCCGGCCTTCAATCGAGAGAGCACGGAACTGGCGCGTGACGCAAATTGCGAGAAAGTAGCAAAGCTTCTCACCCGGTCCATCCATCCGTCTCGGTTGATGTCGAGAAGTCGGTATACGGAGACTTGCCCGTTGTCGTCTTCCGTAGCAAGCCAGATCAGGCTCGGATCGGATTGCCCCATCGCCACGGGTGCTTCCGGCAATGAGAGCGTCTGGTAGGTACGTTCGTTGACGGGTTCCCCGTTGCCGCGCGCGTACATCCGGAACTCGTAGCCTTCGGTGACGGCGTTCATCCCGTAGGCGTAGAGCACCGGAGCGTTTGGAGGCGCGGCGCTCGCCGGAACGGAGCCCATAGCCACTCCAGTCAAGTAGAAATCTGGCGTCTCCACGGTTTGAAGGAAAGCCGTGGGTTTGTTTTCGGTGAACTCTTGCTGATTTGCGATGTAGATGTTGGACTCACCCCGGAAGGAGAATCCAACAAATTCGACCTCGCGCATTTTCTCGGCCGTTGTGCAAGGAGCAGCGTGCACCAGGGTCGTCATTTCAAGGATGAGCTCGGAGGAGGCAGTTTGCGTCGGTTCGGTTTCCGATCGATTGCATCCCGCAATCGCGAAGACGAGAAGCAGGGGCGCTGCCGTCAAAAGAATGGATCGTTCAGTCATCTTGTGATGCTCTTTCTTCTTAAGGAAAAAGGGTGGGCTCAACTGGTTCACGGAATAGGAATCGACTTTCTGGTTGAAGGATCGCGGCATTCGGCTATCTACCGCCGCCACCTCCACCACCATCGCCTCCCCCGTCGTCGCCCCCATCTCCTCCTCCGTCTTGGTTCTTGCAAAACTTGTCAATGGCTGCGCAGATTTCGTTTTGGCGGTTCATGGCGTCCATTTTCTTTTGGTCCATGGTCTTGTTGAGTTTTTCCGCAAAAGCTTTGTACTTGTCGTACTCGTTCCCTTCCTCTCCGTCTCCGTCGGTCGCTTCTTCCGCCATCATCTCGAGGTCTTCCATGCACATTCCGATCTTGTCGCTCATCTCCTTGAGCCGCGGCTTGCACTCTTCTTCCTCTTCCTCTTCCTCTTCCCCATCTCCATCGTCATCGCCATCTCTACCGTCGCCGTCTCCCGAGTCATCACCGGCCGGTTGTTTCTGTTTCGCCGGAGGTTTTAGCCACCAGGGGCCAAGGCGCCCCGTGGTGCAGCCATGGTCAACGTCCTCCAGAATTGCTTCCGACTCGGTCATCTCACTCCGAAGCTCTTCAAACTTGTCAAAAAGCTCTCGGGTCTTTTGATCCGCCATTTGCTCAGGTGTTGTTGGCTCGCCCTCGGCGGGAGGGTTGCCGTTCTTTCCCTCAGGAGATTCTTCTCCATCCCAAGGTTCGTTAAAGAGCTCTTCGCTAGGGCAATAGACCTCGGTCCAAAAGTCTATTTGAGTCCAGTGAATGACCTCGTGCGCCATGACTTCTTTTTTCCACTGGTCGCTTCCGCCACAGAGTGCATCCCCGACGGCAATGCACAGCTGGCAGCCCATCATCTGTTCGGGCGTCGATTCGGGCGTGAAGGCGGGCGCTTCCATCTTGTCTTCGCTCCCGTGCTTCCAGTGCGTGATCTCGCCCTCGTTCAAATCATGAAGGGAAACATCATCCGCGCTACAATCCCCAAGCATCATCTTGAGATCTTCCGGCATGGAGTCGATGGCACAGTTGATCGCGTCTTTAAAGTCTTCCTTCTTTTCAGGGTCGACTTCCTCGCCCATTTCAGGATAAGAGGTGTTGCTTCCCAACACCAAGCTGAAGCCACAGAGAGCCACGGAAGCACCGAAGAGGAGGAACAGCCAATCCCTATTCTTGGACCGTTTCCTGAGTTGAACCGGAGGCGCAGTCTTTCTTTTCATGTTGCAGAACCCTTCCTCTGAGGTGACAAAGAGGGAACCTCGCCAGAGCTTTCCCAAGAAAACGAGCTGGGAATGGGATTCCCGTGATATCCACTGAGACACTAGGCGTCGTCTCTCCAGTGTTTCTCTTGGCGGAAAAGTTCTGAAAAAAAGACGAACTCTCTCGTCGAGTCAAGATCGGACACACGGGGCGCGATGAAGTCTGAAGCAGGGAATTAGGAGCTTCGAAGATCTCCGGTGCCGCTACTCGTCCTTGCACGCCGGACAAGGCGGACCGCCGTGTGAATTCGGCGCATGGGGATTCGGATTGTACACGAGTAGCTGTTCGAGGATCCGATCCTTCGAAAAGACAAAGTCGAGGAACTTCATGTTTTTCCCGTCCACTGAGAGGACTCCCCGAGCCCCCGCTCCATCTCGGGTCGTCGTCGTTTTCCCGACCATGGAATTCCGAAGTAGAAGCGAGAAAACCTTGGTTACGGCGTTTACGAACGGTTCGACTCGATCCGTTTTAGAAAGCGGAACTCCGAGGAATTGTCGGATGAACTCCGAGGAGGGTGCGGTGTAAGTCAGGTCCAAGCCCACCGTGACATCACGCGGTTCATTCCCTGCCGTTGGAACGGATACGAGAGCCAGAACTCTCCTGAACTCCGCGTGTTTGGAGTAGAGGACGGTTCGGTAGAACTGCCTCGCAGGGACGAGGCTTTCGAGTTCGTCGATGCGAAGTAGATCAAGGGGTTCTTTGGATGGATCGTATCCGAGGTCGTCTACGGGCCATCCGTCTTGATCCATGGCATAGAGCTGACCCAAACGATCTTTGACCAGTGTTTCCTCGCTGCTGGTACATCCCACCAGGAGGCCGAGGAGGCAGACGACCGCAAGGGTCGTTGTGGGCAGGGTGCGGATTAATCTCACGGCGCGTGGCTCCATCGTTGCCCGTGGCTGTTCCCCAAGGCGGCCATGGTTCGGAAGATTGTATTCCGTGCGAGATGGCCTCCCAAAACCACCCGGATTCAATCACTCAAGCTTATCCAGAATCGTTTTCTTCATCGCCCATTCCGTGACGCCAGGGAGGACGGTTCCCAAGGTTGCAAAGAACCGATTTCCAAAACCCGGCACCAGAACTCGCTTCCTGCGCTTGACCGCTTCGTGGATGCGCTTGGCGAGATCCTCGGGAGGCATGCGTCGCTCTTCTTTGCTGTTGTCCGGGCTGTGAAGTCGAGCATGCTCGGTACGAGTCGGGCCGGGATAGACCGTAAGGACACTGATCTTCTTGGGAGCCAAGGCTACCCCAAGGCTTCGTGCGTAGGACGAAAGTCCGTCTTTACTCGCTGCGTAACACGCGGCCCCCGGATAGCTCACGAACCGGGAAAGAGAAGACACGAATACGATTGTTCCCTGAGGGGCAATCTTGCCGTGGGCGAGAAGCTGAGCGGTGAGAAGGAGGGGGGCATGAAGATTGACCGAGATGACCTTACGCTGCCGGGAAAGATCCGAGCCTTCGAATCGCCCGGTGTAGTTGATCCCTGCGTTGTGAATCAAAACGTCCAGTTGCGGCCCCTCGGCTAGCTTGGTGGCGATTTGCTGAACATCTTCCGGAGAGCTGAGATCGGCACGATGGAAGGTCGCGTCTCCTCCCAGATGAAGAAGCTCGGCTTTTGTTTTGGCCGATGCCTTTTCATCGAAGTCGATCCCGACGATCTTGTATCCTTCTCTCGTGAACTGACGCGCAAGGGCTCGTCCGATTCCCTGGGCGGCGCCGGTGATGGCACAGGTTTTCATCTGGCTGACCTTCGCATTGTTCCGTCGAGCAATCCTTCAAGATGCCTTCCCGCCAGGCGTGCAAGTCGGTTTGAAGTCCCGATCGTATGTTGAGACCGGGCACCGGAAAGTGAATGAACGATCTTCTCCGCGACGGTTTCAGCCGACGGAAAACGTGTCCAGTCCATCTTCGTTGACGGAATACCGCATTTCTCATGCATCCCCGTGTGAGTTCCACCGGGATGAATCAGTCGAACGTCAACCCTGCCGGATAGTTCGATTCGAAGGCTCCGAGCAAACCCCTCAAGAGATGCCTTGGTTGCCGTATAGACTCCGAACTCGGGACAGGGAAGAGCGGTTGCTACCGAGCTGATGAACGCGATCTTTCCGTGAGCCTTTTCGACGAGGGAAAGAAGGGCCTGAGTGATCTCCATCGGAGAATGGAGGTTGACTTCAAGAAGTTCTTGAATGCTTTCAGCGGACTGATCCTGGACCGGGCCGTAGTATCCCAGGCCCGCATTCAAGATGAGGATGTCGATGGAATCGATCCTTTGGTCGGTCAAGAATTTCTGGAGGATCTTGCCGGATCCGGGCCTTGATAGGTCAAACTGGCAATATGTCGATTCGGAAAAGAACGCCTCCCTTGGAAGTTGAGATCGGTCTTTTCGCCCATGGGTCAGGACACGCCACCCCGAGCCCTGGTAAAGCCGGGCCAGGGCAAGGCCGATCCCGTCCGTGGCGCCGGTGATCAGAACGGTTTTTTGGGGAGCTGTCGGATCGATGTTGGTGACTTCATTGCTGGCTGCATCGGTAGCTGCCTCGGTAGCTGCCATGGATGGCTTCCCTATGTTAAGAATAGGTCGAGTTGCAAATAACTTTTCGCGTAGTATAGGCACGAGAGAGAGGACTTCTGCCATGAATTTTTGCGAATCCAGATGGGGCCGGGCTGGGGTTTGTTTCCTTCTGCTGACGGCGACTTGCTTCACTCTGATGTTGAGTTCCTGTGTGCCGGCCCGGCGAGTGGATCTTGACGACCCCTTGACGGGTGATGTTCAGAAGGGGATCGCGTCGGGTGAATCCACATTTTCCCACGCAGGATTCGATGCCCTTCTTCGCAAGCATGTCAGGGAAACCGGTAGAGTTGATTATGCGGGATTGGTCACCGATCGGGAAACTTTGTCCGCCTACCTTCGATCCCTTGCCGGAGCGAACATCGCATCCCTCTCTCGCGACGAACTTCTGGCCTTCTTGATCAATGCTTACAATGCCTACACTCTTGACGTGGTCACCCGGAACTATCCGCTGGAAAGCATCAAAGAGATTGATCCCTGGGCCACGCCTTTTTGCGAAGTAGGGGGATACACCGTCTCTCTCAACGACATCGAGCACAAGTTGCTTCGTCCGTCCGAGCTTTTTGACGACCCCCGCATGCACTTTGCCATCAACTGCGCTTCGATCGGATGTCCGTTTCTGCGGCCGGGGGCCTATGACGGTGAAAATATTGATCGCCAGCTTGAAGAGGCGGTCTCGAACTGTCTGACCGATTCGCGCTACGCCAAAGCGGACGGGAACGGGGTGGCGGTTTCAAAGATCCTGAACTGGTTCAAAGGCGATTTTACGGACAAGCATGGCTCTCTTTCCGGGTTCATGAAACCCTACGTGAGTCCTGATATTCGCAGCCGTCTGGAAAAGAATGGCGATGGCGGGGTTCGTTTTCTGGACTACGACTGGAATCTCAACGACACGGCCACGTCCCCGAAGTCCTAAATCGGTCTTTCCCGGGCCCCAGGTGATCCTTTGGGAGCAAGATCCGGCTCCTGAGCGTAAGATGGAGTAGGGATTGCATTATTTTGGCAATCCTTGCATCCGCTCCGCTCTCAGCGGGGTCTTTATCCCTGGAAACAGGATACTCTGGAGGCTCGCGGATCAATGACCGACACTCTTACGCCCTTGCGCCCGGAAGTTTGGCTGACCCACAAAGGGTTCGTCAAGAAGCTTGCCCGGGCTCTCGTCGCCGACCCGGATTCAGCGGAAGACCTTGTCCAGGAGACATGGCTTGCCGCCCTCCGAAAACCTCCCAAACATTCGGAGGCGGTGCTGACCTGGCTCTCCCGGGTAACCCGGAATGCGGCCTACAAAGTTCACCGCAGAGAAGGACGCAGGGCGGTTCATGAGCAGCGTTCGGCTCGGCCAGAAGCTCTTGAATCAACCGAGACCATCGTCCTTCGCCTTGCCTTTCAGAGGGAGATCACCGATGCGGTTCTTCAGCTTTCCGATCCGTATCGGGAGGCGATCATCCTTCGTTATTTTGAAGACCTGTCACCCACGGCGATTGCACACAAGCTCGCTGTTCCCGTGGCAACCGTAAGGGCTCGATTGTTTCGAGGGCGAAAACGCCTTCGAGCTCAGCTCGATCAAGCTCATGTTGGCGACCGAGGTACCTGGCTCACCGGACTCGTTGCATTTTCTGGTTTGAATCCCGATGCTCTTGCGATTTCGGGAATTTCTGCGGGCGCCCTGACAACAGGAGGAGTCGTGGTGGGAAGCAAGATTGCAATCGTAGGCGCATTGGCTCTTCTTGTCGGAGGACTGCTGTATGTCCTACTTCCTTCAGGGGAGGAGAGCATCACGGAAAACCGAGGGCGCGGAGAGCTGTGGTCCGATAGCGGTTCCTCTGAGGTTCCGCCTTCGGAGCACTCGAGCGAGACTCTTGAGATGGCATTGGTAGAGAGCACTGATCCCGATCTCGTCTCGCTCTCTTTGGAAGAAAATAGTGAGGCTGCGCAAGCTACCCCGGCCGATCCTTTGGCCGCTCCACCGGTGCTAGAAGCTGGTAAGGTCTCTTATCAGGTTGTCGATGGAGTTACCCGGGAACCCATTGGAGCGAAGATTCGTTTTCTGAGCGAAGAGCGATACGCCGAAGATAAGACGAGCGCCGAGAAGATGAAGGAAACCTTGCTCAGTCCGGGTTCTTATGAAGCGAGCGTTACGAGCAAGGGCCACGAGGTCTTCTATCTGGATGAGTTCCAGGTTCTGGCCGGGGAGCTAACGGACCTCGGTGTGATTGCCCTTGAACCGGGGAGCGCGCGGATCGAAGGCGAGATTCTCGCCAGTCATTTTGATCAGGAGACACCTCTTTCCGTTCATCTCTTCGGAGACGGGAGACGGCCCTGCAAAAGGTGCTTCGTTCCCCAGACGGAGGGCGAGATCAAGAAAGCAGCCGATCTGACGGGCGATCCTCAAGAGGATCTCGGATGGGAAAGAGAAGAGTCCTGTTCTGCTTGTGGGTATACGAAGAAGAAGACGATCGTGACGGCTCGAGTGGGGGAGGGATTTGCGTTTCCCGATCTTGCCGCAGGAACCTACTTCCTTCGAGTCTTCGAGGCGACTTGCCTGCCCGTGGGAAAGGTAAAGAAGGTCGTCCTGAACCCTCGAGAATGGACTCGCATGGATCTCGTCCTGAATGAAGCTGCGACTCTGGAAGTCGAGCTCATGGACGAAGCAGGTGTCGCTTTCCCCGGCGAGGATGATCTTCAAGGAGCGTGGGCCTTCTCGGGTCTCAAGTTTTCTTTCGGACGAAATGGGGTCGATCTTGTCCAGGCCAAAGCCGACCTGAGCGGGAGAATGTCGAAGACTTCCCGGTCTGATATGTTGACTCGGCTCAAACAGGAGATGAACGGGCAGATACTCATGGATCAAGCACTGGCCTTGAACCATGTTCAGCAGGTCAGCGATTTTCGGTTCGCATTCAATGATGTCCGGGGGATTCGCGGGCTTGAGTTCCACCCCCGAACCAAGGATCGACGTCGGGAATCAGGAGACTCCCTCCATCCTGGGTCATTCAAGCGTCCCGAATTCAGCACTTCGACCGTTCAGGCCGTTTCAATCGGAGGCGGGGTCTTTCGCATCCATCCCCTTCCTCGGAAGATCCTCCAGGCCAACGCCGTTTTCGGGGGAATGGTTTCTCATTCTCAGGATGTAGACCTTCGATCCGGGTTTGAGCGGGTGAGAATGACCATGGATCGGAGCCGGGCTCGGGCTGCCCTTGCTCTGTCCGATACCCAGCGATTGTTTCAGAACAACTTTGGCGTCCTTGAGAATGAGCTCGGTCTTTCCGCGAGCGCTTTCGCGGGAGTCAGGACGCGACTCCTGGATAGTGGCGGCGGGGTTGCCGACCTGATGGTCTTGTCGAACGCTGCCGGGAATGGAGAAAGTGGGGTCTTCTCTTCCGGCGGGAATGTCAGCTATACGGTTAGCTTCTCCGGTGCCGTTGGTGAGGACGGAGGCCTGTTGATGGGGCCGCAGGTTCTTGTCCACAGGTCGGAGACGATTGACCTTGATCTCCTCGGAGAACAGGGAGTCGAGGAACTGGAAATAGTCGTTGATCTCACCGAAGAGGAAGAAGAGAAGGAGGAATAGGGATTCGGAATGCAGAGCCTCAGGAAACGGAAGTCCTATCCGTGGTGAAGGAGAGGACGTCCATGGGGCAAACGTCAATGCAGATTCCACATTGGATGCAGGACGAATTGGCGTTGTCGAAGTGTTGCTGATTCTTGGCAAAAGCCATGACATCGATGCCGACCTGGCAGTACTTGGAGCACTGGGTGCAAGAAATGCACTTCGAGTTCGAGACGATCTTCAGCCTTCCGTACCAGCGGGCGAGAAGCCCATTGTAGGCCGCAAGTGGACACCAGTATCGGCACCAGACCTTGCCGCCAAAGAACGGATAGAGCGCAATCGGGATGACGGCAACCAGCCAGAAATCGACGGTGTAGTTATAAGCTTGCCACCAGATGTTGTTGCCCTGGGTCTCGTAGAGACCAACCACAACCAGACCCACAATGACGCTCGCAGCTAGAACCACAACTCCCTGAAACTCCCAGCTACGGGAGCGCGATCCTTTGGCGGCGAGGTGACGCCAGCGATCGCCCAGAGTTTCAGCGAGCCCTCCACAGCCACAAACCCAGGTGCAAAAACGTTTGCCATGATTGCGGGAGAGGATTGGAATTGCAACCAGAGAGCCGAGAAGCCCCGCGCCGATGAAGAAGCCCATGATCCATCGGGGATCATGATCACTCCACCAGAAGAACGTGTTGAAGAAGAGAGGGAACGGCTGGTAAAGACCCCAGGCTCGCCAGGCATGATTGACGGACATCGCCTGGATCGCAAAGAGGTTGACCACAAGGAAGAAGACAACCTGAAATCCGATGAGGGTCAAGTAGCGGTAGGTTTGATAGCCTTTGTTACGAGAGACTCCGCGCCACCGAATCATGGCCTCAAAGCCGAACACCAGCATTGCCACGCTGTAGAGCAGACTATAGATATAGCCTTGCTGATAACCTCTCTCCGCGAGGAGATCCTGGTAGGCGTTTTCACTGAACATCCAGGAAAATGGAGCAAAGCAGGCCTTGAAGATGAACTGGATTCCCGCGTCGTAACTGCCCTCTGTGATGAGGTGGTTGAAAGGCCAGGCGGAGACTCCCTTTCCGTAGCTTTTCAGCGAGTAGAGAGAATAGACGAACAAGAAGACCACGGCGAGGTAGACCCACCTCTTCATGTCCCACTCGTTGTCGAGCTTGATCCCGATCTTCTTGAAGAACGGGGTCGGGATCTCGGCCCCGATCATCTCGAAGACCTGGTCGTTCTTCAGGGATTGGGCAGGGCCGGTCGGACTTCCCTTCGCGATCTTGACCGAACTCTCCTCGATGGCAACAAGGTGAGAGTCCATGTGGATCTTGATCTTGTTCCGGGAAGCCTGTTGCAGAAGCGCATCCACGTTTCGCTTTTTGGGGTAGATGAACTCCTTGTCGATGGTGACCAAGGTGACTGCATTGGTTTCACACAGCCGGAGTGCACCTTCGAGAGCCACATCGCCGCCGCCATAGATCAAGATGTTTCTGTTGTTGAAGACGTCCGGGTCGAGAAGGCGGTGTTCGATTCGGGTTGCGAACTCGATCTCTCCAGGAACTCCTGCCTTTCGCGGGTTGCCGGCTTTCCCGACGGCCAGGATGACCCTTCGTGCCGTATATTCATTCTTTTCGGTTTGAACCCGAAGAGACTTTCCCTGCCGCTGAATGTCGAGGACCTTTTCGAACTCCCGAACATCGAGCTCTTTTTCCGCGATCTGCTTCTTCCACTTTGCGAGCAAAGCTTCCTTGGTGCATTCTTCAAACCACATCGAGCTCAGGTTTTCGACCGCATCAGGTTCGGCGAAGAGGATCTTCCCCTTGGTCATGGTGTAGACGGTTTCCGCCACGTGGTTGGCGTCCACAACGATCGAAGAGAATCCTCGCTCTTTGGCGCGAGCGGCTGCTCCCAGTCCGGCTGCGCCTGCGCCGACGATGAGGAAGTCCACCATTTCCGCATCGGGACGAGAAGATCGTTCCTTCTCCACATCGATGGCTAGCTGATCGATGATTTCGTGACCGCCGTTGAGGCCGAGCTTGATGAGAGGAACTCCCGCGACCTCCCCCACGAGAAACACTCCGGGAACGCTGCTCTCTCCTTTTTCTGAGGTGGCCGGGAGAATCGGGTAACTCGGCTCGAGACCCTTTTTCGAAACGAGCATGGAGAGAGCGCCGTTCATTCTGGTGATCATTGAAGCCATGTCTTCTTAGGATACGACACGCTACCGATTTTGACTTCAACTGGACGGCAAAAAACATGGGGAGAAGATGGAGAGTAGGAGGGGAGAAGGAGCGGTACGCGACCAGGAAACTTATTGCGCCGAGAGTGTGTCCTGGGCTGTTAGTGACTGGACGATGAGGTTGGCGATGATTTCGTGGCCGATGGGGGTGGGGTGATGCTCGTCCACGAAGAGGTCGTCTTCGACCTTTACATCGGGGGGGGCCTTGAGCTTGCCTTCGAGTATGTCCCGAAAATACTGCCTTGCGTCGACCAAAGTGACCTTTTCAGCTGCAGCGACGGAGGCGAGGGTCCTGGTGTAGTTCAACAGGTAAGTGAGCTTTTCCTCTGTCCGTTCCCGGCGAGGGAAGGAGAGGAAAGCGATGGAAGTGTCGCGAGATTTTGCTTCATCCACAAATCTTTTCGTCCACGTGGCGAACTCCTCGGATGTGACTCTTCGCTGATACTCCTCCCCATCCGAGTACTTCTTGTGTTCACGATTGGCGTCACGTTTGTGGTCGCGCTTGATGCCGGAGGAATCGACTCGATTCTTCTGGATGGTGTCCTTGATGAAGAAGACGAGCTGGGAGGTGCGAAGCGCCAGGACAAGGCCCTGTAAGAGGCGGGTCTTGCTTCCCTCTGAAGAGAGGCTGATCTGGATCTTCTCATCATCTGTTTTGATCGCGGGAAAATGCTCGTTGACCGCCCCGAATGCCAGGACGATGAGGTCCGGATCATAGGGAGCAACGAGGTTTTCAAACCTCTTGTAGCCCTGAACGATCGTGAACCCAACAACCCCGGCATTGATGACTTCGATCTTCTTCTCCGGGTGTTGTTGTGTCAGGGCTTTTTGGAGCTGGTGAGACCAGCATTCTTTGTCGGTAACTCCGAGTCCAAAGGTGGACGAGTCCCCGAAGGTTGCCACTCGAAAGGTTCCTGGAGGCTTCTCAACCGGAACGAGGTCACCGCGAAATCCACCTTCATTGACTTTCTCGTCCGGGTTCCACGGAACCACCGCCGCCGGCCTCGGGGACCAGAGAGTGCTGGCATCGACCTGGTGCAGGCTCTGACCACCCCGTAGGAGTTTATCCTGCCGGGTGTTCCAGAGGATGATCGGAGAGGGGAAGGGGTTGTAGGAGAATCCCCCGATCCGCAAGAGAACTTCTGCGGACCCGAAAACAACAAAAAGCATGATGATCGAGAAGACGAGCTTCTTTTTGGTGGATAGAGCTGTGGCCATGATTCCTAGATTTCGGCACGGCGACCCGAAAAAAGCAAGTCCGAACTCGGGCTCTTTCCCTTGGATTGATGCGAGGAGAAGTGGCGGCTGAGTTCTGTTCCACGAAAAAAGCCGCCGAGAGCCGAGCCCTCGGCGGCTTGAAGAGGTTGCTTTGCGTTGGGTCGCCCTATTTTGCCAGCGTCATCAGGTCGACAAGAATGTCGGCACTTTCGACAACCACTGGATCATCTCTCTTTTCGGCGTCCGGGTCTTCAAGATCGGCGAGTTTCTTCACCGGCTCAAGACCGAGACCAATTCTCTTCTTGTTTTCGATTCTCAGTGCATCTTCCTCGGTCTTTGCTCGCTCGGCCTTCAGGCCTTCCGTGTTGAGGGAGATGGAGTTGTCTTCTCTCATCTTGCGGCTGAATTCCGCCCGATCGAGAATGTACTGGAATTCGGGATCGCTCTTGGTTCTTCGATCATGAAGCTGGCGAAGGGCTGGAAGGATGGAAGGGATGAAGTTGTCCTTCTTGACTTCGAGGGATGCGACGCTGTCCCATTTAAGAGCTTCGGGTAGAGAGCTTTCTCCGATTTCATCTTCGTCGTAGATGTCCGGGAATGGAATGTCAGGCGTGATGCCTCGGTTCTGGGTGCTTCCTCCGGAGACCCGATAGAATTTGGCGAGAGTGAGCTTGATGTCGCCTTCCCGGAGTGGTCTCACATTCTGGACGGTTCCCTTTCCAAAGGTGCGCCCTCCGAGCACGATGCCCCGGCCATAGTCTTGAATGGCCCCGGCGAAGATCTCCGATGCAGAAGCACTCAGCCGATTGACGAGGACGGCGAAAGGTCCGGACCAGGCGATGCTTTTGTCCTCGTCGGCAAGAATCTGGAGATAGCCGTTCGAGTCTCGAATTTGAACCACTGGCCCGGTTCGGAGAAATGCGCCGGTGAGTTCTCGAGCCTCGACAAGGGATCCACCGCCATTGTTCCGAAGATCGAGGACGAGGGCGTCAACGTTCTCTTTCTTGAGCTCGCCGATGAGTTTTCGGACGTCTCGGGTGCCGCTCTTGTAATTGGGGTCGCCTGCCTGCGCGGCCTTGAAATCCATGTAGAACGCGGGAAGCTCGATCACGCCGACCTTGTAGTCTTTTCCGTTCTTCTTGCGGGTCAGGATCTTTTTTTGTGCTTCCTGTTCTTCGAGTTTTACCTTGTCTCGGGTGAGTTGAATCAGCTTGGATTCGGTTCGGCTAGAGATGCCGGCCGGGAGGATTTCAAGACGAACCTGGCTTCCCTTGGGGCCTCGAATCAGGTCCACAACTTCGTCGATTCTCCAGCCCACAATATCAACCATCTCACCTTCTGTGTCCTGCCCGACCGCCAGGATGCGATCGGCGGCTTTCAGGAGATCACTTGCTTCCGCAGGGCCGCCGGGAATGATGCGAACGATCTTGGTGTAGTCCTGGTCGCTCTGAAGAAGGGCTCCGATGCCCTCTACCGAGAGGCTCATTCGGATGTCAAAGTTTTTTGATTCGTGAGGCGGGAAGTACTGGGTGTGAGGGTCGTAGCTCATGGTGAGAGTATTCATGAACGTGAGGAACACATCCTTGGTGTTCGTCTGGCGCATTCGTCGCAGCTGGTTTTCATAGCGACGAGAAAGAACCTTGGTGATTTCCTCATCCGTTTTCTCGCCGAGCTTCAGGCTCAGTACGTCGTATTTGAACTGTTTGCGCCAGAGGTCTTCCAGCTCGGACTGAGAGCTCAGCCATGGCTTCTTGTCTCGATCGAGCTCGAGCTTTTCATCGACCGTGAAATCGATCTTGCCGATGCCATCTTCAAGCCGCGAGGAGATGTGTTGATTCCTCTCGATCCGTCGTTCCTGAAACAGGTTGAAGATCTCGAACGCCGGGTCGAGGTCTCCTTCCTTGATTGCATCGTCAAGCTCGTGACGAAACGAATCGAACCGGTCGACATCGGACTGAAGAAAGAAGCTACGACTGGGATCAAGTCCTTCGAGATAGCTGTCCAGGAGTTTTGAGGAGAGCGCATCGTTGAACCGAAGGCCCGAGCGATAGTGAGATCGCTTGAGTTCGAGAAGGATGTTCGCCGTGACCGAGGACTGTTTCTTTGAGGGGGAGAGAACAGCGACGGCGTTTCCGGTGGTCAGCGGCGCATCGGCTTGAACCGGAACGAAAAGAAGCCAGGTGAAAACGAACGTAAGGATGCCGAGACCGATCCTGCGAATCCGGGTCCCGCGGCGTCTTGGAGAAGAAACGAATCGTGTCATAGCTCTTCACTCCCGCAATTTATCGGATGAGGTTTCCGAGGCTTGGATGACGTAAGTTCTTGCTAGCATGGCTTCTGAGGCTTCTTGCCGATCAGAATCCCGATGCGTAGCCCTCTGACAAGAGATTAGCATGAACGCCTCGGACCCTCCCGATTCTGAGGAAAGGAGGACGGGCCTCATGCGTCTCTAGTGCGTCTCTAGAAGGAAAATACGGAATCATCGATTCAAGAGACGTATCTACTTTTATGAAAAGTGATCCCAAAGACCTTATCGATTGTCTTCGCCAGCGCCATGAGGCCCAGCGAATACTCGCGGGGCGGCTTGTGCTCACCAGCTCGATGCTGACGTTCTGTTTCTTTGTCTGCGCGGGGATTCTGGTGGAGACTCTACCCCATCACGCGGATGAGATCGGTCCGCTTCTCGTGCTCACTTTTCTTGCGGCCAACTTGATCGGTGTTGACTGGAATCGGCGGAATTCGGGGCCCGCACTGGCCCTACGAGGATTGGACAGGCGGCTGAAGCACCCTTCTCGTTATGCGGGGAAAGACTTCTAAACTTCTTTGAGGGTGGTTCTTAGTCCTTCCACTGACTGTATGGGGTCCGGGCGAGGCTGGCGTTGAAGTAGCGCTGATCCTCTGACACTTCCTTGCCGACAAAGGGTGGCAATTTCACCTCCTGGTCCGCTGAATCGAGTTCCACTTCAGCGACGATCAGGCCTTCATTTTCTCCCGCGAAAACATCGATTTCCCAAACATTTCCCTCATAGGGGATCTTGTGTCGGGTTTTTTCGATGAGGGGGGGCTGGCAGAGCCGATCGAGCATCTCCGTGGCTTCATCAAGAGGAATGGGATACTCGTACTCAAGACGCTCAATGCCCTTTAACTGGGCCTTGAGACAGAGAATGGCCTCATCTCCCATGAGTCGGATGCGAAGGACCTTTTCAGCATCGCCGAGGATGTAGCCCTGCCGAAGATGGATTCCCGGAGTATCTGGGCGCCATTTCGGGTCTTTGATCAAGAATTTGCGTTCAATCTCGGTCCCCATGTTCAACTCCTCCTACCTGCGTGACATGTGACGGTTTCCCAAAAGCCGGGCCAGAAGCACCCTTTCCCCCGTTTTCCCCATTTCCATAACGATACAAAAGGACTAGGATAGCCGCTGCTTGTTCGGTAACTCATGCCGTTTTCCTAGACAGTGGATCGTCGTTTCGAGGGGGGCAATGCGTCACTTAAAAACCACCCATGGGTGGAGAGGCTCTCTCTCCATTCTCGCTTTTTCATCACTTGTGTGGACTGCTACTCCGGCGACGGCGGATCCTCCACCGGGCTACTACGACTCGGCGACGGGTCTGAGCGGCACGGCTTTGCGAAACGCCGTTCATGCCATCATCGATGATCATACGCGATTTCCCTACACCAGTGGATCGACGGATACGTGGGACATCGTGTCTGCTGCTGACGAGGATCCGCTGGACATGACTCGTGTGGTCAGTGTCTACAAGAACGAGTCCTTTGATGAGAATAACCACACCGCTGGAGTGGGCTGGAATCGGGAGCATTCGTGGCCGAATTCCTATGGATTCTCTCAGGACGGTGGCTGTAATTCCGCCTACACGGATTGCCATCAGCTCTTTGCCGCTTTCTGGAATTACAACTCGGCACGCGGAAATCGGGTCTATGACGAGTGCGTCGCTGCGTGTACTGATTATCCGGTGGATGGCTCACCTGAAGTGAACCGTGGGTCCGGCGCCGGAAATACCGGGGCCTGGGAAGTCTGGATCGAGCGCCGAGGCGATGTTGCTCGAGCCATGTTTTACATGGCTGTGCGCTATGAGGGGGGAACCCACGGAAATACGGGTTGCGTCGAACCGGACCTCATTCTGACGAACGATCGAAACCTCATCCAATCCAACTCATCGAGTAACTTCTCTCCTGCCTACATGGGGATTCTCGACACTCTTCTTGATTGGAATGCGGAAGATCCCGTCGATGACTGGGAGCGGGATCGGAACGATGCTGTTTTCGGATTCCAGGGGAATCGTAATCCTTTCATCGATCACCCCGAGTGGGTCTGTGAGATCTGGTCTTGCTCGGGCGGAGACATGATTCCTCCGGTCGAGCCCATGAGCCTGCTCACCATGGGCGGGGATTGTTCTCTGACCCTGGATTGGGACGATAACGTCGAGCCCGATCTGCTTGGTTACAACGTGTATCGAGATGAGGGTGAGGGATACGTCAAGCTGAACGCCGGTCTTGTTGGCCCAAGTACCTATGTGGATTCGAGCGCAGAGAATCTTGCCCAGTATTTCTACTACGTGACTGCCGTTGATATCTCGAACAACGAGAGTGGGCCGAGCGCTGAAGTCTTGGGTGAACCCACAGGGATGATCCCCTGTCCCGGGTCTGCGGGTCAACCCTGGATCAATGAGTTCCACTACGACAATTCGGGAACGGATGCTAACGAGGGGATCGAAATCGCCGGACCAAGTGGCCTGAATCTTTCGGGCTGGAGCTTGGTGGGCTATAACGGCAATGGTGGGGCTCAATACTCCACGATTCCCTTGAGCGGTGTTCTTCCCGACCAGCAGAATGGCTTTGGCACATCCTTCTTCCCCGTGCTCGGACTGCAAAACGGTGGTCCGGATGGCATGGCTCTGGTCGACAATCAACAGAACGTGGTCCAGTTTTTGAGCTATGAAGGAACCATGGCCGCAGTCGGTGGGCCGGCATCGGGAATGACTTCCGTGGATGTCGGTGTTGTCGAAACCGGGACCACCCCCATCGGGGTGTCGCTGCAACTCATGGGGTCGGGTTCCAAGTACGACGACTTTACCTGGGCAGCCAATGTGTCGAGCACCTACGATCTCATCAACGTGAACCAGACGTTCCTTCCTGACTTTGGCGATGCTTGCCGGGCGGGGAATGTGGGTGAAGATGCGGGAAGAAGTCCCGAGCGGGTTCTCACCGTGAACGGGAGCTCGGGCCTTGGGCCGAAACGAGTCGCGTCGATCTCCCGACTGGATGTCATTGATGTGTTCCTCGATGCGGGGATCGGTGGCCCGGTAGCGCCGAACTACGCGATCTGGGGCTGGAATGAAGCGCCCGGTTCCGCGGCGCCGGTCGAGCTTCCCTTTGGGCTCGGCCCCATGTGTCTCAATCCTTTGAGTTCGACTTGCAATCCCTGTCCTGCCTATTCGGCAAAGACGATCCCGGGTCGCTGCAATGCGGTGCTTTGTGCAACCGCTGAGGCAACGGGCAACCAGGCGCCTGCAATCATCATGACTTTCCCATCGGGATTGTTCCTTGCGGGCGAACGACTCTGGCTCCAGGGGGTAACCCGGGACAACAGTGATACGAGTGGTAGAAGGGTCTCGATCACGAATGGTGTTGAGGTCTTGATTCAGAACTAGCCAGAAGATTTGTTTTCAGGAAGATACCAGGCCCGGGCTTGCAAGGGATTGCAGGTTCGGGCCTGTTTTTTTTGGGAAGTGCTCCTATCGTGCAGCACTCCTTACCCGGGCCCCGTGGTCGAAGCGCAACTGCTCTTGAACATCAATCGATTTGATTCTCCATGCCCCGTCGTCACAGGAGAGGATCAATGTTGCGGTGTATTCGTTTGATCGACGGTGGATGTGCCCCCAGTGTTCGACTTCTCCTTCCGCTTCCCAGGTGCAGCCAAGATTCAGTTCCGTGCTTGTGGATGTCATTCCATCATGGATTCTGGACACCCGTACTTCCTGAACCCGTGAGGCCGGGCCCCCTTCCTCTTCGAGCACGAGTCCTTGTCGAAGCTGGAGGTAAAGATCTTCCTGGATCTCTTTGGAGACGGCGAGAGAAAGAGCGTCGTACGCTTCGCTCTCACTGGCCAGGCCCACTGCCCGATAGACATGCTTGAGGAGGCGGGACAGGATTTCATTTGTGTCGCCTGAAGAAAGACGGAGCGATGGGGCTGGCCAGGCATAGATTGCTGTGCCGAGAATCAGAACCAGGAGTACCACGGAAGTTGGTCCCAGGTGTTTCTTCGCAGCTGAAATCAGACCAACGCACAGGAAGCCAAACGCGGCGAGGCATGAGACGACGGGGAACGATCGACCTCTTGTCGGACTGGCAGGGTGGAGGTGGAACCGGTCTTTCAGGATCGGTGATTCCCGGGTCCACTTGTAAGTGGGTTGAAGTCGGCGAAACTGGTGAAGGTGTGTTTCTTTGGGGCTGATGATGGTGGTTGTCATGCGATCCATGGAGCCGGAGAAAAGCTCCCAGGTGACTTGAACATCCTGGATGGGGGCCTCGCTTTTGTAGGAGAGAATGATTCCAATTCTTGCGCTTTCTGCGGAGACGCGCTTTGGATCCGGGTCGCGAGCAAAGTCACGCACTTCCAGGTCAAAGAACGAAATGTTTTGGACTACGGGTGGAGCCTTGGATTGATTCACGAGAACCGGATTCTTCTCCGCGAAGAATTCCTGGAGGGAGTGCCGTGCTGCTTCTTGCTCGGGGACTTCAAGATAGAGTTCATCCTCTCGTGAAAGAGTGATCCATGTCTCGAGAGAATGAAGAGGGAACAGAATCTCATGTCGGACTTCGTCGCGTTCAAGATAGAGAAATGAGTACGCGCGGTCGTAGGCGTGGAGTCCGAATTGTTGCTCGTCTTCCTCATCTTCGGTGAGGGATATGGTGTAGGGCGCTCCTTTTGGCATCGTAACTTTGGAGCGTGGCTCTAGATCACCCGGGAGTGAAAGAGTGAGCTCCATCATGGCCGGGATGCCGACGGACTCTCCACCGAAATTCTGGCGAAATGTGAGGAAGCTGGGTTGAGTGTTCCCAAGAGAGGCGCTGACCCGATAGGTAACCGAATAGCTCATGAGGTCAGTCATGGGGATTCCAGTACCGGGAACAACTGGAAGAGATACTTCGACGACTTCAAGGGGAAAGAGTTTCCCTTCTTGATTTCGCAAGGTCAGATACTGCCGGAGAAAGCTCCCGTGTTTTTTTGCAGCGGCGTCGATCTGAGGTGCAGAGAGGCATTCGTTGGATTCTGGCTCGAGGCCTTGAAAGAGGACGAGGTCTTCGACAAGGATTTCGATCGATCCTGTTGCCTCTCCGTCTGCGATATCAAACCGAGCAAAGCTCACGGAAATCGGATGGGCAGCTCCAGCGGAAACATGGAGTAGGGCGCAAAGGAATCCGAGAACGAAACGGTGAATCATTGTCGAGATCGAAAGAGCATTGATTCTGGAATCGGGTTGCGCGCTAGGCCGGGGCCCTGAATCTCAAGAGTGAGTGCCTCGTCGCCCCCTCGTTCGAAAAAGGTCACTTCGAGAGCGTGGAGCCCTTGTTCGAGCGCGATATAGCCCTTTTTGTCCGAGGCTCCGTGAAGTCCGTCGTGGTCAATGATGGTCTCTCCATTGATCTTGAGTTTGCTTCCATCGTCCGAGCTGAGGAAGAAGGTGTAGACCGCGGTATCTTCGATCCGAATGAAGCCGCGGAATCGAAACGAGATGTCGTCATCTCTTCTTCTTGCCTGGATCCCGATGGTCTTTTGCGCTCCGGTCTTTTTCGGTACGAGTTCGTCGAAGTCAGGGAGTTTTCTTAAGTCGACTTCCTCGTAGTATTCGAAATCAATCCCCGGTACGACTTCGCCAAACTCTCCTGCGGGAAGAGGAGTTGTTCGGGTGAATCGTTGGCTGAAGACGACGCTGCTGGGTTGCCCCTCTTTGAAGGCCCGCGCCCTGATCTCCGTTTCCTCAGCGAACTGGATGGGTGACTGATATTTTGTCTTACTTTGATCAGGGTCGGTGCCGTCCAGGGTGTAGAAAATCGTTGAACCTTCGGTTACCGAGGCCAGCTCGATCTTGACTTCTTGCAGGAAGAGACCGCTTCCGTAGCTACCTTCGTCTTTTGCGATGTAGGGAGGGGAGACCGAGCGAACCATTTCGAGAGTGTCATAGAGGTGCTGGGCTGGGCGGGTCGCCTCGTTCGGGTTGGTTGCAACGCTCATGGCAAGGATCTTGATGTCCGGGTTGCTGGGTAGGACGAGTTCTTTTTCTCCTGTTTCTTTCGCAATGGAGTACAGGAAGAGATAGCTGAACTGGTAAGGATCGTTGTCGCCTTGGTCCGAGTGACGATGGGTCGAGAACCAGGCCACGGGGTCGCGCTTGATGAAGCCCGGCGCAAGACCGATCATCTCGTTTTTGTTCCATTGCCGGTTGTCCCACTGGCCGATGTACCCGGTCCAGTTCTGGACGGTAAGAGCGGTCTTGGTTTCTCCGACGCGAAAGATTGCTTCCTTCTCGATGTCGGAAGAAGCAGCCAGAAGATAGATCAAATCGTGGTCGCCCTCTGGCAGCTGGATCTTCTGCCCCTGACAAGAAACGGCGTTGTCGATGCCGGATCCGGAAGATCCGAGTTTGAACGTGATTCCCTCGCACTGGAGCTTAGCCGGTAGCATTTCGCCGGGGTAACATCTCTTGTCCTGGTCCATGCTGCCCCCATTCTTCTCTCCGTCCAGTCCAAGAACATCGCAATTAAACGGAAGGGTAGCCGGCTCTGAGGCCGGTAGCACAGCAGTGGAGGCGTGAGGGGTGAGGGTGAGAGCAAAGGTTTTCAGTCCGTAGGGTTCCATATCGAAAACCAAGGAGCCATGGTTCAGCTTTGCGCTTCCGATGCTTCTCTCCTGGCCGTCGGTCTCCCTTGCGCTTGTTATGCTTGCCAGGAGCCCGAGGGTGGCACCTTTTACCGGGTAGCCGGCAAGTTCCTGAACTCGTACGATGATCTCGTCGGCGACCTCGGCCTTCTTGACTGCCCTTACCGCGATTCGATTGGTGTTGAGCGCTAGGAAGGACAAAGATCGTCCGGACGGGCCATCGTGTTTTGGGGGCTGGAAAGCTAGGAGGGGTTGATTGAGGCGGGAACCGAGCCAGGGCGCGTTCCCCTCGCGCCAGTCACCTCGATGACCGGCTATCCCGTAGGTCATTTCGTGCATTCCCAGGTCCTGGGTCGCCTGGTCCAGGTAGCTCTTCGCTTCGGGAGTTCGTAGCAGTGTGAGACGAAGGGTGCTGTCATCGGGCTTGTCTGACCCGAACTTGCAATCTTCAATCACCGTGACGCCGAAGGTCCCGTCGTCGTGGGTAAGATCGAACCATTCGTGAGAAGGGACTTCGTATTTCTTCTCATGATTGGTCGAGCGCTGGATCGTTCCCATTCCTGGGTTGTAGGTGGCAAGAGAGTTGGAGGCCGTGAGGGGAAACTCGGCTTTGAGGCAGTAACCCTTGGTGCTCCATTCGATTTCGTTGTCGAATTCAAGGCGGTCGCCAGCTTTTCCTGCAGAAAGTCGTATGCGCTGCACGATTCTTGATCCCAGAACATCTCTTGTGACCGAGAGGGAAACTCGTGCCGGTCCATCTTCGACAATGGTGATCTTGGCGGGCCCGGAGACGATGGCGGCGGGTTCGGCCTGAAGGTCTTTCCAGTCCATGTTCCATGCGGGCCATTGAGCCGGAGCGTCGCGAAGCAACAGGAGCCTGGCGGGAGAAGAGAGGAGGTCTTTGCCGAGTTTCTTGTCGTAGATCTGGGCCACGTCTCCCTGAGAGTTCAGTGTGACCCGGTAATGAGTATTTTCCAGCGTATTTGTCGTTACCGATAGCTCGCTCTTGATGGTTGCTGGGGCGTCGAGTTCTCGCACATCAAAGACCGAGGCGCCAAGAGCTGGGACCTTGGCGAGGAAGGTCACATCAAAGGTCGTGTCGTTCACTCTTTTCATCTGGGCAGGGACCTGGATTCCGCTCGGATCCCTCACATCAATTCCGTTCTTGCCGGGTGAAACGGTGACCCTGGCCTGAACGATGTCTTCCCGGGGAATAGACAGGGGATTGAAGACCAGGATGGGAGTTCCTTCGACTCGGGTGTCGAGGCTTTGCGCCACAGCTCCCATGGCATTGGTGAGAATCCGGGAGAAACCATTGAGGGCAAGAACTTCGTCGTTCCAGGAATATTCGTAGGCTTTTGGGATGCTGGTGCCGGGCAAGATGTCATGCATCTGGCTGAGGAGGACCCGCACCCACATCTTTTCCATTTTCTCTTTTGGATAGGTTGCGCCCCCGAGCCACTCTGCCATCACGGAGGCGCGTTCGGCGGCATCAGCGAGGAGCTCGTTCTTCCGGTTCCATCTCTTCATATAGGCCTGGGAGGTGAGGGTTCCCGCCGAATGTTCGGTGAGAAGCATGTCTCCTTTGTAGCGGGGAAGTCGAGAGATTTGCTCTTCCGTCAGGTCGCGGAAGATCTGATCTGACGAGGCGGAGATCACCTTGAGTGGACCTTTTCCCGACACGGATTTTTCGAGCCACTTGACCGACTCCTCGTCCGGAGCTCCTCCTCGATCACCAACGCCATAGAAATGATAATCAGTGAAGACCGAGGCATCTTCTCCGAGTTGTTCGACCCTCTCGAGCCAGGAGGGGTCTTCGCTCAGGTCGTTTCTGAGTCGGTGTACGTAGGCTCCCGGATTCAAGACGGCTACGACCGAGTTACCGTCGGGCCCTTCCCATACGCCGACGTTGAAGGGAATGCCGACCGCGGATCCCCATGTCAGTTTCTGGGTGACGAATCCTTTGAGGCCACAATGGGCGAGAATGGAAGGAACGGAGGCCGGAAACCCGAAGCAGTCCGGAAGCATGTAGTCGATGCCTTCTCGGTTGAAGGTTCGCCGGAAATATCCGTTGCCATAGAGAACCTGTCGCAGGAGTGCCTCGGCGGATGGAACGTTGACATCGCCTTCATCCACGGACGAGCCGACCACGCGAAACCGATTTTCCTCCACATAGCCCTTCAGTTTTTCGAAATCTTGGGGGTAATACTCCTCCATCATTTCAAAGCGGGCGGATCCTGTGAAGTTGAAGATATAGCTGTCGTACTTGTCAAAGAGCTCGAAGTTTTTCCGAAGTGTCGCCGGGATGTAATGCTCGATCGTCGTTGCGAAGTCCCAGCGCCATTGGGTATCGAGGTGAGCATAGCCCACAACATAGAGCACCTTTTCTTCATCGAGATCGGGAGAGCTCTTGGGCTCGGTGGCGAGGAGGGGCGTCGAGAACAATAGAGCGCTCGCGAACATGGCGAAGGCTAGGGCAAGAATCGATCGAATCACTTGATTACCTCGTTAAGTCATTGAGCTCGGATAGTCGGGCTTGGCCTCGGTTTGCACATTGTGGGGAACAAGGCCTTCCGGATCAAGCAGGTTGACATCCCTTAGCCGCCTTCCACGTCAGGATCCCCGGAGATTCGGAGTTGATTCTTGCCAGGCGGTCATCGCTGGAACTCCGAACTCCTTGGATCTTGAGAAGGCAAACGATCTACGGGCAAGCCGCTGGGAACCTTCGCAGGAACGAGGTGTACGAGGTCGCGCGAGCTCGGGTCGGTCAAGGAGTGGAGGAAAGAAACGAGGAACCGCGGGCCGAGTGCTCGAGGACAAAGTTCAGGGGCGGGAGGGAGGCGGCCGACCCATCGTATGCATGGAGCGTCGCGACGGGTTGGAGATGGTGGCGCACGACTTCTTCCAGGGAGGGATAGGCTCCGCTATGGCCGTAGGGAGCGGTCAGGGCTACGTTTCGGAGCGATGGTGTTCGGAAGCGGTAGTTATCTTCGATCCGGCCGGTCACTCGGCCCCGCCCCTGATCCTCTGGAAACGCCTGGTATCCACTCTTGCTCCAGTAGCCTGAATCCCAGCCGTCCGACTTTCCCGGACCGACCTGGGGCATGGCGATGGCGTGAAATCCATGATCGGTTTGAAACTTGCCCGAATGGCAAGCGCTGCAGCTCGCCTTGCCGTAAAAGAGGTTCATCCCCCGGACCTCTTTTGAGCTCAATGCGTTTTCATCTCCCCGAAGGTAGCGATCGAAGGGACTCTGGTCCGCTCGAAATGAGTGAGCTTCGAATGCGGCGATCGCGTTCGCCGCCAGGACCATGTCGATGTCGTCGGTGATTCTCACTTCCGACGGAAACGCCGCCGAGAATCTCTCCTTGTACTCCGGGATGGAGCGGAGTCGAAGGGTCAGGAGATCCCAGACACCTCCTTCGCCGCCCACCTGATTGCGCGCGCGGGCGTCGGCGATCGGGTTTTCTCCTTGCTGTCCCGCCATCTCAGCCGGTGAGGTCACGGGAAACATGGCCTGGGCAGCCAGAGCGTTGCTCAGTCCTCGAGGGAGCTTCCAGCGTGCGGGAGAGATGAAGCCACTCTCGTAGCCCGCGTTCTTGTCCACCTCGACACGACCGTCGTGAAAGAGGACGGTGTATTCCCTTGCGCCGAGATTGAACAGGGCGGGTGAGTTCCGGGGGATGCGTTCGTAAACACCTCCGATGTGGGACCGAGACGAAATACGATCCGGACCGAGTCCTTTAGCCCCCTCCCCCAGGGACAGCGAGACTTCGTCCGAAGTGCCGAAGCTCGGATGGTGGCACGTGGCGCATGAGATGTTCCGGTTGCCGCTCAGGATCGGATCGAAGAACAGTAATCGTCCTAACTCCACCTTGGCCGGGGAGGGAGCGCCATCATCATAATAGTCTCTATTTGTGACGGAATCTGGCAGGGTGCGTTGGCCGTGGAACTCGCTTTCGGGGTTTCGAGCTTCGGCGCTGTTTGCGCAGAGCGCGGCGCACAAAAGGGAGAGGAAGACTTTCATGGCATGAATCCTTTCTTTCTGGAGTGGAGTTTTGAAAGGGGGTCGGAGAAAGGGTCGTCGGTCGTCTGCAGTGCTGTTCATCGCAAGCCGTCCCGGAACGGGAGCATGACGAACAGGGGGATGTGGGCGTTCAGGCCGAAATCGCCCGGGAGTCCTCCATATGTCTTGCCGTCGCTGTGGTAGTTCAGCGCGAGCATGGAGCGGGTCCAGACATCGGACAGCTCGAGCTCCGGGGTGAAGGTGTGGCGGAAGCGAGCTCGGCCTTGTTCATCCGCTGTGAACACACTCTCCGAGCCATCTCGAGCTCCGAGCGGCAGCTTCAGAGTGCCCGAGAATGGCTTGGTCGGTGGAAAGGCACCGAACACGTGCCAGAGGGTGTAGATCCCGCGGGGGACGAGGCCGGTGAACTCGAGGTCGAGGGTTCCCGCTCCATCTTTGGCGGCGTACACCCCGGTGCCCCGGTGGGCGAGCCATTCCCCGAGGGTCATGCCAAATGACTCGCCTTTGGGGTGCGGGCCGATCTGCGCCGGGTCGAATGGATTGTGGGGAACGGTGACGGCGGTCTTGTAAAGGAGCGCCGACATGTCGTTATCTCCCTGGGTGGGTCGGAAGACTTCTCCGGATCCTGGCTCTCGTTCGATGTAGACGTCCTGTTCCGGGAGGTTCATCTCCAGGTGGGTGATGAAGGCCAGCTCGATGGAGAGAGTCTCGTCGGTCTCAACCGAGGTTTGATCGGTAGCATCGGCCTCGGGATTTGGTTTGGCGAACGCACGAATGACGGCCGGTTGAAGCGAGGCTTCTTCAGGTTGGGTCGGGAGGCTTGCGGAGGAGCAGCCGTGGGAGAGGCTGCTCAATGCCGCCAGGACGAGGGCTGATCGAAACGAGTTCCGGTGAAGATTGGAGTCAGAGGCTGAAAGCGAGGTCATGAGAGGATCTCCTGGTCGTGTGGACTGGAAAGGGCAAGGCTCCTTTTCAAAGGATCTGCCCCAAGGGCGTGAATTTTGGTTTCACGGTGTGATTTTGCGGGCCGCCGGGCGTGTTTTTATTGCTCAGCGGGCTTGAGCTGGCTTGCTAAAGGTCAGGAGGAAGGAGCAATTCAGCTCGAATGGCGGTCGACGGACCAGATCACCGGGGGATTCGATTCGGGCCGATAGGAGCAGGAGGTCCCCGTGCGCACGGAAAATTCCAGATGGCGTCCGAGCCGGGGATTCTGGTCCAGAATCTTCTGTTGTAGGCCTCGGAGGGCCTTTGTGACACTCTGCCGGGCGCGTTCGGCAGCGCTACCGCTCTTTCGGGATCGTCCCCCGAGACCGACCGCGGCGGCTAGCTGGCGGCTGATTTCTTCCATCTCCATGCTCAGGGATTCCTGCCGGCCAAGATCGTTGCCGGAACGGGCCTCCTCGAGCTCTTCTTCGAGCTCCCGCACCCGCCCGCGATAGCTGGCGAGAGCCTGAGAGTCGATGATTTCTCCGGAGTCTCCCCGATCGACTCTTGCTCCTTGCGCCGCATGGTTGCAGGCGAGGACCAGGGCGAGGTGTTCCGTCTCGGGCTCGGCAAGAAGCGTGGCGAGGTAGCGAATGCCTCGGGAGTCCTTCAGCCGAAGGGTTTGTCCTTCGAAATGGAATGACCAGTAGTCGCCTTCATCAACGAGCCGCGGTCCCGAAGGATCAGTTCGGGAAGGTGGCGCCGCCGGAGGCTCGGGAGTGTGCGGAACGGCTCCGATGCGCTGGAGAATTTCTCGGGCCGCGGTCCGTTCGCTCTCTCCACCCTTTCGGTCTCCTTCGGACTCAAGCGCCTCGGCGAGAAGGGCCCGGCACAGCGCCAGTTCGAAGGGGGCACTGAGCTCGGCCCAATCGTTTCGTGCTCGGATCAAGTCCTCGACCGCATTGCCGGGGTTTCCTTGTCCGAGATGAAACTCTCCCCTCGAGTGGTGGAGTGCTGCGTTATCCCAGGGCGTCGCTTCGCCTTCGGCGAGCCGGGTGAGCTCGGCCACGGCTTCCTCCGCCGACCCGTGAGCTTCGTTGGCGATGGCGATGGTGACGCGAGCTTGGAGGAGATTGGCTCGGTCCTCGCATATCAGCGTCGGTGAAGGTTGCCGGAACACCCGCTCGATGCTGGCGAACGCGGACTGGGGATCGCCTTGCGCCAGGGTCAGGAGAGCCATCCCGGGCTGTGGGTCCCATCCAAGCTCGAGAGCGCGCCGGAAAGCGTGCATAGCCCCTT
Source organism: Planctomycetota bacterium (assembly GCA_029260825.1). GTDB lineage: Bacteria > Planctomycetota > JACOTG01 > JACOTG01 > JAJDCM01 > JAJDCM01. The sequence goes on along the minus strand of JAJDCM010000059.1, from coordinate 33,903 downwards.
CGAAGTCTCCCCGGCGCCGGCGTACCTCGCCCACTTCGCCCCAGGCAAGGCAGGTCCACCGCGGAATGGAGGCCTCGAGCATGCGTGTTGCCTCGAGGGCTTCGTGCTCCGCCTGCGGGAGCTTACCGCGGATGCGCAGAACCTCCGAACGATGGACCCGGCACAGTCCGGGAAAGTAAGAGACCCGTGTCCTGTCGACCCACCGGTTTGCCGAGTCTGTCCACTGCTGGGCCCGTTCCCACTCGCCGCGACTTCGGGATGCCCAGATGGCGCTGCAAAACACCATCCCCGACTCCATGAGCCCGATCTCTCCTGCGATGGCAAGGGACGTTGCGCGGGTCAGTGCGTCCGAGACGACCGACGTTCGCCCGCGAACTGTGGCAACGTGGGCGATCTCGATGAGCGCCAACGCCTCGACGTTGCGATCTCCCTGGCGACGGGCGATTTCCAGGGCGCGACGGGCTTCCCGTTCCTGCCCTTCCTGGTTCCCCTGACCTGCGAACCGCCTCGACAGGAACCATGCGTGAAGGCCGTGGATTGTGCTTTCCTCGAGACCTTCCAGCAGCTCGCTCGCCCGTTGCCACCAGGCTGCAGCGAGGTCTTCCTGGCACGCGTCGGCGTACGCGTGGCAGAGCCCCAGCGCCGTGCGGGCTGCGCCGTAGCAATCCTTGGAGCTTGCGTAGATTCGATAGGCCTGTTCAAGGGGATCGACGACCAGATCGGTTCGGCCCGACCACCGGGCGCAATCTGCCAGCCACTCCAGCTCGCCGGAGTTCAGCTTGCCGCACTCGTTCGCCTTCGAGAGCACTTCCAGTGCCTTGGCCCAGTCGCGGGCGTCGAACGATTCCTGCGCTTCCTTCAGCCAAACTGTTCTGTCAGGAAGTGCGTTGTCCTCGGGTTGTGTCATGGCTGCTGGGCTGGGTCTTAATATAAGTGCTTGTTCCTCAACGAGAAGCAGATTATTGCACGGTGGTGCGGGGATTCAAAGGGGATCTCGGAAATTCGATCGCGTTGGACTGGTTGATGGGTAGCAACTTCTGCCCAGAACCAACCGCACATGCTAATTGGGATATTGGGATTGTTACCGATCTTTGAGAGTGACCCTCGAGGAAAAAGGTGGTTTTCCACGATCGTGCACGCCTTGGCCCATGGCCTTGATTCTTCCATTCTGAGCCGTACGGGGGTCAGGCCGTCATAGGTGGGGTGGTGCCATTCTTGGCACTGATCACAACGTGCGCTCCGCTTAGTTCACTAGTAAAGAGAATCTCTTCGGTCGTTCGCTGGTCTCTTTCCCATGGATAACAGCGATGGAACGGGGGATGACAACATAACCGAACTCCAAAACGGTTCGAATCCATTCGATCCGAATGACTAGTGATTTTCCACTGTGGATGGGACGTTAAGCGTTAAATAACTAATCAACAAATTACTCAGCCACAACAGTTGCAGCGTTCGTCACAGAATAGCCCGTTGCATTACCCGCACCTTGGTCCTGGATGATTGCTTGGAGTGTGAACACGGCGGACTGCTGAAACCCTTGATTTAGGGTGAGATCCCAAGGAACTGTTGCGGGTCCCGCCTTCTCAACGATTCCGCTACATACAACGCTCGGAATGCCGCTACTTCGAAGACAACGGAATGGTTGTGGGTTTTGAGGTCTCATAAACGGAGTAGGATTGACCATGCAGCCAATCATCTCTCCCATAGCCATGAGATCTCCACATTTGACGGGAAAGCCGCTCCAAACATACAGGAGGTAGTTCCCTGAAACCGGGCCCTCGGGTGCTGCGTCTAGTGCAAAAGTCACCGCTTCACCAAGAGAGACGTTGACAGTAGCGTTGATGTTTCCCGGAGAACCGTTTATGAAGAGAACATCTGTTGCTGGCCCCACTCCTGTATTTACGTTTCCTTTAGAGCAATCGAAATTCTGACGGAGAAAGTACGCTGCTCCTGAGTGCGTAGGTTCACTAGCAAGGCGCGCACCGACAAGAAGCTCGCTTCCGCTTATGTCGACTGCAAACCCGAAATCGTCGAACATCTTAGCGTCGCTTGCGGTTAGCACCTGGTCCGAGTTCCATGTGTTTCCGTCGAACTTGAACGTGTATACCTCTCCCAAATTTGACTGACCAGAAACGCCACCGACAGCCACGAGGCCTCGTTCTCCCAAGACAACACTATTTCCCAGAGCTGCGTTAGGGGCGGTTAACCGCTGTTCTTCGATCCAATTCCCACTAGTAAATCGAAAGGCATATGCTTTTTTGCCTGGTATGGCTGGTCCGCTGCCGCCAACAACAGCTTGATCCGCGACGATACTCACCGTAGAACCAAATTCGTCCACTCTGTCAGCATCGCTTGCAGTTATCTTTTGCTCCTGAACCCATGACGAACCATCGTAGCGAAAAATATAGCTCGACCCTGAGTCACAGTTTAGACTCTGCGGACAGGCATCGTCATTCTTTGGTGCGCCAATAATGGCGACACGATGCTGGCCGTCTATGGATACTGCTCTACCAAATTGATCATCAAACGAGGCATCACTCGCCGTGATCGTGTCCTCAAGAATCCATTGATCCTCATCATAGGTAAAAATACTAGCTTCGCCACCAACGCTGTCGTCTGAACCAACGATCAGAACACCATTGTCGAGAGAGACGGAGCGCGGTATTTGGACAGGCAAAACTGTTTCTTCTTCCCACGAGGTTCCGTTGAAGCGAAAGACTAGTACTTTGCCCGAAGCGATAGCAACTACGACTGCCACATCATCCTCAATTGTTACCGATGCACCGAATCCTCTGCTCGACGCTTGTCCGTTGATCTTCTGTTCTTCGGTCCAGGTAGATCCATTCGAGCGATAGATGAATACCGACCCATTATTCAGGCCCGTATCATCGTCTTGAAATGACCCGACGATTGCGACATCGCCATCGAAGGATACTGAATGACCAAACCAGTCGAATTGAGAGGCGTTTGGGTCGAAAACCTTCTGCAATTCCTCAAAATCGCATTGGGCGACTCCGTAACCCGGTGCGCACAAGGCGAAGATGAGTAGAAGAAGAAATCGCGAGATCTTCATGACACAGGACTCCAATGAGGGTTGTTTCTCGACTTGGTTTGAGGACCGCACTCAGCTCTTTTGCGGGGGGAGAGAAGCGGTTGGTCAGAGACCTTGGAGAACTGAGGGGGGGGCGAGAACATTAGTGAGCTGCATGGGGTAGTGTTCCATGTCAGCGACTCCTATCAAACTTTAGAGACACAAATCCGACAGTCACTATGCCACAAATGTACGTCATGAGGGCCTGCTTCTTTCGGATGAAAATAATATGCAGGGCCGCTCGGAGCCCCAAAATACAAGAGGGATCCGGCCCAGCACTCGATCGGTTCGTAGGAATGGGTACCCCTGTTACGTTGCGCGCCCAAAGGCACGAGTCGCAATTCTCGTTGCGCGTTCCGTGGCACGGACTTGAAGAATCGAAGACAGGAGCAAGGGGAAAGTTCGGGTGCTGTCGGGTAGGATGATCGGCTGGATGCGACGTCAGAAGCAAGGCGCGAGAAAAAAGTGAAGCCCGCAGATTGCACCTGCGGGCCTCGTCACTGGCTTCGGTCGCTTTGGATAAGACTTCCAATCGCCAGTGGTGTCATTCTCGCATACTGCTCGTCCGAGCGCACGCGGCTTTTTCATCATGACTCCGTACGATGGAGCGTATCATTGTCACGTGCCGACCCACTGCCCTCTGAAGCAGCCTGGCGATCCGCCGTGCAAGGTGACCGAGCATCACCTCAGACACCGTAAGACAGGTCCGGATTTCCCGTTGCTGGTGATCCGATGTGGCACGCACCGGAAACATTTCACGCTCTATCCCCCCGGCTATGCACCGTATCGACGGCAGCCGGTTCTGGATCTTGCTCCTGACGGGACGGAGCCCCTTGGTCCCGCCGAGACACCGCTTCACGTTTTCCAGGGGACCCTTTTCGACGCAATGCGCTCGTCTTCGGTGATTCCTAGGTCCGCGTAGGCTTGAGCCATTTCGGGTTGACCGTCGCCGTCGAGGTCCAAATTTGCCATGCCGGAGGAAATGGAGACGATAGCAATCACGATTCCATTGTCAGATCCCACCCAGAGGCCGTTCACTCGATCATAGGATCCCGTGGGGACGATGCCGCCGACGGGGAAACCGAGGAAGTTCTCCACATAGAAATATACCGGTTGGGAAAACTCAACCGTGTTTGCGCCGGCAGCCATTGCCTCATCTACGGTGAACTCTGCGCAGTAAGTGTACGCACTCGTAGGGGGGAGTCCGCCTGGCATTGCCTCTGGACCATCTGGGCCGACGGTGTACTCGGTGGCGCGGACATTCAACGCGCTCAGAGGCTTGGACGTGCCATCCGGAAGCCTCATCGTGGCTTCCGTGCCCTGGCAGAAGAGCAGCGTCGCCTGCCGATTGCCGTCATTGTCACTTGAGATGCTGCCTCGCGCACATTGGATGGGACGGCCTGAAGTGAGATCGATCGACGTGACTTGTGAGTCCAGTGTCGTCACGCAGATATCGTCGAGGAAAAGGTAGTCCTGCAAGGGTGCGACCGGTGTGCGGTGTACCTCCAGGTATCCGTCCTTGACGAACTTCAGAGTTAGTGGCCCGCCGCCGTTGACAACGAGATCGAACATTCCGTCTCGAGGGCGTGTGAATGTCCAACCGTACTGCTGCTGACCAAGTACTCGGACCCTCACCCGCGATACGGGCTGGCCACAGCGGTCCAAAACTCTGCCCCTGAGTACTGCCACTCTTGACGGGACAATCGTTCCTGGACTGACGCCGACCTGGATAGGATTGGGGCCAGAGTAGAGGAACTCGGTTGCGGCAAAGACTGTTGTTGGAATCGTGGGGTCGATTGGGGGGGCAACCTCTGACGGATCGGGGAGAGGAACCCAAGGGAGCTTCGGCCGCGGTGCGTCTGGTGCGGTTGTATTCCCGATAGTTGCGGGTCGGCCCGGCGTGGGGCGTGGTTGCGCATGAGCGGCCTGACCGACAACGAGCCACACACAAATCCATAGAAAGAAACGTTTGTCATTGGACATTGGGAATCCTCCACGAAAACGCCACAACCAAAGCCTTTACTGACCCGATGATAGAGCATTGCGGACGACGGGTAAAGGCTCGGGAGGCTGACTTCTTTAAGACGACCTGGCCATGAGACTTCCGCGGAACGGAGGAACCCGAAGCATTCTCGTACCCCTTGATCCGGATCTACTCTTGGAGTAGGGCGACTTCCTACGCTTTTCGTCAAATTCTCCACCAGCTTCGATCATCGAGTTCGAGAACTTCAATTCAGTCAGGGCAAAGGCCCGGTGAAGACTCCGCAACCCGCCATCACTCGGCCGCCTTGGCCCAATCCGTCGGAGGTCGCCACTGCACCGGGGGATCTTCTTCCTCTGCCTGGATCTCTCCCTTCCCCAGAGCCAACCACTTGTCGAGGGAAAGACTGAGTTCCGAGGCGATCTTAGCTTGCTCCGCGAGGACATCGTTCCGTTCGGTCGGGTCGGTCAAATCGAACAGGCGCTCCCTGGATGTTCCATCGCGCCCATCAACCTCTCGGACAAGCTTCCAGGTTTCGCGAAGCGTGGTAAGAAAAAGAAGCTCTCCGTTCAGTGCCGCAAAATGGAGATCCTGGCGCGGCTCGGTGGCTCCCAGATGAATGAGTTCCCACAGATCTTTTCCGTCCAGAGGGAGATGGGAGGTTACAGGGACGCCGACCGCAGAAGCGATGGTCGGCAATAGATCAAGGCTCGATATGAGTTGCTGGGTGTGCTGTCCCCCGGGAATCTTCTGGGGCCAATGAAGAAATGCCGGGACCCTGATCCCGCCCTCCCACGTCGACGCTTTGCCTCCTCGATACTGTCCGTTTCTCCCGCCCTTTGCCGGAGCTGCTCCGTTGTCGCTCATGAAGACAATCAATGTGTTGTCGAGCATGCCTTCTTCCTGCAAGGCCCGAGTTACATCACCTACTGCGTCGTCAAGGGATGCCACCATGGCGGCATAGGTCTGGCGCTGGGGACTTCCGATGTTCTTGAACTCCTCGAGTTTTTGAGGAGTTGCCTGAAGGGGTGGGTGAGGAGCGTTGAAAGATAGAAGGAGAAACAGAGGACGACCTGGATCGCTCGTGTTCACGACTTTTACCGCTTCCTGAGCCAGAAGATCGGTGGAGTAGCCTTTTTCTGTGATTCCTTTGCCGTTTCTTTGCCAGTCAAGTCCGAGCTTTTGACCATCGAGTTTCCGGTAGGAAACCTGATGGGTGAAGTAGTCGATGCGACCTCCCAGGTGCCCGTAGAAATGATCGAAGCCTCTCGAGTTGGGGTGCATCTCTTTTTTCCGGTGACCAAGGTGCCATTTCCCGACCAAGGCCGTGTAGTAGTTGGCCGCCTGGAAGGTCTCGGAGAGAAGTGTTTCCGACGAGGGAAGTCCGGATTCGCTCCAGGGACGAAGCACGGAAGAGCTCAGACCGTATCGAATCGGATTCCTTCCGGTCAAGAGAGCGGCTCGGGAAGGCGTGCAGTAGGGTTCCGTATAGAATCTGTGGAACACGAGACCGTTATTTGCAAGACGATCGATGTGAGGGGTGGGGATCTCACTTCCCAGGTAGCCAACGTCTCCCATCCCGAGGTCATCGGCGAGAAAGATGACGACGTTGGGATGCGAATTGGTTCTTGGTGGATCAGAAGGACATCCCCAAACGGCCAGCGACAAGAAAGAAAGCATCAGAGCACGGAGAAGCGACGAATGACCGACGGGGTTTGAAGGTTGGCTTGAAGGTCGATGAGCATTCTTCGGTGTTTCCGCGATCAACGTTTCCCTTCTTTCTTTGACGGGTTTTCTCCGGCCTTCTCCTCCTCGACGACGTAACCAAGGGATTCGAGAGTTTTCCGGGTCGCAGCGTCTGGAGCTCCGCTTTTTCCTTTCAGTTGCCGATCTCTGGCGAGCCAGCGGACCACATCTTGGCGAAGACGGGCCACAATGTCCGGGCGATCCGAGGCAATGTTCTTCGTTTCTCCGGGATCACTTGAGATGTGGTAAAGCTCCTCGAGTTCATAGGGGAATCCGCCGGTGGGGAGTAACTGGTAAGGATGACCTCGTGGCGAAAAGCCGCCCGGATTGTAGATGTATTTGTACTCATCGTTGCGAAGGGCGAAGATCCGGGGGGCTCGCTCTCCATCCACTTCAAGGGCCGGGTCCTCGGATCCAGTCCACTCATTTCTTCCTGTCCATTCGGCGATGACGGCTCCCTCGTCTTCTCCGGGAAAGGCCTCGAGGAGACTCGTGCGGTCGATGTGAGCTGGAGTCGGTAGTCCGGCGAGCCCAAGGAGAGTCGGAAGGATGTTTTCAAGAGAAGCCACCTGGTTGATCTTTGTGCCCTTTCGTTCTGCTTCGGGAAGTCGAATCAGCAGCGGAACTCGCAGAACTGAATCGAAAAGAGAACAGGTGTGATAAACGTAGTTCTTGTGGTCCAAGAGCTCCTCGCCATGGTCGGCAAGGAAGACGACGACGGAGTTCTCGAGTACGCCTTTCTTTGAAAGATCTTCCAGTAGATTCCCGATGAGCGAATCGGTGAACGCGATCTCGCCATCATAGAGATCGATGAGATGCTGGATGTCTTCTTCCGATGGAATGACTTCTCCGAGCATGATTCGATCCATGTCGCTCTTTTTCCCAGTGATGGATCCGGCCTTTCCGTTCGTAAAGCGTGTGCGATAGGGCTCAGGAGGGTCGAAGTCGGCGTGAGGGCTCATGAGATGAAGCCAGCAGAAGAAAGGCTGGTCTCCCGATCGCTCGGCCAGCCACTTCTGGCAAGCGGCAGTCATCTGGGAGTCCCACTTGTGCTGAGGAATGGTGGTGTTCCAGAAGTATTTCTTCGTATCGAACCCGCGATTGGGCGCATTGCAGTAGTTAGTGAGGAAGGAGCCGGTTTCGTAGCCACCTTCCTTCAAGAGTTGAGCGAGAGCGGGAATCTCAGCCGAGAGCATCTGGCCATTTTTTCTCACTCCGTGGGCGATCGGGTGGAGACCGGTCATGACGGTGGTGAGTGATGGCCAGGTCTGTCCTCGGTTTGCAAAAGCATTCGTGAACTGAATCGATTCCTCGGCGAGTGCATCAAGGTTCGGCGATGTCTCCCGTGAGTATCCGGCATAGGACAGATGGTCCACGCGGAGAGTATCCACCGTGATCAACACGATGTTTGGAGGCCCCTTGTCGCCACAGCCCGAAAGAAGGGACGCAAGGCACAGGAGGCCGATCCACTTTCTTGGAAGTGAGAGTCGCTGCATGGTCTTAGAGTTTGTGATCCTGAGGGGCCATCAATTTCGTTCTTTTCTTTTTCGCCTTGGACGGAAGGGGCAATTGTAGGACAACCTTCTTTGATCTTCTGTGAAAACTCACCTACCGTGCTTATTGGGCGCACAAGTCCGGGTATCTCAGTCTTTTAGGATGCGGTACATCACCGAGAACGCTTATTGAGTTAGCCGGCTCCTCGGCTTTCGGACTGTGGGAAGTCTTGAGTGGGTGCACCGATGATGAAGAGCGAGGAGAGCTACTACTTTCAAGGATCGATGGGTCGAGCAGGGCGCACTCCGAGGCCATTCGCGATCGAATCCGGGGGAGAGTGCATCCTTAGAGCACTGCGTCCTCGGAGTGCATCTCCGTTATGGCGACCACCTCGATAAATGCGTAGGGTGAAACGACTCTGTATTCGGGCACCGTCACCCGGTCTGGGCTGCTGTCCGTAGCTGCAAAGCAGATCCCAGCACCACTCACTGACGTTGCCATGTACATCGTATAGGCCGAAAGGGTTGGGGGGAAAGCTACCGACAGAGGCGTGCATTGGATATCCATCGTCCCACTGTTCGGAGGTTGCAAAGGAGGGGTGATGTTTTCTGGCGGAAATGTCCAAGATGTTTGTAAAACCACGTAGCGTTTCGCGTTCATCCCCTGTCCACCAGATGGAGCCAGTTCCCGCTCGAGCGGAGTATTCCCACTGAGCTTCGGTGGGGAGGCGAAGTTTCAGCTGTCCGAGTACTCGATAGCAGTCCTGCCAGCTCACTTGTTCGACTGGATGGAGAAGTCCCCCGCTATCACCGATTGATCGAAGAATGTAGTTTGTTGGGTCAACCCCGCTCGGGTTGTCTCCCGTGAACCTTTTCCATTGCGCTTGAGTCATTTCGTACTTGGACATGAAGAACGGGTCAAGGTGTACTTCGTAGAGGGGGTAGGTATCTCCTTCAGCATCTGGATCGTAGTTGGGTTGATGCTCCTTCTCTCTCTGTGCTCCCATCCAAAACTTTCCACCGGGAATCAAGATCATCACCAGGCCCGTTTCCTCCGTCAGAAGAAGCCGGCCATTTGCGTCTCGCGCCGGAGTCTCGCCTGATTGGGCGTGAGAGAACTCCCAGAGAAGTGATTCTTGATCTCGCCCGATGGGAATGAGCCCGAGTTGCGGCTTGAGTTCCAAACCTTGATATGCCGGACATTCTTTTTCATTGCGGATCGATTTGATCGCTTTTGTCCAGTCTCTCCGGTGAGATTCGATGGTATTCACATGGAGCGTCTTTGCGAACTGAATGCGTTTTTTCACGTGCGCTAGCACTCCAACGTTCGGGTCGGGGTTCAGCAATGTCTCCAACCCCAGAACCAGGTCGCGAAGAATATCCAGTTGCCACTGTGTTTCTATCTGGGTGTCTCTCAGGTTGCCTCGGGTGCTTGGCGAACTGCCGATGAGCACATCCTCTCCCTCGCTGACGCTGACTGTCGACTCGGGTTCCTTTTCGTTTGTCTCGAGCCTTTTCGTGAGTTCAGCAAGAGAAGCCTGATGGGTTGGGAGGTTTTCGACGAGCTTCTCGGCTCTCTTGAGCCATGCCTCCATCTCATCGATCTTCTCTGGATAGGTGGGCCACAACTCGTCTGAATCAGCGACAAGTTGCTGAAGGACCCTGATATCTGAGAGTCGAAGCACAGCTTCTCGCTCCCGCTCTGCCTCCTTTTGCCCGTTTTTTGCCTGGAAGTAGAATGCTGTTGTTGCGCCGCCGCCTATGAGAGTGACCAGAAAGACAAGCGCGAGAGCCGCTGCAAGGCCTGCGTATTTTTGGAGTAGCTTCTTGAGCCTGTAAGATGCACTGGGGGGTCTCGCCACGATCGGCTCACAGTCGAGGTATCGTTGAATGTCGTCGGAAAGATCGGTAGCTGCTGCGTATCTCTTGGATCGATCCTTCTCCATTGCTTTGAGTGAGATCCAGTCCAGGTCGCCCCGGAGTTGTCGCGCAAGTGTTCGGATGTCGGTACTTCTGCGGCTTGCAGTGTCGATGGCTGCCTCTCCGAGGCTTGTGATGCGTGTGCTGGGCTTGGCTGGATCGGCTTCCCGAATTCTCCGAAAGACTTCTTCGAGAGCTGTTTTCCGGAGAGCGAAAGGTGGCTCTCCAACGAGAAGCTCATAGAGCAGAACTCCCAGGGAGTAGATGTCGGTCCTGGTGTCAATGTCGTCCCTCACATTATTGGTCTGCTCGGGGCTCATGTACTCGGGCGTTCCGATGGGCTGTCCCAGGCTGGTGACCAGTGTTTTTTCGGTCAGAGGAAAATAGATAGCTTTTGCTACGCCGAAGTCGATAATCTTCACCACTGAATTTCCGTCCTGGATGACGACAATGACGTTTGATGGCTTGAGATCGCGGTGGATGACGCCTTTTTGGTGGGAGTGCTGCACTCCATGACATACCTGGATAAACAGCTCGAGTCGTTCGCGAGTAGAGAGACGTTGCTGGTCGCAATGCTTGCTGATGGGAATTCCTGGAACATACTCCATGACGAAATAGGGGCGTCCCGCGTCAGAGGTCCCCGCGTCATGGATTTTGGCAATGTTGGGGTGGTTCATCATCGCGAGCGCCTGGCGTTCGGATTCAAACCGAGCAATGACCTCTTTGGTGTCCATGCCAAGCTTGATGATCTTGAGTGCAACCTGGCGGAGAACGGGGCTCTTCTGCTCGGCAAGGTACACCGTTCCCATCGCCCCTTCGCCGATCTTCTCGATGATTTCGTAGGGTCCCAGGCGATCGGGGATCTTCCCCATCGAGGATGCGGATAACCCCATAGCGTCCAGAAGTTGATCCGCTACTTTTTGGGTGAGTGGCCTCTCCACATCTCGGTCGTGATGAGAAAGTAGAGATTCGACTTCGTCTCGGAGGTCCAGGTCTGCACCACATTCCTGATCGAGGAAGTCCGATCGCTCGTCAGGCGCAACGTCGATGGCCTTGTCGAAGAGACCCTGGATTTCTTCGTCTCGGGTCATTTGAATTTCCCTGCTATCGGCTCACTTCGCGCCTGAGCCAAGCACGTGCAAACCGCCACTCTTTGTCCACCAGTCTACTTGATAGTCCCAGGACCTTGGCTGTCTCCTCGATGGTCAGGCCGGCAAAAAACCGCAACTCTACTATCTGGCTCTTGCGCTTGGATTTCTCCGTCAGTTTTTGAACGGCCTCATCCAGTGCGATGGCGTTGAGACGAATGTCTGGAGCATCCTCGACTTGATCACCCAGAGTGATCTTGTTCATCCTTCCTTCTCTTGCACCGTGTAGACGGGCATGATCAACGAGCACTCTCCGGACAGCGCGGGCGGCAGTTGACAAGAAATGCGCGCGGCTTTCCCATGAACCCTTTTTGTCCGGGCAGAGCCGGATGTAGACCTCATGGACGAGAGCAGTGGGTTGAAGCGTATGGTTTGATCTCTCCCCTCGCATGAAGCGAACGGCGATCCTCCGCAATTCCTCATAGATTTCGTCAAAGGTCGGCTGATCGTCGGTCATGATTCCGGATTTGATCGGGGGGGTGTTCTGACACAAGACATGAGACCCCGGGGATGATAGGGGAGTGAGAGGTCTCTGTCAATGGGCGCATGTTGCAGCAAGGCAGATGCTTATGGCTATTCTTGATGAGTTTGGCGGGCTTGTTTCGAAGCCTTCCGTGAACAACTTCGATGAAATTCGAAGAAGTTGTTCGTGCTGCTTCGACTTTGTACGCAACAAGGAATAACGGGATTGCCTGGCATCCATACCAGGTCAGTTTGGTTGTTCCAGGCTGATACTTCGTGAGGAAACGTGGTCGGAAGAAGAGGGACGAGCTATGCGTCTGCTACTTGGATGGTGTTTTCTTGTGCTTTCTTTTGCCTGGTGTCCATCCGGCAATGCGGCAACTCTCAGGGCGGCTTGGCTCTTTGACCAGGGTTCGCTGGTTGGAATTGGGCCCGCGGCCACCATGCCAGGGGTGGTCAATCCGAACACCGGATGTGCGCCGAGCTACGTTCCAGGAGTCTTTGGCGGCTTGGGGATCCAGTTCAAGGGGGTCGATCCGGATTCAGTGAGTTTCCCTGGAACGCAAACGTCACTCGAGTTTGGGATGGATCCATATAGTGTTGTTGTGTGGATTCAATCCAACCACGTCAACAACGTGCGGTTTTTTCGTACCCAGGATAACGCTGGAAGTTTAAATGGACTAAATTGTGCTCACAACGGCGGCAGTGGCACCCTGCGTTTCAATCAACGAGATTCAGGGAATTTTGTTCAATGTGATTCCGCCGGAGATCCAGCGGATGGTGCTTGTCACATGTTCGTTCTCGTGAGACGGCAGGGCGGTGAAGTGCTCATCTACCAGGATGGGTCTTCTATGGTAACGATGCATACGCCTGCCATCGTTAACCTCATCAATTACCAGCAGGATCTTATTCTGGCCAACGGTTTTTTCGGTGACGTGGGAACCCAACTCGTTCTTGACGATATTGCTTTCTTTGACGGGGAGCTGACGGCAGCCGAAGTCGATCAACTCTCTCAGTGTGGTCTGGTGAGTTTCCTCGAGCAAGGTGCGTCGGGCAATGTGAACGTTGGTAACGGAACAAGGGCCGATGTCCTTTTTGTCGATGGGTCATCGGGGGGTGCCACGCGAACTGTCACCACAACGGTGAACTCCCCGATCGAAGTGACTTTGGATACTGCGCCCGCTGGTCCGGCGTCGGCGAGATACGTCTTCTGGGCATGGGTCGCGGGGCCCACACTAGCGGTGAATCTGGGCGCTGCCGGCCAGAGCATCGGATGCCTCATGAATCCGACTCCATTTCATTCGGGATTGTCCCCTCAGCCTTTTCGGTGTGTTCGAGGAAGTGGAATTCCAATATTTGCTTGTGCCGGAACGGTCGTGACCTCAGGGCCTCCCACCGCCCCTTGGAGTCTCAACCGGGGACCTGGACTTGCGAACCCGATGACGATTTCCATGCAGGCGCTTCTGGAAGATTCTGGTTCGGCAAATGCGACCGGGTTCAGTGTTACGAACGGAGTGGTTCTTCAGATCCAATGAAGATGTCGTGATCAGATAGTTTGAGCACTTCCCACACCCGACACCTCGAGCCCGACCCCATCGCCGAAACGAAGTAGCGCGGTCTTCATCGCTTCCTGATCACAGGGAGCGGGTTTCTTTGGCTTTTCGATCCCGCCAAAGTGGCGAGAAAGAACCTTGAGAACGCCCTTCTTTCGATCGGCTTTCAGATCGACCCGACCCACGAGTCGATCTCCAGCAAGGACCGGTAGGCAGTAATATCCATAGACCCTCTGAGGCGCCGGTTTGTAGATTTCAAGAGTCTGATCGAATCCAAAGAGCTGAAGCACGCGTCCTCGATCCCAGAGGACCGGGTCGAATGGAGAAAGCAAGACACCTCGATCTTTTCGAGGGCGAATGCGAGAGAGTCGCTGGGATAGCTCCAGATCGTCGGGCCGGATCCACCCACGGATGGACGATCCATCTTCGGGAAGAAGCCCACAAGGAACGATGGACTTCTTCTCTTGAAGCCGCCTGAGCGCGCTTTCGATTTCCTTTTTCTTCTTCTTGAGGCGAAAGGTTGCTGCAAGGGTCGAGGTGGAGGCAAATCCGTGGCCCTCAAGAGAAAGGAGGAGGAGCTTTTCGATCGCCTGGGAGAGAGGCACTTTCTTCGTCGCGTGTTCCCGGGGAATCACTCTCTCCGGGAGATCATAGATCCGTTGAAAGCCGGAGCGTTCTCGAATGGCGAGATCTCCAGCGCACCACAAACCAAGAAGCACCTTCTTTTCGGCTCCGAGGTTCCACCACCCGCCGTGGTTCTTTCCACCGATCTCCGAGGACCGCATCGGGCCCTCTTTCCTGAGCCGCGAGAGAATGTGTTTTGCGATTTTTTTGTGCTGGGTGAGAACATCCCCGAACCAGGGGTGACTGCGAAATTCCTTCCTCCTGAAACCGAAGTATGGATAAAGCTCAACGGGTATCCAGCTGGCTTCATGTCCCCAGTATTCAAAAAGCGGGTTCCCCGGGCGAAGGAGCTGTTCTCCCAGTGTGGAATCCATGCCTTGAAGGCGAGATAACAAGACGATGCTGTGGGTGCGCGCCCCGGAGATGGAAACGGTGTCGAGCTGCAGATAGCCGAATCGCCGGATCACCGCGAGCGCGGCGTTGAGGGCTCGTTTACCGCCCCCAGCAGCTTTTGAAGGAAGATCGGTCCATTCGGGTTTCAGAAGGCCTGCCCGAGCCAGGGCCAGACGACGAGTCGAGCGAAGAGAAATGGAATCCAAGGGGTCTCAGTTTCCTTGCACGGTGGATGATCCGGGAGTACCGGACGAAGATGCACGCACTTCCTTCAAGTAAGGCACCTCATCGTCCGCCCGATGCAAGATAAGAGCGAGTCGATTCCAGCTGTCTTTTGCGATTTCGATCTGCTTGGTTCTCGTGGCAGCTCGAGCGAGCCCAAGAAGCGCGCGAGTTTTTCGCGGAGCCCGAAAGAGAGCGGCCTGGAATTCAGCAGCGGCTTCCTCGGGGCGATCGATCTCAAGCAGCACCTCACCCAGAAGCTCGTGGGCCGGTTTGATGATGATCGGAGGTCCAAAGTCGAAGCTCAATGTGTCCTCGATTCTGGTTGCCTCTTTGAGGGCGAGAAGTGCCTCATCAATCCTGTTGCTCTTCAGATGCACGATGCCTTCGAGCTCGCGGGTAATGATCGCAACTTCTTTGCGACCGCGAGGACCGTAAGGGCCCACAAGCGGGGCTGGATTGCAGCAACTTGCAACTTCGGCAAGAGCCGGGGTCGAGATCAAATCCGGGTCACCGAGTTTTTTCTGAAGGGCTTGAAGGCTGTCGAGGATCTTCTCCGCCTCGTCCATCTTTCCCCGGTATGCCGCTGCCGCTCCGGAGACGAAGTAGTTGTTGGCTACGGTCGATGGACGGAGCTCCGCAGGATCCATCTCGATTTCCGCGACCGGGTCGTCCCACTGTCCCGTACCCACAAGGTAGGCGTTGCGCATCGTTGCGAGGCTCGAACGGGTGCTTTTGGTGCCGCTCTCTTTCTCATCTCGAATCATATCCGCAAGTAGCTTTCGCGCCTCCTGAAACCGACCCAGCTGAAGATAGGTGTACGCGAGCCAGTAGAGCGAATGATAGCCGCGGGCTTCGATGCTGAGTTGTTTTCGGGCTCGACGTGCATCGGCGGCCGCGGAAGAGTCTTCATTCGAGGATGCGGAATCTTCCCAGAGCCCAAGAGCAACATAGATGTGAGAAGGCATGTGAAGAGCGTGCGCCGCGGCAGGTGCTACCTTCGCATAGACACGGGCCATGCGGAGTCCAAGGGGTGCGTGAATGGGGTCGTCGTAGGAATGGATGGCGTAGTGGAGGGCACCCGGATGGCGTGGGTTTTTTTGAAAGACCTCCTCGGCGATCGCCGCTGCTTGCAATGCGAGTCTGTGATCTCTTTCACCCATGGCCTTTCCGAGAATGGAAATGGAGTAAAAGGAAGCGATCTCAAGATCGTCCGGGAACTGCGCATGGAGCCTTGCAAGTTCGTCGGAGTACGCGACCTTTCTCGTCTTTCGATCCCCGTCTCCCCAGAGTCGTTCCACAGCTCGCAAGAGCCCTCTTTCCCGTTCGGTCATGGCTCTTTTTGCTCGCTCCGCGGGGGTGGTTCCCAGGCGACCGAGAACCTCTAGCGCTTTTTCCTGATCCTCCTGCCGCCACAGTGTATGGCTGTAGGTGAGGGCTTCTCCCCAGTACGCAAGAACGAAGTCCGGATCGATAGCCTGAGCTTCACGAAAGGATTCTGCTGCGTCTTCATATTCAAAGCTATGGAGGAGTAGGGCTCCGGTAAGAAAGGCCTCTTGTGCCTCGGGAGCCCCGGAATTGGGAAAGTCGATCTGGCCAAGATCGGTCACCTGTGCCCGAGCATGAGTTGAAAACACAAGAAGGAGTAGAGCGTTTGCAAGTAGGGCTGGAAGGGACATGGTTCGCATCAATAAGCTCCTGGCTCGGCAGTCAAAGAATCAAGGAAGACGTTGGGCACGGATGATGAAGAAGAGTCCAAATGTCAGGAAGAGTGCTATGAGCGCGCCTCCAGTCCATACGGATGAGGCGGGGACAACGTTTGTAGGAGGCTTCGGAGGGCAGCCGGCGTCGGGAACAAGGGAAATGGTGGCGGATGACGGGGAACTCCCGACCGGAACGTCCAGATCCTGCGTGACGTAACCGTTCTTCTGCACTCGAACCGTGTAGGTGCTGTTTGGAGGCACAAGAAAGGTCCAGCGGCCGAAGGGAAGATAGGTTGATCTTGGGTCTTCGCCTGTGTCGAACACGAAGTCAAGCAAGGTGACCTCGGCCTCGAGCGGATCATTCGTGCAAGCGTCGTTGACGTGCACATCGATTCGAGCTTCTCCCAGACGATCGTATAGATACTGCCATCCGCCTCGGTTCCGGTTGACGATTCCGGCAACGAGGCTGAACGAGGGCTCGAAGCTGGTTCCTACTTCAACCAGGAAAGAGTATGTCCCCTGATTTGCATAGTACCAGCTCGTATCGTCTCCGCTTAACGCTCCGGCAGAAGCCGGTGAGAAGACTGCATATCGAGGTGTCGAATCGACGGCGTCGATCCCGTCGGCCATGCCATTCATCATCTCATGGATGACGAGATGCTCCGGCATGATCTCATTTGGGGCTCCATTGCTGCAGGCATAAGGGTAGTCGATGAACTGACCGGAAGCGTGATAAGAGGTCGCCATGACGAAATGGTAGCTCATTGCGAGGCCGACCATGGCCTGGGTCTCGAGCTCGGACATCTCCGAGGGGCCTGGGTAAGTCTGAGTGGAGCTCGAGCAGGAGGACGCGAATCCACAGCGATCGGGCCCCCACCGATAGGAATAATTACGATTCAGGTCGACGCCGGTGCATCCTCCCGGGTACGTCTGTCGATTCTTCCTCCAGAAGCTATCCGTGTCGAATACGTACTGAACTCCATCCGGGTTCACCATGGGGACACACACCGTCTTGTAGTCGTCGACCCAGGCAGTGATCGTCGGGTTCGAACCGTAGCTGTCCGTCAAAGTGTCAATGATGTCCATGACGATGTGGGGAGTCGCGACTTCCCGGCTGTGGTGAGCTGCATTGAACTGAATGGCCGGTTCGTCTTCGGCGACTCCGGGTTGATTCGAAATCTCGATCCCGAAGATCGTGCGGCCCTGGAACGTGGTTCCCACGTTGATCAGCTGGGTGATCCCGGGATGATCGTTCACGGTCTGCATGAGCATTGCCGCGATTTCTCCGGGGTCAAAATACTGGGATTGGGTGCGAGAATCACCTTCAAGGGGAGCGGATTCCTGTCGTGAGATCACTCGAAACCCGGCGTCCAGGAGCGGGGTCAGCTCTGCTTCCGAGTCGAGGGTCAGAAAGACGGTCCCGGTGCGCGGATTCGCTCCGCATCGATTCGCTCCGTAGCCTTCTTGCTGGAGCCAGTCGATCCAGTCCAAGAAATGGTCGGGAGAAAGGGGGCTATTCCCGTTTACCGGGATTTGAAGGTGGAGGTGGGACGGACTCTGAGCGCTCATGGGAATGGGGCTCAGGGCGAAAAGGAAGATGGCTACGAGGACCCCGATGGGTGCGGGCGAAACAGGGCGAATTTTCATGAGTTGCGTAGTCTCCTCCGACTGATCCTTCATCAAGAAGTCTATGTCAAGAAAAGGGTTGCCGTCAATGACTCCCGGGTCAAGTGCCCCAATTCGTTTCCTCCGGGTGACGTTTTCGGTGGACTCCTGGGCTCGAGCACTTTGAGTTCTATCGGAAGTCCCTTTCCTGTCGGGAGTTGGTGATCAGGGTCATTCAGGTTGCGAATTGGCTCCTTTCTTGCTTTCGTAGAACTCGCGCGCTCGCTTTTTCCGCGAGCCGATGTCCCTGTGAAAGGACAGCCATGCCCGGACGAACACCTTTGATTCTTGGGTTGATCGGAATCAGTTTTTGCCTGGTTGAGTTGATGCCTCGGTCAGCCTTTGGAAAAGACCCAAAGCTCCCCCTCAAGGTGCGAAGGGGGCTTGAGAAGACCCTTCTCCAGTATGTGAAGAGCAAGTCGGAAGAAGAGCGTGAGAAGATTTTCCCCTACCTCTTCATTCATGGAAGGGTCGGAGTGGACCACATAGCGACCCTTCGCGGCAAGCCGGGTTACGAAGACCCGGTGGTGAGGGTGACTTCGCGGGCGCGTCGAATTCTGGGTCTTGATCTGGCCGCTCGAGATGGTTCATCGAGCTCGGTCTGGGCTCCCGGGTTCATGAGTTTGGGGGAAATCGCTTTGCTCTCTCGAGGCGATCTCTTTCTGGGCTTTCAGGTGGATCCTCGATCTTCCAGCGAGAGCGGTGTTATCGAGGTGAACTGGTGGGGGCAAACGGGGAAGGGGAAGAAGCTTTCCGCTGCGGGTGGAAGGAAAGGCTCTCTCAAGGTGAACGGAACCGAAGCTTCCAGGCCCATGATGCCAAACACCGGCTATACCGAATATGACTACACGTTTGAAGTCGAGGGCGTATCCGTTGTGCTTCGTTACGTCGGTTCGGTCGCGTTTGCCTGCAAGTATCCCGGGGGCGATGTGGGTCTTTGCTTCTCCGGGAAGGATCGACCGTCCAGTCTTTCGAGCTCGGACGAGACGATTGAGGTTCAGGTCTCCTATCCGCCAAAGTTATTCCGGGTCAAAGAAAACCTGACGGAGTACTTGTTCTCAACCATCCCGGGTTGCGAGCGTCTTCCTCTTGATGGAGAGGAGGCCGAGGCGTTTTCTCAGTACGAGCAGGTTCAGGTGGAGGTGAGGCAAACCCGTCCAAACCAGGATCCGGTTGTTCTGGTCAAGTTTCTCGAATTGGAGATGGTCGGGTTCGAGCCCTACCACTACGATTATATCGTGAGCTTCGTGAACGAGATTGTCAGAACCGATGCGGAACGAATCCTGGTCATGGCAGGATCGGCACCGGGTCTCGAAGGGAATTCTTTTTTTGTTCGCGGGAAGTGGGAAAGGCCGGGAAAGAAGTTGAAGGCTTTCTTGCGAGTCGTTTTCCCCGAGGCCTATTAAGAGAAGGAAGGTAGTCATGAAGAGGACCTACCGGGGAGTTGTGTGCCTGATTGGCTTGATGGTTCTTCCCCTCTTTTCTCTTCCGGGATGGAGCTTTCCGGATGAGAACGAGTCACAAGCGCAGCAGGCGGTGAAGGACTTTCGCCAGGCCTACGCCAACAAGAACGAGCACGTTCGAAAGGCTGCGGTCATGGGACTTGGCGACGTGAATCACGAGCTTACGATTGCTCCTCTCCTTTCTGCGGTGAACGATCCTGCTCCCTCCGTCCGGGACCAGGTTCGGATTTCGCTTTCGAGACAGACGTCTGAGGCTGCTCTTACCCTTTTGTTCGAGAAGCTGGGTGCGCGTCGGAAACGGAGTCTCCGGGTCAACATGGCGATCCTTGAAGCCTTCAAGATTTCTGCGCCGATGGGAGCGCTTGACGCAGTCTTGCCTCTTGCGACGGATTCGGCGTTCGAGATTCGACTCCTCACCGCCGAAGTGTTCGGGGTTCTTCCGGAAACTGACGAGCGGCTTGAGTCGACCCTGCTGGAGCTATCCATGGCTTCCGAGCCTCAGGTACGGCTGGCGGCCATCGACAGCTTGGGAAGGAAGCAGGCAACAGGTCTTCTTGATCGTTGTCTTCATCTTCTTTCCGCCGATCCTGATTGGCGGGTGCGGGCGGCGTGTATCGAGGCGGTGCGAGGGTTTCGCAAGAAGGAGACCATTCAACCCCTGATCGACGCGCTTCGTCGGGAGAAAGGCCGGCTTCGAGACGACTGCCAGGAAGCGTTGGTCGACCTCACTGCCGATGCGGTTGCAGCCAAGACGGCGGCCGATTGGCAGAAGTGGTGGGATCGAATCAAAGACCGGTTTGTGATGCTGACCGCAAAGCAACTCAGCGAGAAGCAGAAGAAGCAGAGGGCCGCTCTCTTTCAATATGCGACGAAGCCGCGAGAAGGCTATGGCGGGTTTGCTGGAATCCCGACCCGGTCTCAGCGGATCTTGTTCTTGTTGGATGTTTCGGCAAGCATGTCGGACAAGCTTTCTCTTGAGACCAACGATGCTTCGAGGCTCGCTGCGTTCAAGAAGCGCTACGGTGACTACGCTACCAAGATCGAGCTTGCCCGGGAGGAGATGATCAATACGGTTGCGTCTTTGCCCGGGCATGTGAGCTTCAATATCGTGACCTTTCACTCCAAGGTGGAGTCGTGGAAGAAGGGGCTTGTGCCGGCGAATCAAAAGAACAAGAACATGGCGATCAGGTTCTTGTCTCGCCTGTCGCCGCTCGGGATCTCGAAGATTGCCACCGCCTCCTCGAACAGCGGAAGGACCAATACATTTGATGCTTTGAACGTGGCTTTTGGTCTGGCCAAGAAGCCAACTACGAGGCCGTCAAAGAATCATCGAGTGGACGCGGATACGATCTTTCTCCTCACCGATGGCATGCCGACGACGGGAAGGATCCGGGATCCTGGGGAGCTCCTCCGCTATTTTTCGGTGATCAACAAACGAGCCAAGATGGTCTTTCATTGCATCACCTTTGGTCACGGCAACGTGGGCTTACTGGAACCGATTGCGAGCCGATCGGGAGGGAAATACCTGGTCATCGAGTTGTAAAATTCGAAAAAATCAGAACCGCCAGGGCACCTCAAGACGCATCAGGGGCACAGGTGTTCCCGAGGTTCGGTTCTGGGTGAGGTGAGTTTGGGGTACCATGTTGCCCGTCGGGGGTGATCCCCCGATCATGCGCCCAGCAAGTCCGTTGATTTGGGTCGTGCCGTACGAGGGCCAGAGAAAGGCGAATTCATGTCGCGCCCTCATTTGCGCCGGACCCTGGAGCTATCGGCAGGGGTTGCATCGGATTCATCCGGAATCCGGGACAACCGCGGAATAGCTCATCGGGAAGCTCATTGATGATGAAAACAGAAAAGGAGCCGGCGGATGCCCTGCAGTGCCAGGAGGATATCTCTCTTGTGCGTGGGAGTCTCGAGGGAGACGGAGGCGCCGTTGGTCTTCTGGTGGATCGGTTGGGGTGCGTGCCTCGCATCCTCATGTCGATTAACAAGAAGATGGGCCACAGTCTTTCGGAGCACGACCTTGCGGATCTCAGTCAGGACACGTTGATCGTGATCTGGGGAAAGCTTGGATCGTTCCAGGGGCGGGGACGTCTCGAATCGTGGGTGTATCGTTTTTGTTTCCTTGAGTTCATGAATCGTATCCGACTCAAGAATCGCTACTCCAGAGTGGCCGGAGCCCGGCTCGAATCTGTCGGCGACGTGGCAGTTGCCCCGGAGGAGATCGCGGCACTGGAGTACGAGCATCTTGAAATGAGTCTTGCCGAGCTCGGACCTCCCGAGTCCATCGTCATCCGGCTCAAGCATTGCGAAGAGAGAACATTTGCGGACATCGGAGCAGTCATGAACATCTCGCCGAACAGCGCCAAGACTTGCTACTACCGAGGGCTTGCGTGGCTGAAGAAGCGACTGATGAACCTGCACGGAGAGGAGAGGCCATGACGCCTCCAGAAGATGATCAGGAGAGGATTCTCGGGGAGATCCTCGCCGGGGAGCTGGATCTACGGGATGAGCGTGCTGTGTCGTTCTTTGAGAAGCACCCGGAACTCCGGGACGAGCTCACCTCGGTCAAGAAAGTGCAGGCGTACATAGACCGCTCGGTCGACTTCAAGAGAAGCATTCTCGCGGACGCAGAGCAGTTGACGGATGCTCCAGGCCTCCCGGAGGTAGGGAGAGTTATTCACGACCTGGCGGACAAAAAGAACGTCTCCCGAGAACCCATCCGGCAACGAATTCGGTGGTTCTGGGTCGGGGCTGCAGCGACGATCTTGGTTGGATTGGGGTGGATTGCCTTTTCGGGAGACGACAAGGTTCAAGAGGGGGATTCAGTTCCGACGGGAACCTTGCTTGGCACCGACATGATCAAGATTCTCTCCCCGCTCCCCGGTCAAGAAGAGGCTGTGGAATATCGATTTTCCTGGAAATACACGGGAGGCGATCGCAGCGCTACCTATGAGGTTGTTCTGTTCGAGGTGACCAAGGACGGCAAGGGCGCTGAGATTCTTCGATCTGGAGAACTCATGGTGTCCGACTGGACGCCGACGGAAACGCAAGCGAAAAGGTTGCCATCAGATCTTTTCTTTCTAGTCGAGACGATCAGCGCAACCGGGGAGAGGAAATCGTCGGCGATCCATCGGTTGAAGGGTGATGAATCGTTGGATTAAGGCGATTCTTCGGTGATGTGGGCGACCAACTGAGGTTGGTCCCAACTTCACAGATCTCAGGAACAGTAGCTACCGAGGAGCCAGGCAATCGGGCCGAGAAAGCAGGTCAGTAGACCGAAAAATATTTTCGTGTCGTGGTGAAATGGGAGGCTGCGTTGATCAGGTTCCGCAAGAAACAACCACTCGAGGTCTTCCGGTGGCGAGCCCTTCGCGTATTGTCCCACTCCGATTTCCGAATCCGGATTGGTCGTGTCTTTCAGTACTGAATCGACGGCTTTGGCATCCAAGTTCGTACTCATTAGGCGGTGAATCAGTCTCTCCAGGCGTTGCCGTCGTCGTCGATGGTGCTCTTGATGCTCGACAATTCCCCACACCAAGAGTGCGAACCCGACAAGAATCGGAAAAATCCCCAGAATAAGAATGAGAAACGGTACTGGAGGACCGGCGTCGGTCTTTCGCAGTAGAATGCCAGCAAGCAATCCGGTCATTACTACGCTGAAGGCAAAGAACGCCTTGGCGGTGATTGCGGACGGATGGTCGAAGTGTCGATTTCGCTCGGCAATCAGCAGTTCGAGGACCTTTTCAGGATTGTCGGAAAGCCGCATCAAGACACCATTCTTCTGAAAACGAACTGGCACAACAAGACAAGAGCAAGGGCCGAGGCGGTGTGAACGAGAAGAAAAATAGCTGGCGACAGAGGGTGTAGAGCCAGGCGTCCAAACCGAGTTTGTGTCTTTTTGGTCGCTGCAAAGTAGATGGAAACAAAGACCAAGAGCAGCCCAATCGATAGCACTACGAGAGTCCAGAGGACGGGTTGAAACTTCGCCGCGATCTCTTGGCGGATCTTTGTGAAATTTGCGGTGATCCCGGTAACGGCAGATGCGATTGCATCTAGCTTCGTGCCGGAGCCATTGATTGCCATAGTGTTCAGCGAAATCGCGTCCCTTGATTGGTTGATGGCTGCTGTGTTGGGTATGACTGATTTCTTGATGGCGACGGTGTTCTCGGAAATCGACTTGATCGACTTGGCGATCGCCGAAGTGTTGAGTCCCACCGAGTCACCAAGGGTAAGGGTGTTTTTGTGAACCTTTCTCGTCGATTCCTTAATCGCCAAGGTATTCTCCCTGAGTCTGTCAAGGGAGTCTTTCAGAGTTTTCGTATTGCTGTTAATTGAAATCATGGAGTCGCGCATTCCTTTCGCGTTGTCCCTGACTTGAATTGTGGATTTTGAGACAGTTTGAGTGTTTTCTTTGATCGCATTAATCGAATCTCTTACGGTCTTAGTATTTCTTTCGATGGAGCGGCCAGAGCAAGCGACGGTTTCGGTGTTCTGGCTGACGATGGCGCTCGATGACACAATTGAGGTGCTGTTTTGTTGGATTCGTCCAGTCGAGGTTGTGATTGCCTTTGTGTTCTCTTGAACAGCGCCAGTCGTTCTTTCTACGGCCGAGCAGCCCGCGAAGAAGAGCAAGGACAGGGTCAGGATTGTGGGCGTGAAGAAACTCATATGAGCTATCCTTTCGGCGTGCACATTGCGGCTTGGCAAGAGTCAGTGACCCGGAACGGCAAATCATGGTTGAAACTCAAGACTTTCTCATGGGAGCCTTGGAATGAGGTTTTGAGACCGGCTGAAGGTGCATCGATGCACCCTCGTCCACACGAGCAGGATGGAAAAGCTGAAGAAATTCCGCCTATCAGCAGGCATTCTTTGACCTCGAGCTGGATCCGGTCCTAATCCGCCGACATTTCTTTGAGAGCTTGGGCAACTGATCGGGCTGCTTGAGCGACTATTGTTAGGGTCGGATTGACACCCAACGCACCGGGTATTACAGAGGCGTCGACTACATACAGGCCTTTGAGGGTCCCATTGTTAGCCTCGTCGAATACGCGGCCGTAGTGGTCAACCCCTCCTTTCTTTTTGTCGGCTCCAATTGTGCAGCCCCCCAGTGGATGCACGACCGTGAACCGATCCTGATCCTTCCAGAAGGGGGAGGGGATGAAGTTTTTTTGATCGCTACCTCCATCGGCGGCTTCCGGACTCATGTATCGAGTCAGTATTTTCATCGTCGCTATCGTCCGCTTCCAAACTTCCCAATCCTGCAGTCTCTGGTTCTTGGAGAAGCGCAGTTGTAGCCCTGAGCCATCTTGGTCTAGACGGAACGTGCCGCGTGGCTCGTTTGGTCCTGCGCCCATGGTGTTGAAGAAGAACAGATCTGATAGGAGTTCGCGCTCGGTGAGATATGCTGCCTGACGTCGATTCTCCGGGTCCGGATCTGCGGAATAATCAAGGGGGTCGAGGTTCAGTAGGTGTTTGACTCCGGCTCGTGCTAGCCGCAAGAACATCTCTAGTTTGTTCGCCCCCGGGATGATCGTCCTGATAAATCGAGCGAACATCGGCGGGATCCCGGCATCTTCAACGTTGATGTCAATGGGATCTTCGGACGGATCCCACCTTACGTTGAAGCCGCTCGCGTTTATCGGGCCCACTGTGGGGTTCGCTTTCTTTCGTTTCTTGAACTCTTTCTCAACCCCCTTTGCATCGTATCGATCGACGTTGATGGCGAACCCGAAGAAATCGCCGTTTGTGCTGAATCCATCTCCCAGAGTTCGAGGCAAGTTCAACCCCGCAGGACCGGTGTGCTCCCTGGATCGGAGTAGGATCTCTGTGGTTCCGAGTGTTCCGGCGCCCATAAATACGTACCCGCTTCGAACTGAGGACTTGTTGCCGTCTGGATCCTCGAGAAACGACTCGAAGTGGACCTCGTACTCGCCGGTGCCGGATCTTGTGATGTACGAAACTTTAGTTTGGGGAACCACTTCCACCTTGAGTCCCCTCTGCACGAGGGTCTGGATCGTTTTGTAGAGGGTATGACGGGCGCTGGGAAGGCATCCAACCATGCATCGGCCCTCCCGTAAGCAGAACGAATTCTTCTTGTCTGAGTTGCCGCGTCCAAGGAGTCGAACCTCGCTTCCGGCCTCGTGCGGTACTGGGTCAGAATGCCATTGTCCCCGAAGAACGGTCAATCGAGCATCCCTCACATTCTTCACTGTCATGATTTCGCTAGGAGAGGTGCTGGAGGACACAAGTAGGCTGAACTCCTGATGTAGATTCAGGGGGAATCCAGATACAGCGCTAAGCTCTATCTCGGTATCATCTACGCTTGCCGCTCGAAGAAGGGTTGCTTTCACAGTTTTTGTATTCTGTGATTTGGCGAGGCTCCAAGGATCTTCGTCCCAAGCTGATGGATCATATTCCACTACAGACAGTGGCAATGGGTGCCACGGATCGGTGACAGCGCCTTGTTTTGCAAGTTCGCCAATCGGCGTCCCATCTTTGTTCTTCTTTGTTGAGCTCCTCCAAGCGTCTCTCAAGACGGAGGACCGGGCGACGAGGAGAGTATCTTCCTCATGGGGCTCGAGCTCGGGATCAGGCATCTCGTACTCCGGTCCGAGTCCGACGGTGATTGGTTTTAGCTGGTACGAATTTCCACGTCGATGTGGTACTGGCACAGTCGTCGCGACCTTATTGATCCTCCCGCGGTAGCTTTGCATCCACCGCCCTGCAATTTCGAATGCAGTGTCGTCGAGATATTCCAAGCCAATCCGTTGAAGAACTTCTGGCTTCGGCCTCAGATTTACTCCGGAGTAGAAGAGGGAACCGCCGCCAACTCCGCTGCCCGAGACGATGTCCACTTTGCCGTTTCTGTCTCCCAGGCGTGTTACTCGATACAGGCCCCTGCGGTTCTCTTTCGGACCCAGGTCACGGTCCTTAGATCTCCAATCCAGGAGGATGTCTTTGATCGGATCGACCTCTTTGTAGATGGAGTTCAGCATATAGTTGATGCCCTTAGCGTCGTTGGGACGAGGCCACCATTGGCGATTTTCGACTCCGAGGCCATCGAACAGAGGGGTCCCCTCTTTGTTCTCTCCTCGCTGGGGAGGTCCTTCTGGGTTGCCCCACCATGTCCCCCGCTCGAGAACAAGTACACTCTTTCCTGCCTCGGCCAGCATGGTAATCGCCACACTTGCTCCGAAACCGCTCCCTACCACGATTGCATCGTAATTTTCCGATAGCACTTTTTGGAGTGACTTCCCCATTTCTTTCTCCTTTCCATTCTGCCGATCGACAAGCTCTATTCCTATGTTCGCCTTTTGAACTAGATTGCTTCCTTTAGATGCGTTGCGGGAACAACAAAGGTCGGTAGGTGTGCATAGAATGGCCTCTTTAGATTGCCCAGTTCGGGCTCCACGGAGCGATCTTCCTTGTAACCACGTTACAGGATATGGCGCTGGGTGGCAAGCCAGCATCTCGGTGAGGCGCTTGCGTCATGTGTGTTCCAAGTCGGGCGGCATCGTGTTGGCTGCGTAGTTGAGGCCGAGCCTGTTCGAGGTATTCCCTCTTGACTGCGGTTGTCAGTGAGCGTTACCATTTAGGGCGTGAGTAAAGTCGATAGGAGGAATTGCTATGATGGTGCCATAGAGTCATGGGATGTCCCTGCAACGCGGTGCCAATGGGAGAAGTGCGTCTTGTGCTACTCGGTCCAGGACAATCTTATCGCTTCCTAGGGTCTGCGCCCTTGCCCGTCGAATTTCTTTCGTCTTCATTCCACGTGGGGCGACGGGTTTGAGGAGAAGGCTGAAACGAGTATCTATCTAGCAAGGGCTGCCCTGAGCGACACAATTGCATCCTTTTAGTCTGGTAGCATTGGAGACACATCATGAAGCTGACCCCATTGACCGTCGGACCCATTGTTGGTGAGACGACGCCTAAGCGTGTCCGCATTTGGGGGCGGGGAGATACTGAAATCCTCGGTGGCATACCCCGTCGGTGTTTCGGGGCTTTGCGCCATCGAAAGGTCGGCTCTAGTTCCTGGGAGAAGACTCGACTCTTCAAGATGAATCCCAATTTCGACATGACCGGCATTGCTATTGTTGATCGCCTAAAGTCTGAGACCTCATACGAGTACGAAGTAGGCTACTTTTTCTCCGAGGCAGAGCTCGATGATGCTCGTTTTAGAGAGTCGCACAGTGACTGGGCTGATGCCAGTAGGGGGCGCTTCCTAACTGCGAGCGCCAACGACAAACGAGCCCGCACTCTTGTTATTGGGTCATGTCGATACCTCCTCCGTACATTCTTGGGTAGCATTTTTGATAGCCGCGGTGACAAAACTTTTCGTTCGATCAATCGTCAAATTGCAGATGGCCGGCAGATACATCAATTAATCATGATGGGCGATCAGATTTACGCAGATGATCTCAATGTTTTCAACCCTGATAAAACGGTTAGTCAATTCTACAAGCGGTACAGGGATGCTTTCTCTCAGCGCCATCTCTGTTCTCTAATGAGCCAGGTTCCGACGTACATGACGCTTGATGATCATGAAATCGAGAATAATTGGCCCAGCAGCGCGTCGGACAAGGACTGGAAGACACTGTTCCCTATCGCGATCCATGCATTCCAGAGCTACCAGCTGGCACACAGTCCCTGTATTCCGATTCGTCACGGTCAGCTGGACGGGACGCCTAAGAAACTCTGGTATGACTACACGGATGGTTGCTGTGATGTCTTTGTTACGGACTCCCGTACGGAGAGATTCCTGAGCCCAACAAGTCCTGAGATGATAAACGAGCAGCAGATGCGCGCTCTCAAGGCGTGGCTCGCCGATGGCTCTGGTCGGGTAAAGATTGTTGTTACTTCAGTCCCATTTTTTCCGGACCCAACGTCGGGCGAGGGCGACGACAAGTGGGCCGGGTTTGTGAGTCAGCGGAAGAGTCTGCTGACTCACATCGAAAGAAGGAAGATTAGACGAGTCGCTTTCTTCTCAGGCGACGTCCATGCTTCTATGAGTGTCGAGCTTACTTCACCGACTGGACTCAAGTTGATCTCTGTTATCTCTTCTCCGTTTTTTTGGCCCTACCCGCATCCGTCGGCCAGACATTTTCAAACTAAGGGCACCATTGATGGTGGAGATGGGGGGATCTTTCGCCTTTCCAATGCCAGCCGTGTCATTAATGATGACAATTTTACCGTTGTGGATGTTAGCCCGCAGAAGCTGGAAGTGACGGTCTACGAGCGAAAGGGCAAGGGGCATCGAACACGAGTTCACACATTCTGATCGGTCGTCTTGCAAGTCGACGGAATGTCCCCGCCCTGAGGGTTGAAGTAGTCAGCTGCCCTAGATCTCCGGGATGCACTTGCAGCTTGTTGTGATCGGTGCATCCGCCGCTGCCCAGGCAACATCGAACCTCTCTTCCACCAGCTTTGCATCGTCAGTCTTTCCTTGCATGCGAAGAACCCGGCCTAGCCCGTAGAGTGACCAGCCGTTTTCGGGGAATTCGGCCAGGTCCTCGCGGTAGCACTTTTCGGCCTCTTCAAGTTGGCCCGCCTTCAGGTAGACGGCACCCAGGGTGTGTCGAATCGGTTGAAGGTAATCCGGTGGTTCGCCGCTGTAGCCAAGCTTATCTTCGGCAACAACTGCCTTTTTCAAGTGTTCGATGGCCAGGTCCAGATCTCCCTGTTGCAGGGCGATCTCTCCGGGGACGAAATGCTCGATGACGCTCAAGCGTCCCTGGGCAGACTTGACGGTATACATCTCCGACAATTGGTCTACTTGGATGCTCTCGCAAACTTTGCGATAAGCGCTCAATTCAACCTCAGCTGCTTTGAAGTCTTTTTTGGCGGCGAAGGAAATCGCGCGGTGGGCGTGCCAGGTTGCAAGGGTGAAGGGCATGTACTCCGGGGGCGCCGGCTCGGCCAACATCGCGTCCCAGCGGCCGAAGCGCTTGTGCACGTCGTAGACGGAGCACATCCATGCGTCCACTTCCGGAGCGATCGTTTCCAACCGGTCCGCGGGGATCTGGGACCACATCCTGTTGGATGCGTCCAGAGCCTCGGCTTCGCGACCGGTCATCATTGCGCCGTAAGCTCGAATATGATTGTTGTGAACCATGTACATGTGCTGAATGACTTGATCGGGTGAAAGGGCGCGGTAGCGCTCGTCTGCCTTCATGGCCAGTGCGTTCTGCTCGATGGCCCGGTCCCAATCCCCCGTGCGAGTGTAGATGTGCGAGGGCATGTGGAGTAGATGGCCGCTAAGAGGTACCAGAGTGCTCAGTCGATCCGCCACAACCAAGCCGCGCTCCGGCGATTTACTCAGCTCTACGGCGTGGATGTACAGATGACAAGCTCCTGGGAGGTTGGGGTTGAGCTCCAGCACTTCCGTCAGCAGTGCCTCGATCTGGGCAGTGCCCTCGATCGGCTCCCGGTCTTTGTTGTAGAGCTGCCAGGGTTTTAGGACCATAAGAGATTCGGCGTAAAGCATCCCGATTTCTGCGTCATCCGGGTATCGCTTCCAAACGTCGCCCATTGCTTTTGCGTAGGCCTGGTCGAGGTGTGCGTGGTCTTCCGGGTACGGATTCGCGAATCGTTGTCGTAGCGCGTTGATCAGGGACCGCTCCACGGGTGTGGTGTTGTTGATTCGAGTGAGCGCGTTCTGAATCGCTTCCCATGTCGTCTTCTGGCGCTCTTTCGTCATTTTCGCATGGTTGTAGCTCGGTCCTTCCGAGTACGCGACTCCCCACCAAGCGATGGCACAGTCCGGGTCGAGTCGAGCTGCCTCCCGGAAAGAGCGTGTGGCTTCATCATAGTTGAAGGCCTGGGTCCACAAGAAACCTTGGACAAGGTAATCGTGAGCCTTCTCGGAGGAAGTAGTAAAAGCGCGCTGGTAATCGCCAAGGCCATCGAAAAGCTGAGCGCCTGTCGTCGCGCTCTCGGGGGCGGTGGTTTGGTTCGAGTGAGTTCTCGTTGAAGCGCAGCCAGTAAGAAGCACCAGTAAGGTTGCGCCAGCGAAGGTTGCGCCAGCGAAGGTCGTGGTCAGATTCATCGTTTTTTCCTCCAGATGATTTGACGAATCATAATGGTAGCTAGCTCCTGAAGTCAAGTAGTCCGTGATCACGCTTAGCAGCCCTTTGACAGATTAGAATTCCGTCGAGGACAGCCCTTTCAACCCAGTCAACGGACTGCTGGTGTCCACTTCCAAAATAGGTTCTTTCAATTGCCGTCGAGGAGGCGATTCACTCTGGCAAGAGACCGGCGAAGCTCCGGCCGGGTGGGGACGTTTCCCAGGCTGATGCGAATTGCCTCCGGAGCCTTTTCTCCACCGATGGCGAACCACTCGGCCGTGGTTACAGCGATTCCTTGATCGAGAGCATGTTTCGCCACGACCTCGGAGCGGAGGAGTCTGGGTAGTTCGAGCCACACGTGGAGTCCGAGGGGGTGGCACCGCATGTTTCGTTCACGAAAGACGGTTGACGCGATCCGGTTTCGGAGCCGTAGTTCATTTCTTCGAGCCGTGATCAGCCGGCCGGCGATATCGCTTTCAATCCATTGCCTGGCAACCTCGGCAAGGAGTGGGGCTGCCACGCCGCTCACCGCGGCCACTGTTCCCGCGATGGCATTGAACAGGTGCTCGGGGGCAGCGACATAGAGGGTGCGCAGACCCGGGGAAAGACCGTCGCGGAGATCGGCCAGGAGGATCGTGTTCTTGGGCGCGAAAGTCGTGATGGGAGGGGGAGGATCCGGGAGAAGAAAGGCCGCCGATTCCTCCTCGACGACAGTGACTTCATGGCGTTTTGCGATGCGGGCGATGTTGCGTCGTCGAGCAGCTGAAAGAGTGGTTGCTGTTGGTGACTGGAGAGTCGGGGCAAGGTGAAGAAGGACGGGACGGGAATCCTGACAGGCCGCTTCGAATGCTTCCGGTAGAAGTCCACCTGCATCCATGGCCAGGCCTCGCGTCTTGAGGGATAGCCTGTCACACAGCGCCTGAATCGAGGGGTGGGCAAGTGCCGGTGAAAGGACCAGGTCGCCTGGGCGAGCGAGCGTCATGAGAAGGGCGCACAAAGCAGATTGGAGCCCTGGGCAAGGTATGATTCGCGCCGGAGGGAATTCGATTCCAAGCCTTTGAATCCACTTTGCTCCGGCGCGTTGCTGACGGGGTGAAAGTTCGCTCCAGCTTGTCCTCGCCAGTGTTGCCAGGTCCGTCGAGCGTCGGATTGCACCGAGCGCGTCCAGCCAGGACCGGGTTTCGAGTCGGGGAGTCAGGGGAGTGAGGTTCTGGTACAGGTCGATCGAAACGGGGACGTCGTGATGGCTTTTTACCAGTGTCAGCTCCTTGGGCGGAAGGTGACGGACGAAAGTACCCCGGCCGACCTCGCCGACGATGAGACCCCGTTTGGTTGCTTCCGAAAGAGCGCGCGTGACCGTCCCCACCGCAACTCCAAGCCGGGTTGCCAGCCAGCGATGAGAGGGGAGCTTGTCCCCGGGGCGGAGGTCTCCCCGGTCGACCGCATCCGAGATGGCCTCGCAAAGGGACGCATAGCAGGGACCTTTCCGGTCCAGAAGAGATTTCGTCCAGAATGTCATTGAGACACTTTAGCAAATTGTATCAGTGAGTGAGGTTTCTCGATCGTAGGGTCAGGTGAGTTGTTTTCCAGGTCGCCGAGGATTCATTTTGAATGGAGTGTTTCGTGAGAGAAAGAAGCCTGAACCTGTGGAGGAGAGCCGGAAGACTGTATTTGCTCGTCTTGATTCTTCTGGGAGGGAGTTCTCGGCTCTTCGCCCGATCGCCGGTAGTGATGGGTCATTCAACGAAGATTGATTCAAAGATCCTGAGCGAAGAGCGTGAGCTCCTGATCTACTTGCCCAACGGCTACGGGGCGGGGTCGGCTTCCGATAAGTATCCGGTTCTCTATGTTCTTGATGGCAGATCCTGCTTCAAGCATACCGCCGGTATCGTTCATGGGCTTTCCGAGTCGGGGGGGATTCCCCGCATGATTGTCGTGGGGATCGCGAACACCAATCGTTGGCGAGATCTCACGCCGACCGCCACGCTGGAACATGAGGAGAGCGGGGGGGGAGAGATCTTTCTTCGGTTTTTGCGGGACGAAGTGCTTCCCCATATCACGGCAACGTACCGGGTTTCGAATTACCGGATCTTCGCCGGTCATTCGCTGGGCGGCCTCATGGTTCTTCAGGCGCTGATGACCATGTCAGAGACGTTTCAGGGATATATTGCTCAGAGTCCGTCCCTTGAATGGGATGAGAGCTTCGTATCGCGCTTCGAAGGGTTTCTTTCCGGTCAGGAGAGCCTTCCCAAGCAGATCCATCTTTCACTCGGCGATGAACGTGCCACCCGGGAGCCCTTTCGTCGACTTGTCGGTGTTTTTGATTTCAAGGCTCCGTCGGATGCCGATTGGGACTGGTTCATCGACGATGAGGAGAATCACATGACCGTGCGACTCACCTCTACTTTGCGAGGGATTCAGTCGATCTATCGGGACTGGAACCTGACGTCGGAGCAGATCGTAAACATGTCCATTGAATCTGTTGATGCGCACTACGAAAGTGCGTCGAAACAATATGATAGTCCTCGCACCTTGCCTCTTGGGCCGCTTGTCGAGGCGGGATACTTTGCGATTTATCACAAGCGGTCGGTGAGTCGTGGGCTCGAACTCTTTGCTCTGGCCGTTGAGCGGTTTCCCGCATCGCCCTACTCCCATGATAGTTTGGGCGAGGGGTTTGAGCATGCCGGGCGACTTGAAGAGGCTCTTGCCAAATACAAGCAGGCGACACGGATGGCGAAGGCGCTGCGGGAGCCGGATCTTGGCTACTACTATGGACACCTGGATCGGGTGACAAAGAAGCTTGATCGAAGTGAGTCGGAAGAATAGCTGGAGTGGGATTAAATCATCGCTCGCTACACCGCACCTCGACTGGTCAGCATCTCGGCGATTTTTTCCTGGTTACTTCGCCGGGCTAGCTGGAGTGGAGTCTCCCCCTCGACACGGAACTTCCGGCTGACCCGGTTCACATCCGCTTTGTGGTCAATCAGGAGTTCGACAAGTTCGATCGGACCTCGCATACAGGCCCAGTGTAGAGCGGTCGTTCCCAGGAAATGTTGTTCTTCAATCCTTGCTCCGCGATCGAGCAGGAACTTCATCATCTCCACATTGCCTCCGCCGATGACGGGATACCACAAGAGGGCAAAGTCATGAGCGCCTCGCTCGTGAATCCGGTTGGGATCCTCTTCCAGCAACCGCTTGGCCGACTCTTGATCTCCTCGTACAACTGCCGTCGGCAGTGAGTAGGGTGCCCCGTTTTCGAGCAGGAAATCGACCACGGGAATGCGGCCTGTGTGGGCGCACGCTTCCACGCAAATCTCGCCCGTTGTTGCCACGCTATGAACCAGGCGTGAGTTCTCCTTGATCGCCTTTTGCA